>CANQBS010000107.1 GCA_947589075.1 uncultured Acetatifactor sp.
AGCGGGTTGAAATAATCTACTTCTACCCGCCAGAATCAACATGGGAGGGCGTCTCTTCCCTCGCGGGGAGAGCGGGTTGAAATTATATGGGAAATATTTTTTTATTTATTCCACATAGTCTCTTCCCTCGCGGGGAGAGCGGGTTGAAATTACTGTGGCAGAGAATTATTTTAGAGGATCTGGGTCTCTTCCCTCGCGGGGAGAGCGGGTTGAAATCGAATGACCTTAAAGCTGTTGACACGGCTATTCGGTCTCTTCCCTCGCGGGGAGAGCGGGTTGAAATAAAGAGGCGTTTTTAAGGCTTGGTGGAACCTATGGTCTCTTCCCTCGCGGGGAGAGCGGGTTGAAATACCGTTTAGTTTTGTTGTTGTTTTGCCGCCATTGTCTCTTCCCTCGCGGGGAGAGCGGGTTGAAATAAGGAATGGCAGATAATTACCGCCTGAGTTCCAGTCTCTTCCCTCTCGGGTAGAGTGACAGAAGGAGTTGAAACACATTAACGGGGGTTAGGAAACGATTTGTTCTTCAAGAAGATGATGTATATAGTAGTATTGTAAAATAATACTAAAAGAAAGATCTTTATTCAAAACTTAAAATCGATTCTCCGGGATTAAGATGTCTGCGTAAGGGAGAAGGGCTTTTTTGAAAGGGTCAGAGGCTATAAGGCGGCGGCACTCACTATACCTTTTTTCTTCAATCATTTTACGGGCGTTAAAATATATCTTATGGCAGGCATAGAAAGGATCTTTAAAAATGTCCCAGGGATAAGCCTCAAGCGGCTTGATCGACTCCATATAGAGCTTGTCAAGATCTTCATACAGGGCTTCGCTTTTCGTCTTGTGGTAATCCCTATAAGTTTCTCGGATGATCCAGACGAAAGGGTAAATGAATATATAATATGCAATATAAAGACAAAGCATAAAGCCGATAATCCACATAGAAAGCACCTCCCTCCACATACATTGTAGCGAATATACGGAAAATTGTCAATAAATCAGCCTTTTCCTTGCATTTAACGCTTTAACATGATAAAATATCGGTGAAAGATTTTGTCAGTTTCAAGGAAAGGAAGTAACCCATGAAAAAGCGATTATCCGGCTTGATAGTCCTTGTACTTATGCTTGTGATGGTTCTGGCTGCCTGTGGAGGACAGGATTCTGAAAGCGGAAAGGACAGCTCTGTGACCGGGGCGGAGGAACAGGATATGGCTCCGGCTTCCGGAACGGAAGATCAGGAAACGGAGACACCTGGTCAGGCAGGGCAGGAAAACTCAGGAACGGGGACGGCCGGCCAGACCGGACAGGAAAACGAGTCCTCCGGAAACCAGAGCTATACCGTCTATGGCGATTTATCCTCCATCGGCACTCCTGCTCCCGCAGAACAATATTCGGATCGTGCCCTGGTGGCGGTGCAGGCCGGGCAGGGCGTCTTTGTCAGCTGGAGGTGCTATGAAGAAGATCCGGAGGGGATCGTATTCACGCTGGAGCGCAACGGGGAGACCGTATATACCGGCGACCGCACCAATTATCTGGATGCTTCCGGAAAGGCGGGGGATACCTATAAGCTGACTGCCAGTGAAGGAATTTCTTCCGAAGGGGAGGAGACCACGGCCTGGGGAGATGTTTATCAGGAATTCACTCTGCAGGTTCCGCCGGACGAGACCATGCCGGATCTTTCCATCGCTGCTTATGTGACCAACGATATGTCCGTGGGAGATCTGGACGGAGACGGCGAACTGGAGCTTATCGTAAAGTGGTATCCCAGCAATGCCCAGGACAACTCCAAGGACGGTTATACCGGGACCACGATTCTGGACGCTTATGATATTGATCTGGGAGAGGGAACCGCGAAGCTCATGTGGCGGATCGACCTGGGGCTCAATATCCGTTCCGGCGCTCATTATACCCAGTTCCAGGTCTGGGACTATGACGGGGACGGCAGGGCGGAGGTGCTTTGCAAGACGGCGGATGGTTCCACTACCTATAATGGAGACCTGGTGGAAACCGGGCATGTGGGAGCCGTCAGTATGGCGGATCTGGTGCTGGATGCTTTTGGCAGACCGGAGGATTATGATTTTCGGCAGCATACCGGGAGAAAGGGCAGGATCGTCCTGGGACAGGAGTACCTGACCGCCTTTGACGGGGAAACCGGAGAGATCATTGATACTGTGGAATATATTCCCGAGAGAGGTCCCTACGATGAGGCGACCGGGACTTATGATACCAGATATTGGGGTCTTAAAGGCGGCGCTGCCGCAGAGAAAAATGACGGCTATGCCAACCGCGCTGACCGTTTCCTGGCGGGCACTGCATATCTGGACGACGGTTCCGCCAGCGCCATTTTTGCCAGGGGTTATTATGGCCGGAGCGCCATCACGGCCTGGAAGCTGATAGACGGGAAACTGCAGATGCAGTGGGCCTTTGATATCCCCAGCGACCACCCTTATGCCGCCCAGGGGAATCACCAGCTTTCCATCAATGACGTGGACGGCGACGGCTACGACGAGATCATCTATGGCTCCCTGGCAGTGGATAATGACGGACAGGCCATGTACGCCACGGGTCTCGGCCATGGGGACGCTATGCATATCAGCGACTGGAACGGGGATGGCCGTCTGGAAGTTTACGGGGTTCATGAGGAAAAAGGAGCGGAGTACGGGATGGAGCTGCACGACGCCGAGACGGGAGAGATCCTTTGGGGCTGTTTTACGGGGATCGATACCGGAAGGGGCGTTGCAGCGGACATTGACCCGGATCATGAGGGCGCCGAGATGTGGAGCACAGGCAGCGACGCCACCTATGACTGCTCGGGGAATGTGCTTTATAATGCCCATCCCAGCGTGAATTTTTCCATCTATTGGGACGGAGATCTGCAGATGGAGCTGTTCGATTATCAGGATGGAAATTCCCTGACTCCTCAGGTCCAGAAATGGAACCCCGGGAAGCTTTCCTCAGATGTGCTGCTGGAAGCTGCCGGAGCCACGTTAAATAACGGGACAAAGGGAAATGCCGGGCTGGTTGCGGATCTCTGCGGGGACTGGAGAGAGGAATTTATCGTGAGAGATGCCTCTGCCCCTGAAAAAATCCGTCTTTACAGCTCTAACCTGGAAACGGAGTATGTGTTCCCCTGTCTTCTGACGGACCGGACCTACAGAGAGGGCGTGGCATGGCAGAATACAGGCTACAATCAGCCGGCGAATCTGCCTTATCTGCTGACGGAGGAATTGAGCCGGTAAAAGATTATAGGTAATTGCTAAATCGTGGTTGCTTGGGATTCACCTCTTTGTGCTGTTCCTAGCTTTTTCCAGGGAATTTTTGATCGCCTCCAGCAATACCAGGGAGGTATATTTGCTTTCGGTTTCATATGTGATATTGTCTAAGGATTGATTTTCATAAATCTGTTCACACAGGGAGTCGAAGGCCGGCTCCAGCAGCGGGTACATGGTTGCGATGGACTCATTTAAATTGACCAGGCGGAGGGAGGTAATGCTTTCGCTGTCCACGATGACTTCCACGTCCACTGTCTGGTCGTTGAGTACCAGCTGTGTGGTGTAGATTCCCGGTATGTAGATCCCGTCAGAGGATACAGGGGCGTCCCGGTCGTCTTCCGGTTCCGTGCGGTCCTCTCCGGCCGGTTGCGACGCATTGGAAGCATTATTTGATTTCTGATCAGAATTTTTGCCCGGCAGGAACATAATGATCAGCAGCACAATGAGCAGGATGCCCAATGCTGCAAAGATTCCCGTATATATCAATTCTTTCATATGAAGTACTACGATTTTGGTCTTGGAGCTCATATTTTCCCCTTTTCCTGATGTTTTGGCTTTACTTTATATAATCTATGCGGACTTTTGGGGGAATATTCGTGGGAGCCTGGTCAGATCTTCCGAAAGGTTTTTCCATATAGGTTATTGACATACGGACTGTTTTGTTGGTATTATGTAGGGCAGGACAAGGGCGTTCTTATCGTGGCGGTTGCGGGATGAGAATGCCCTTTTGCGGTTTCGGAAGCGGAAGATATGGAATAAGAAGGAAACGGCAATCAGAAAGGAAACGGCAATCGGAAAAGGAACGACAGTCTGATGCGGCTGGAGAACGGCTGCACAATATGTATGGATTGGAGGGTATGTATGAAAAAAAACAGTAAACAGGATATCTTAAGGTTGGTGGAGGAAGAGGATGTGGAATTTATCCGGCTGCAGTTTACGGATATGCTGGGCAATCTGAAAAATATTGCCATCACATCCAGTCAGCTGGAACGCGCCCTGGATAACAGGTGCATGTTCGACGGTTCTGCCATTGAAGGCTTTGTGGGAGTTGAAGAATCGGATCTGTATCTTTATCCGGATCTGTCCACTCTGGCGATCTTTCCCTGGAGGCCCCAGCAGGGAAAGGTGGCAAGGCTTTTGTGCGACGTATATCGCCCCAACGGAATGCCCTTTGAAGGGGATTCCCGGTATGTGCTGAAGAGGGCGATCAGGAAGGCGGAGGAAATGGGATACACCTTTGAGGTTGGGCCGGAATGTGAATTTTTCCTGTTCCATACGGATGAGAACGCCCTTCCCACCACCATCACCCATGAAAAAGCGGGGTATTTTGATGTGGGACCCCTGGATTTCGGAGAAAACGCCAGAAGGGATATCGTATTGACCCTGGAGGATATGGGACTTGTGGTGGAAGCTTCCCATCATGAAGCGGCTCCGGCGCAGCATGAGATTGATCTGAGTTATGAAGAAGCCCTGGCTGCTGCGGACGATCTGATGACCTTCAAGCTGGCGGTGAGGACCATAGCCAAGGGGCACGGGCTCCATGCCACCTTTATGCCAAAACCCATAGTGGGGGTGAACGGGTCAGGGATGCATATCAATATGTCTCTTTCCAGGAATGGCGTGAATATTTTCCAGGATGATGCGGACCCCAGGGGCTTGAGCCGGGAAGCATATTATTTTATCGGGGGTCTGATGAAGCATGTCAAGGGAATGGCGGCCATCACGAATCCGCTGGTAAATTCCTATAAGAGGCTGGTGCCGGGATATGAGGCTCCCACCTTTATCGCCTGGAGCGAGGCCAACAGAAGCCCGCTGATCCGGATTCCTTCCCATAAGGAAGGGGGAACCCGCATTGAGCTGCGCAGCCCGGATGCGGCGGCCAATCCTTACCTGACCCTGGCGGTCTGCCTGATGGCAGGTCTGGACGGCATTGAGAATCAGATCGAACCGCCTGAGTGCGTCAACGGCAATCTCTTCGCCATGACAAAAGAAGAGCGGGAGGCTCTGGGGCTGGAGCGGCTACCGGAAAATCTCCTGGAGGCGTTAGAGGAACTGGAAAAGGATGAATATATCAAGAATGTTCTTGGCAGCCATGTGGCGGAAAAATATATCGCTGCCAAAAAGGAGGAATGGTATCAATACTGCGTACAGGTGTCTGCCTGGGAAATACAGAAATACCTGTAGGGATGAGTAAGCTGAGGGAAAGTCGCTGAGTGAAAACCGCAGACGGAAAGGAGGTGGGCAGGATGACAAATATCATAGTGGTGCTTCCGAAGCTGGAGGATGCCAAAAACATCAAGAATGTCCTGATGCGCAACGGCTTCCATGTTACCGGCGTCTGTACGACAGGCGCGCAGGCGCTTCAGCTTGTGGACGGCTTAAACGATGGGATTGTGATCTGCAGCTATAAGCTGAAGGATATGATCTATGCAGAGCTTCAGAAAAACCTGCCCCCTGATTTCGAAATGCTTTTGATGGCGTCGGAGCATTTGCTGGCAGAAAGCCGGGGAAGCGGAGTTCTCTGCCTTGCGATGCCACTGAAGGTACATGAATTGGTGAGCACCCTCAGTATGATGACCCAGAACCTGGAGCGCCGCAGACGAAAACGCAGGGAAACGCCTAAGATCCGCAGACCCGAGGAAGAGCAGCTCATCAGGAAAGCCAAGGGACTTTTGATGGAACGCAATCATATGACGGAGGAAGAGGCTCACCGGTATCTGCAGAAGTGCAGCATGGAAAGCGGCACCAACCTGGTGGAAACAGCCCAGATGGTTCTGGTCATGAAAGACTTGTAGGTGAAGTATTGAAAACTGACGGGGTTTATTGTATAATACAGTCAGTTGCACTTATAATATTTCCTTACGGATTGGAGGAAATCTGGTTTTCTTTGAAAGGGTGGGATTTCTATGAAATTCACAAAGATGCATGGCTGCGGGAACGATTATATCTACATCAACGGTTTTACGGAACAGGTACCACAGCAGGAAAAATCGGAGCTGGTCAGGGCTATCAGTGACCGTCACTTTGGAATCGGCAGCGACGGCGCCATTTTTATCAATCCCAGCAGCGAGGCAGATTTTGAAATGGAGATGTACAATGCCGACGGTTCCAGGGCGGAGATGTGCGGCAACGGCATCCGGTGTGTGGCGAAGTTTGTTTACGATAAGGGAATGACCAGGAAGAAGCACATCAGCATCATCAGCGCAGGCAAGATCAAGTATCTGGATCTGATGCTGGCTAACGGACAGGTATCCAGAGTCAGGGTCAATATGGGAAGTCCGGTTCTGGAACCGGAGCTGATCCCGGTGGTAATGGAGCCTTCGGTTCAAAGCGATGAGATCCCTTCCAGGGTTGTGGATGAGCCGTTGGTCGTGGATGGCAGGGAATACAGGATGACCTGTGTATCCATGGGGAATCCCCATGCGGTGATTTTTGCGGAGAATGTTGCCGGCCTGGATCTGAAGGCCATAGGACCATCCTTTGAGAACCATGAACGTTTTCCGAGAAAGACGAATACGGAATTTGTGGAGGTTATGGATCCTTCTCATATCTTTATGCGGGTCTGGGAGCGGGGCAGCGGCGAGACCCTGGCCTGCGGCACCGGCGCCTGCGCGGCGGCGGTGGCGTGTATCCTGAACGGACTGACGGAAGATCAGATCAATGTCCGGCTGCTGGGAGGAGAGCTGCAGATCGAGTGGGACAGGGAATCGAATCTGATTTATATGACAGGTCCCGCCACCACAGTGTTTGAAGGTGAGATGGATTTCGCCTGATCTTTCCGGGAAATGCAGGATAGTTTTTGCCAGCCCCTGGGAAATGCAGGAGCGTCCGGCTGTTTGGGAAATGTGAGATGGATATCGCCTGACCACTGCGATAATATACGGAATAAGGAACGGAGATTATTATGTATAAGATCAATGACAACTATTTGAAATTACCGGGAAGCTACCTGTTTTCCACCATCGGAAAGAAGGTGAACGCCTACGCGGCGGCGCATCCCGACAAGCGGATTATCCGCCTTGGGATAGGAGATGTGACACAGCCCCTTGCGCCGGCGATCATCGAAGCCCTGCACAGCGCCGTGGAGGAAATGGGTCATGCGGAGACTTTTCATGGCTATGCGCCGGATCTGGGCTATGAGTTTTTGCGCAAGGCCATGGCGGATCATGATTATAAAGCCAGAGGCTGCGACATCAGCCCGGATGAGATCTTCATATCCGACGGCGCAAAATGCGATTCCGGCAATATTCAGGAGATATTCAGCGTGGATAACAGGATCGCGGTGTGTGATCCCGTATATCCCGTGTATGTGGACACCAATGTGATGGCGGGAAGAACCGGTACTTACGACCCCGTAAAGGAGACCTGGAGCGACGTGATCTATATGCCCTGTACGGCGGAAAACAATTTTGCCCCGGAGCTTCCTAAGGAAACGCCGGATCTGATCTATCTGTGTTTCCCCAACAATCCCACCGGCTCCACCATCACCAAGGCGCAGCTGCAGGAATGGGTGGATTATGCCAACAGGGTGGGAGCGGTCATCATATATGACGCGGCTTATGAAGCCTACATTTCTGAGGAAAATGTCCCTCATACGATCTACGAGTGCGAAGGGGCGAGAACCTGTGCCATTGAGCTTCGTTCCTTTTCCAAAAATGCCGGATTTACCGGCGTGCGTCTGGGCTGTACCGTGATCCCGAAGGATCTGAAATGCGGCGATGTGAGCCTGCATGCCCTGTGGGCGAGACGCCACGGCACCAAATATAACGGCGCCCCCTACATTGTACAGCGGGCTGGAGAAGCGGTTTATTCGGAGGCGGGAAAAGCTCAGCTGAAGGCTCAGGTAGCTTATTATATGAAGAATGCCCATTATATCCTGAACGGCCTGAAGGAGGCTGGGTATACGGTTTCCGGCGGCGTTAATGCGCCTTATATCTGGCTGAAGGCGCCCAGGGGAATGACCAGCTGGGAATTCTTTGACTACCTGTTAGAGAAGGCCAACGTGGTGGGAACTCCCGGGTCGGGCTTTGGCCCCAGCGGCGAGACTTATTTCCGCCTGACTGCTTTTGGCAGTTATGAGAATACCGTGGAAGCGGTGGATCGGATCAAGGCGCTGTAAAGCCATATGGACAAAAAGATTCTGCCATCAGACTTGAACTGATGGCAGTTTTTTTGGTAAACTTTGATGCAAATAAAATCATAAACGGAAATAAAATCACAAACGGTTTTATACGGCGGCATTGGAAGAACGGGGGCGCAGCTTTTCTCACTGGGCTCCGGCAGCGATGACCACATGGCTGCCAGTCGTCTATTCTTCACTTGATCAATTTCAGGATTTGTTCCCTTCCCACATCCGGCATCACCTTATTCAAATGCTCGATGATCCTTTCCCTTGATTCATCCGGTTCCCTTTGATATGCGCTTGTTACATAATCGTATCCGAACTGGTTTTCCGGCGTGGAATATTTTGCAACGCCCCAACCGTAGGTCTGACCGAATTTGTCTTTCATATAGACAAAATCAGCGATGCAGATGTAGGTCTGCATTTGCAGCCGGGTGATGACCGTATCGAAGCCCTTGTTCCCGCCCTTGCGATAATTGCAGATATCCTTCAGCTCCTTTGACAAAAGAGCGCCATGTTCTGAAACCGTATCAAAGATGCCTTTATCTTTCCGGGAGGCGAGACCGTCATCGTACCGGGCGTCAAAATCATATCCGTCCCTCCGGAAATTCGCAAAATCCGGGAGCCATTTTCGACTGATAAAGCCCGCCTTATTGCCAAAAAACTTGCCATAGACACACTG
>CANQBS010000108.1 GCA_947589075.1 uncultured Acetatifactor sp.
GCCTGACGCTATTTTATGAGCTAAAGTATTGATTTTTCAAGGTGCGAACCCCATTTTTAATATGGGAAGTTTGAGTACATTAACCTTTGACAACAGCGGGATAGCTTTGTATAATAATTGTGATAAAGGTTTGCGGCGGATCAAAGACGAAAACAGCCGCACAGAGCAGATTCGGCAGGCGGTGACGATACCGGCAGGGAGGAAATGCCAGATGGCGATGGTGAAGAAAAAAACGAACTGGAAAAAGCTTTTGGCTGCGATCATTGCCATTATGGCGGCAGTATTTATCCTCCAGCTGATACTGATAGGCTGGGCGGGAGGAATCGGTCCCTTTGGAGGACTGAAGGAGGTAAGTATCAACAATATGGAAGGCAATCGGAAGGAATATGATTTTTCTAATTTAAAACCTATGGAAAACAGTCCCCTGGCCGGGGGAAGGATCTGTATCCTGGGTTCTTCTGTCACGATGGGGAGCGCATCCGGCGGACAGGCTGTGGGAGAATATCTGGCTGCCCGTTTCGGAACAGAGCTTTATAAGGAGGCGCAGAATGGCGCCACCTTAGCGGACAGGGATGGTTCATCCTACGTGCCGGGGCTGAAGAGCATTCCTGCAGAAGAAAAGTTTGACCTTTTCATCTGCCAGCTTTCCACCAACGACGCAACCCTTTCCTTTCCTCTCGGGGGCATCAGCGAGGGAATGCAGCTTGGTGATTTCGACACCTCCACGGTGATCGGAGCCATAGAGTACATTATCGCTTATGCAAAAGAAACCTGGAATTGCCCGGTGGTATTTTATACCGGAAGTTATTACCAGTCCTCCGAATACACGGCGATGGTAAACCTCCTGAAAAAGCTGGCGGAGAAATGGGACATCGGCGTCCTGGATCTGTGGACAGGGAAAGAGTTTAATTCTATTTCCGAAGACCAGCGGTCCCTTTATATGTCGGATCCGATCCATCCCACCAAAGCGGGCTACAGCCTGTGGTGGGGCCCGGAGCTGGAAAGACAGCTGCTGGATTTCCTGAAGGAGGAATAAACCATGGCTGGAACGAATTGTGACGCCTGCGTCAATTACGTTTATGATGAAGATTATGAGTGCTACAGCTGTCTGGTAAACCTGGACGAGGATGAGATGTACCGCTTCTTAACCGGCGACAACCACGCCTGCCCCTATTTCAGGCTGGACGACGAATACGGCGTAGTCCGCAGACAGATGTGAGGAAATATCTTTTCGAGGCCGGGAGGAAGGCAATATAGACAAAATAAGGGCGACTTGCCACCGCATTTGGAGCCCGTTTTTGTCTATATTGACTTCCTCCGTCCCCAACAGTCCTGGTTGCGCAATTACCTGTTTAAACGTTTTCATAGAAAGGAGAAAACAACTTATGAAATACGAGGAAAACAAAGTATCTGAAATTAAGATCGCCTATATCGGCGGCGGCTCCAGGGGCTGGGCCTGGGGACTCATGAGCGATCTGGCATCCTGCAGCGATATAAGCGGGGATGTGTTTCTTTATGATATTGATTTCGAAGCGGCGAAATGCAATGAAGTGATCGGCAATCAGTATCAGAACGCGGAAGGCGCCAGGTCCGTCTGGAATTATCATGCGGTGGAAACCATAGAGGAGGCCCTGTCCGCCGCGGATTTTGTGATCATTTCCATCCTTCCCGGCACCTTTGACGAGATGGAGTCGGATGTCCATGCGCCGGAGAAGTACGGGATCTACCAGTCCGTAGGGGATACCACCGGCCCCGGCGGCATCATAAGGGCAATGAGGACCATTCCCATGTACGAGTATATTGCGGAGAAGATCAGGGACAATGCGCCAAAGGCCTGGGTCATCAATTATACCAACCCCATGACTCTCTGTGTGAAGACCCTTTACAGGGTATTTCCGGGGATCAGGGCTTTCGGCTGCTGTCACGAGGTATTCGGCACCCAGAAGCTTCTGGTGAAGGTGGTGGAGGAAATGCTCCACGAGAAGAATGTGGACCGGCACGAGATCAAGGTAAATCCGGTATCCGTAAATCATTTTACCTGGCTCACCTCCGCCGCCTACCGTAACGTGGACCTGTTCCCATATTACAAGGAGTTCTGTGAAAAATATAAGGACGGTTATGAGCCGGAGGGCGGCAATGTGGACTCCAACTGGATGAACAACAGCTTTGCCAGCACAGAGTGCGTGAAAATGGATCTTTTCAAGCGATTCGGCTATATCGCCGCCGCCGGGGACCGGCACCTGGCAGAGTTCTGTGAAGGAAAATGGTACCTGGAAAGCCCCCAGCGGGTGAAGGAGATGCACTTTGGCCTGACTCCCGTATCCTGGAGGAAGGATGACTTAAAAAAACGTCTGGAGAGAAGCAGGAGATTATTATCCGGAGAGGAAAAGGTGGCCATCCGTGGAACCGGGGAGGAAGGGGTCAATCAGATCAGGGCTCTCCTGGGTTTATGCGAGCTTGTCACCAATGTGAACATCCCCAATCAGGGGCAGATTCCCAATCTTCCCCTGGGAGCCGTGGTGGAGACCAATGCGGTGTTTCGTGCCGGGAGCCTGACGCCTGTATTTGCAGGTTCCATTCCTGCCGAAATTTATCCTCTGGTTTCCCGGGTGTGCGGCGAGCAGGAGCTGGTATCGGAGGGAATCGCACAGCGTGACCTGAATAAGATCTTCTGCGCCTTCGCGTATGATCCCCTTGTGACCTGTGGGATGGAGAATGCGAAAAAGCTCTTCGCCGAGATGTGTGAGAATACGAAAAAATATCTGGATTCCTATGACTTAAGCAAACTGCCGGTATGATCCAGTGAAAAAAGGATCGTGCGAAAGTTGGATCCTGTGCGGATTTAATGCAGATAAGAAACGGGCTCTGCCGGATTTCCCGTGAAAGAGCGGCGCAGGCTGTGTTTTGAGGCTCCCGGACAAAGAAGGAGGATATTGCCATGAAATTAAAGGTTCCCAATAAGGCGCATCGTTCCAACAAGGTATCAAAGACAGAAAAGCACAGTGGGAGGGTGGCTTACCAGGCCGCCCTGGAGGGAATCGTTCTTTTGGAAAATGACGGGGCGCTGCCCCTTGCCCCCGGAAAGCTTGCTCTCTATGGCGCCGGCGCCGGCATGACCATCAAGGGAGGAAGCGGTTCCGGAGAAGTCAACGAGCGTCACGCCTGCACGATCCTGGAGGGGTTGGAACAGGCCGGTTTCCAGATCACTACAAAAAAATGGATCTCCGATTATGAAAAAGAGTATCAAAGGGGTCTCGAAAAATACAGAAGGGATTTCCAGAAGACCCACAGCATGCGGGATATGGTCAATCTTATGGCGGATCCCTATCTGTATCCTTATGGCCGGCGGATCACAAAAAAGGATATAGAGGCTTCCGAGACCCGGACCTGCATTTATGTGCTTGCCAGACAGGCAGGGGAAGGGGCGGACAGGAAGCTTTACAAAAACGAGTATACCATTTCCCGGGAGGAACGGGAGAATATCAGGATATGCGCGGCTCATTATGAAAAGTTTATCCTTGTCATCAATACCGGAAGCTCCTTCGACATGAAATTTACCGAGGTGATAAAGGGGATCAATGGGGTGGTTTATTATTGCCAGCAGGGTTCCCAGGGAGGCAGGGCTTTCGCAGACCTGATCCTTGGAAAGCAGAATTTTTCCGGAAAGCTGACGGATACCTGGGCCCATGATTATTATGATATCCCATATGCGGGAAAGTTCAGCTACTTAAACGGAAACCTGAAGGAAGAATATTACCAGGAAGGGATCTACGTAGGATATCGTTATTTTGATACCTTTCAGGTGGAACCGAAATATCCCTTCGGCTACGGTCTTTCCTATACGGACTTTCAGATCCGCCCCCTGCAGGTCAGTGCCCGGGGAAGCGCCGTAACCGTCTGCGCTGCGGTAAAAAATACAGGAGATACCTATAGCGGGAAGGAAATTCTTCAGCTTTATGTGAGCTGTCCCCAGGCTGACCTGGAAAAGGAATATCAGAAGCTTGCCGCCTTTGCCAAGACTGAGCTTCTTATGCCGGGACAGGAGCAGGAGCTGGAGCTTAAGTTTGACCTGAAGGATCTTGCCAGCTTTGACGAGAAAAAGGGGGAGGGCTTCCTGTCTGCCGGGGACTACCTTCTCCGTCTTGGAAACTGCAGCAGGAACACTGTGATCTGCGGAGCGGTGACCCTGGATCGGTATACCGTCACCGGCAGATATGAGAAGGTCTGCACCTCTCCCCTCAGGGTGGAGGAAATCGCTGCTCCTAAAGTGGTGTATGAAGAGATCCCGGGAGCGGAGAAGGCAGGCCTATGCGCTGAAGACCAGAAGCCGATGGAAGGCCAGGAACCTGCCGAAAGTCGGGGGTCTGTTGGGGCTTCTGATTTTGGTTTCAGGCATTTGTATATCAGCGGGGATGAGATAAAGACGGTGGTTTACCGGTATGATCCTCCGGCTCCGGCTTCCTCCCGGAAGGCGGATGCCCTGCTTGACAGAATGCCAGTGAAGGATCAGGTGAAGCTTTTGACCGGACCTGGATATTTTGGCGGACGAAAATGGATGGAGGTCCCGGGAGCCGCAGGCTACACCACCGGAGAGCTTATCAAATACGGGATACCCAATGTGGCGCTTGCGGACGGTCCTGCGGGGCTGCGCCTGCAGAGGGTTTCCGCTGTAACGAAAAGCGGCAGTGTGAAGATGGTGGATACCCAGATCGATGTGCTGAATTATGTAAAATTGCCGCTGCCTGTGAGAAAAATGATGTTCGGGGATCCCCAAAAGGATACCCTCGTTTATCAGTACACCACCTCCTTTCCGGTTGGGCAGGCGTTAGCGCAGACCTGGAATACGGAATTGGTAAAGGAGGTGGGACGTGCGGTCAGCGCTGAGATGACGAAATACGGAGTCAGCTACTGGCTTGCCCCGGCCTTAAATATTCATCGGAGTCCCCTGTGCGGAAGGAATTTTGAATATTATTCGGAGGATCCCTGTGTGGCCGGCAGGATGGCCGCAGCCATGTGCCAGGGAGTACAGGAAACTCCGGGCAATTATGTGACCGTCAAGCATTTCTGCTGCAACAACCAGGAGGATAACCGCAATCATGTCAACGTGAATGTGAACGAAAGACCCCTCAGAGAGATCTACCTGAAGGCTTTTGAAATCGCTGTGAAGGAAGGAAAGCCCGGGGCAGTGATGTCCAGCTATAATAAGGTCAACGGGGAATATGTCAACAACAGCTACGCCTTGCTGACCCAGGTCCTGCGGAATGAATGGGGCTATCAGAACCTGGTGATGACCGACTGGTTTGCTACCGGAAAAGAGGTTGGAAGTCATGTGCTTGCGGTCAAATCGGGAAACGATCTCATAGAGCCGGGAGGAAGGGACGTATATCAGGAGCTTATGAAGGGATTGAGGGAAGGAACCCTGACAGAAGAAGAGGTCCGCTGGTGCGCGGCAAATGTCCTGAAAGGAATCCTGTCAACCCGGGTTTATCAGGAAATGAATTCCATCTAAGGCTGAGGAAAAGGATTGTCTGACAGCTTTTGGCTGCCGGACAATCCTTTTTCATGACAATTCTTTTTACATGACAATTTTTACATGAAAATGCGTTTACATTTTTATTTTGCATTCTGCATCCGGATCTGCTGCCCTGTGATGAGAGGGTAGGTAATAAGATCCTGGCCGTCCAGATTCTCCGAATGCATGTCCACTCCGGTAATCTGACTGTTTTCATAGGTGGTATAGTAATAGATACCCTTGTCCGCATTGCAGCAGGAAGAATAAATGGTGTATTCATACAACCCCCTGCCCATATGGACCAGTCCTTTTTGCTGCTCAACGGAGGTCAGGATGTGGAAAAACTGACTGATGCTTTCGGACTCGGAATCCCCGGACTTGGAGTTCATTTTTGTAAAAGCAGCCTTCACGAAACGGGAGGCACTGGACAGATCCCCAGGCAGTCCCAGCGCGCCCATGCCGCGGCTGTAAGTGGAAAGCGGAAGATCGCTGTGAAAGTTATTGGCAGGCTGTTCTGTGGACAGATACATATAATTGTTCAGGTTAAAGAGCTGCATATCAAAAGGCGGATTGTTGGTCAGGATTCCTACCGGATTATCATAGACCTTTAATCCTTCCCGAACCGATTCCACGGTCAGGGAGCCTGTGCGGTCGGAAATGATCCAGTGTAACGGAGAGAGGGGAAGGGATTCACTGAAGTTGATCTTAACCATGTTCATGCGGGAAAGGAGCCTGCGGGCATCCTTCAGGTCAGCGCATTGTCCCAGGATCCAGGGAATGAATTCGAAGGGCGCTACATTGTCCATGCCTTCCGCCGGCTCTTTATAATCCGCGTTGCCGGGAAAATTCAGCCCTGCCATGCTTAAGCCCTTTTCGTTGGTAGCGTCATAATAAAGGGGACAGCCCTCCGCCACGGTGGCCATTCCGATCAGGGCATAATGGCTGCTTTGAGCAGGAAGCATCCGGTAGTGAAACGGAAAATTCCTGGGAGTCACCGCTACTGTCTCATGGAAGGAAATTTCATAATCCAGATTGCGTCCAAAATAAAAATTTTTTGTCAGATATGTTGCTGCTGTACACATGGTGCGAACCTCCTTGGATGTATTTTAGTGCAGATAAGCATAGTATACCATCCTTTTTCCTTTTTCACAACTGAAAGAAAAAAAGAGCTTTGGAACTGAAAGAGAAAAAAGGGGCTGTGAAGTGAAATCTCAAAAAAGGTCTCAAAAAAGGTTTAAAAACTGTTGACAAAAGTTTCATAATAAGGTAAGATATCATTCGTCAACGCGGTTTGGTGTTGACGTTTCAGTTGTGTGTCCGTAGCTCAGCTGGATAGAGCAACGGCCTTCTAAGCCGTGGGTCGGGGGTTCGAATCCCTTCGGGCACATGTTTTCTGCCGCAGGATATTTTCTTTGAACGCTGTTTCGGGGAAGGTATGGAAGGATGGGGCGGAAAACGGCAGAGATCAGTTGGTTGTCATGACGGATTTTATATGGTGGGTATAGCGCAGCTGGTTAGCGCGTCAGATTGTGGCTCTGAAGGCCAAGGGTTCGAATCCCTTTACCCACCCTGGGTGCTTTCCTGAGGTGTCGTTATGACACGCTTGGTGTCATCGCTTATAAAGGGCTATCGCCAAGCGGTAAGGCACAGCACTTTGACTGCTGCAGACGCTGGTTCGAATCCAGCTAGCCCTGTTGTGTGGGATATTAGCTCAGGTGGTAGAGCACTTGACTTTTAATCAAGTTGTCCCGGGTTCGAATCCCGGATGTCTCACTGAACTGGCACTCTTCCACTACCTTTGGTAGCTGGAAGGGTGTTTTTTTTGTGGAATTTCACCTTTGAAGGGGATCAGGATACATGGGAAAAGGCTGTTTGGGGCTTTCGAAGGGGAGGATCGGTGCTAAAAAGTGCTTTTTTACATGGGAAAAATGCTATACCGTGCTGGACGGTGCGTGGGGTCCATGGATGTACATGGGGCTGGTTTTGAATTGATAAGCGCAAAGGTCGGGTGTGGATTGGAAGGGGCTGGATTGGAAGAAGTTGGGTTAAGGTTGGAGCGGAAAGGCTGGGAAAGATTAAATTAGGGGTATGGGGTGGCTGGAAGGGAGGGGAGGTTGTTTTCTGTTCGGAGGAGTGGTGGGGGGAAAAGGGTTTGTTTAAAAAAGATGAACCTTTGCAGGACAACTTAAGAATTTGCTGAAGTGAAAAGTTTATTTCCACTTTGAAAAGGCTCCGGGAAAAAGTGGCATTAACTCCTACAGAATTCGGGTAATGCCATTTTTTTGTTGCATTATTGTGGAAGTTAGGGTTACAATCTATTCTGCAAACAGCAGGTGTGTGTCTTTTGGGGATGGTTTTGCCGCATAACAAAAAGAGTGGATCTTAGTTGGTTTTTTTGAGGAGCAGGACTAAATTCCACTCTGCGGGTGTGTCTGTTCTGTTGTCCCCTGGCGGCTGCCTGCTGTTTGTTTATGGGGCTGCTTTGCCTTTTTTAAAAGGTACGGTTTAGCAGGATCTTGTCCTTGTCAACCTGCCTGATGCCAAAGGCCGCCAGCCTTTCGTAAAGGTCCGGATAAAGGAAGGCGGCCAGTTCCAGGGGGCTCTTTCCCCCGAGCTTCTCCACCGGGGAGGAGTTGACATGGCTCAATGCCAGGTTCAGGGAATCCTGGCCCCTCAGTCCGAGGGCTTCCAGGTCTATGCCTTTGGGGAGGATGTAACGCAGCTCCTCATGCTTGTTCTCCAGGCTGCCCTTCTGCCCGGCCATCATGGGGTCGCAGCAGAAGACCCTGGTTCTGCGCGCCATGTCCGCGGAAGTCTCCATGCCTTCCGCATCGGAGAACTCCGTGCCGCGGTCGGTCCGCAGGACATGGACATGCCTGCGGAAGATGCCGGGGCCGAGGATGCCCTCCAGGAGGTCCCCCCCTGCTTCATGGACAGCGCGTTTTTTTCCTTGTGGAGTATGCCGAAAAGGATGCCGGTGTCCAGGAACTTGAAGGTCTGGATGAAGGGGCCTGCGAACTCATCATTGTATACGGTGTCCATCTGGGTGACGGACACGCCCGGGTGTTCATCCAGGTAGCTCCTGTAATCCCTGTAAGTGCGCCCCAGGAGGAAGCGGTGGTCCGCCCTCTTTTTAAAGGTGCCGCCCTTCTTCTTGCGTGGCCTGCGGGAGACCTGCCTGCGCAGGTCAAGGGAACAGATGCCGGAGACCTCGAGGAGGACCCCATCTTCGATATAATTATAAAGGGTCTTCTCGGAAATGCCGAGCTCCGGGTGGATCTGCAGGATCCTGTAGGGGGAGAGCCCCTGTTTCAGGAGTGGTGCAATGGCCATGGCCAGGTGCCTCGCCTCGGAGGAGGTGAGGTTACCCCCAGCCTGGAATCGACCAGGGTTTCCCTGTAACGGTGCTGCGCGTCCTCTGAGGAGTAGGTGAACTTGTTGAACCTGCAGTGGTTCCATTGGCCGCAGCCGTTGCAGGCCCCCGGGGAGCGGTCACGCCGGGAACAATGGAAAGGGATGAAGCCGGGGCAGCCCGTGGAGCATTCCCTGCCGT
>CANQBS010000109.1 GCA_947589075.1 uncultured Acetatifactor sp.
CATCACCAAGGTGGATTCCGGCAGATGGAAATTGGTGATCAGGGCGTCCAGCACCTTAAACCGATACCCGGGATAAATGAAGATCTCCGTATTGTCGCAGCCCGCATGGACGACTCCGTTCTCGTCCGCCGCGCTCTCCACGGTCCTGCAGCTGGTGGTTCCCACGCAGACGATGCGTCCCCCTGCTTTTTTTACCCGATTGATCTTCTCCGCCGCTTCCTGTGTCACCTGGTAAAACTCGGAATGCATGTGGTGGTCCAGCACATTTTCTTCCTTTACCGGACGAAAGGTGCCGAGCCCCACATGAAGGGTCACATAAGCGATCTCCACGCCTTTTTTCTCAATTTGAGCCAACAGTTCCTTCGTAAAATGCAGACCCGCCGTGGGAGCCGCAGCCGATCCCTCGTATTTGGCGTATACAGTCTGATAACGGTCTTTGTCCTTTAATTTGTGGGTGATATAGGGGGGCAGGGGCATCTCCCCCAGCCTGTCCAGCACCTCTTCAAAGATTCCCTCGTATTCAAAATGGATCAGGCGGTTTCCCTCCTCCACCACACTAAGCACCTCAGCTTTTAACAGTCCGTCCCCGAAGGACAGCCGGGTGCCGGGGCGGCATTTTTTCCCCGGGCGCACCAGGGTCTCCCACACATCCCCGTCCCTGCGCTTTAACAGCAGGACCTCCACATGGGCGCCGGTGCCTTCCCGTTCCCCCAGAAGCCTGGCAGGGATCACCTTGGTATTGTTTAACACCAGGCAGTCCCCGGGATTCAGGTAATCTATGATCTCCCGGAAAATATGATGGGAAACCTCCCCCGTTTTTTTATCCAATACAAGAAGTCTGGAGGACGAACGGTCCTCCAGAGGATCCTGCGCAATCAATTCCTGGGGCAGGTCAAAATAAAAATCCGATTTTAACAGCTGTTCCATCAACCCTCCGCTTCTTCCACAAAGGCCCTGTAGCCCCTATAGGTCTCGTATACATCCGCCTTGCTGGTGGCTTCCCAGGGTGCGTGCATGTTCAGCACCGCCACGCCGCTGTCGATGACGCTCATGCCGTAGCGGGCCAGGATATAGGCGATGGTTCCGCCGCCGCCCAGATCCACCTTCCCCAGCTCCGCAGTCTGGAAATTGATGGAGCGTTCCGCATAGATCCTGCGGATCTGCGCCAGGTACTCTGCATTGGCGTCGTTGGAGCCGGACTTGCCCCGGGATCCGGTGAACTTGTTCAGCACCATGCCGCCTCCCAGGTACGCCACATTTTTCCGGTCAAAGCTGGCGGCAAAGCTGGGATCATAAGCGCTGCTCACATCGGAGGAAAGCATGCAGCTGTTGGCAAGGCATCTGCGCAGATTCAGCTCATTATATTCTCCGCACAGATTCAGGACCTCCGCCACCGCATTCTCAAAGAAACGGGACTTCATGCCCGTGGCGCCCACAGAACCGATCTCCTCCTTGTCCACCAGGATACAGCACATGGTCCTCTTTGTTTCCTTTGTATCCAGCATGGCCTGCATGGAGGTATAAGCGCATACCCTGTCGTCCTGTCCATAGGAAAGGATCATGCTCCTGTCAAAGCCGGCTTCCCTGGCTTTTCCAGCGGGAACCACCTCCAGCTCTGCGGAAATAAAGTCCTCTTCCTCCATGTCGTACTGCTTTTTCAAAATATCCAGAACGCCTGCCTTCACCGCAAACCGCACCTTTTTCCTGGTATCTGTATCTGCGTCGTCCTCGGCCTCTTCGCCGCCTGCCCCTTCTTCCACGGGATCCTCATCCTGACAGGAGCTCTTAGCGCACTGACGTTCCTGCTCCCTGACGTCCTGACTTTTTTCACTTCCGCAGGTCTGGCACTCTTCCTTTTTTTCAATGCTGATGGGTCTGTTGCCCACGATAATATCCAGGGCCTCTCCTTCGATCACCTTGGCGGCTTTCTTTTCCAGCTGCTCCTGGGACAAATGAACCAGCAGATCGGAGATGAAAAATACAGGATCCTCTTCATCCTCGCCGATATTCACCTCCAGGGTGGTTCCGTCCTTCTTCACCACCACGCCGTGAAGGGCCAGAGGAATGGTCACCCACTGATATTTCTTCACGCCGCCGTAATAATGGGTATCCAGATAGGCAAAGCCCCCCGCCTCGTACAGAGGATTCTGCTTCACATCCAGCCTGGGGCTGTCGATATGGGCTCCCAGGATATTCATGCCCTTTGTCATAGGCTCTGAACCGATCTGGAACATGGCGATGGACTTGTTCATCCAGACACTGTAAACCTTGTCACCCTTTTTCAAAGCTTTCCCCGCTTCGATAACAGCCTCCAGATCCTCATATCCCGCCGCCTCAATGGCGTTTACGATCTCGTCGATGCACTCCCGCTCCGTCTTGCCGTTGTCCAAAAACTCCCTGTACTTTGCGCAAAGGCTTTCCATCTCTTCCAGCTGCCCGGCATCATAAGTATTCCATGTATTCTTTTTCTTCATCTGCGACTTCTCCTTCGGATAAATTTCAACCTATATACTACCCCAACTCACCCGAACTGTCAACAATAACCCGTTTTCTTTTCCGTCGCACAAATCTAGATATTTTCATTTTGAATGGTCTCGATCAGGTTCTTTTTGCGGAGCTTTCCCATGGAGTATCGCATGATGCCGGCGAGGATCAGGGCTACCGCCGCCACGCACAGCAGGCTGTTGCCCCAGGGCAGGGTAAAAGGGGTGCTGAGCTTCATATCCAGGATCCGGAAGAAGGCTGCGTACAGGATCCACCCCAGGGGAATCCCGATGACCAGGGCCTTCCCGCCGTAAAAAATATTTTCCAACAAGATCATGCGCCCGAACTGCCCCCTGGTCATGCCCATGGATTCCAGCATGGCAAATTCCCGGCTTCTAAGCTCCATGTTGGTGGTAATGGTGTTGAAAATATTAGTGACGCCGATAAGGGCGATCACAATGATGAACCCATCGAGGAAAATGCCCAGCAGGAGGAAAAGAGCCTGGGACTGCCTGTAATCCGCCGCCATGTTCACAATATCATAATCCGGGATGCCGATATTCTCCCGGATGGCCTTCTCCAGGGCGTCCGGATCCTCACACCGGATATACACCGACACCTCCCGGTTCAGAGGAAAGCCCTGCTGTTCCAGCCACCTGTCGCTGACCACCAGCATACCGGAACCCACGCTTGCCACGGACATGGGATGCGCCCTGGTCTGCAGCGCCACGGAAATGGAAATGTTTCGATCCTCCTCCCCGGGAAGCACAACCCCTTCGATCACGTCTCCGGGATGAAAATCATATAATTCCCCCTGATAGATCTTACGCTCCCCATTTTCCAACACTTCCTGGTTATAATCACAGAGCAGGATCGCCTGATCCCATACCCGCTCCGGATCCAGTCCCAGGCTCCTCACATAGGAATCATAGCCCTTTTCTCCCAGGGTGATAAAATAGAAACGCTCCTCCTCGGCCTGGGTGCGGTAAGGGAAATCCTTCTGATATCTGCTGTTATAAGGAAGAGTGTCCCCTGCCACATGGAGTCCCTGGCTTCTGTACACCTCTGCGGCGAGGATTCCCTCCATGCCGGCGATTTTCAGACCCTCCTCATAAACCTCCTGCCGGTATTCGCTGCCTGCGGTCCCAAGCCGCACCGACAGCTGCCAGGAATGTTCCTGATAACGGGTTCCTGCCAACAAAAAGCCGATATTGATCAGGGAACTGACGGCGATAAAGGTTGCCACACTGACCACGATGGAAATCACCGTAGTACGGTATTTTCCCCGGGAACGCCGCAGATTTTTATAGGCGATAAGGCCGCCGATGCCGAAAAGCCGATTGACCAGCCCGGTCATGACCGTTTTCTGGTTCTTGTTCTTCCGGGCAAGGCGTCTTTCCCTTCCCTGTATCTTGATCATCTCGTTTCCCCGGATGGCGTTTAAGGGAGAAACCCCGGCAGCCTTCCTGGCAGACTGTCCCGCAGAGAAAAAAATGGTCACCACAGCCATAAGCGCCCCCGCTCCCATGGCGGGGAAGGACATTTGGTAGATCAGCCGGATTTCTTCAAAAAGCTCCATCAGCCCGCTGGTAGCATGGATCAGGATCATCGTCGCAGCCACGCCGCAGAAAACTCCCAGGGGGATTCCCAGGATTCCCAGCAAAAAGCCTTCATAGTAAACCAGCCCCCGCAGCTGCTTTCTGGTAGCTCCCACCGAGGAAAGCATGCCGTAGAGGCGGACCTTCTCCGTCAGGGAAATAGTAAAGCTGTTGCGGATGCAGAACACGCTTGCCACTACAATGATAAAGATGGCCAAAGCCGCCATCAAGTACAACACTCGGCTGAAGCCGCTTGAAAACTGCTTCGTTTCCATCTGGATCAGATCCCTGTGAGGGGCAAAGCCCTTTGCCAGGGCGCCTGCCTCCACAAGCTTATCCTCTGTAAAATCCCCGTCAAGTTTCAGGTACTCTTCTTCACTGAGCCCCAGGAGCCCGGCGCTCACGGAGGTTCTGTTTTTGAGACCCTTCTTCGTATAAGTGGCATAGACATTGACCTCTCCCTGAGCCTTTGCCGGATCCAGGTACAGGACTGCGGTATACCCAGGAGCCCAGTAGGGTTCTATGGAGGCCCGGACCCGTTCCATCTTCCCCACCACCAGGAATTCCTTTTCCTCCCGGGCCTCAAAAATCTCATCCTCTCTATAGGGATTGCTCTGATCCAGCAAAAACCCTTCGGCCTTCCGCTGCCCGATGGTCAGGGTCAGCACATCCCCTACCTGAAGATCCACGCCTCCGGTGGTTCCCACATTGGAAGGGATCACGATCTCCCCCTCTTCCTGGGGAAATCTTCCCTCCAACAGCTTCAGGGCGTTGGCTCTCATGCCGTTTTCATCCATAGCCATGAGATAAAGGTAAGGCGTCCTCGCCGACAGGCTGCCCTCTAAGGGCGCGTACCCCACGTCCTGCTTGATCCCCAGCTTCTCCACCATCTGATTATTCTGGAAAAATTTCAGGTTCTCCGCGGATACATCGGAAAATTTATAATGATAATCCCCTCCATTTTCTTTCTCATATAAAATTAAAGAAGCTATAAAGCTTTCCGCCACATTCGCCACAGCCGTGATCAGGGAGGTGGCAAGGATAATGCCGATGACAGTCACCAGGGTCCGCTTGGGATTCAGCTTCATGGTCCGAAGGGTCAGTCTCTGTAATACGCTCATGACTGTCTCCCCCTCCCTCCGCGGGCCGCTCCCACAGATTCCATATGCGCTTTTTCCCCGGAACGAATCCCTCTCTCCGATTCTTCTTTGGTCCTTATCTCAGAGCGGACCACCTCCTGCAGAGCCTGGACATTGCCCACAATACATCCATCCTCAATTGTGACAACCCGGTCCGCCTGCTTCGCGATCTCCAGATTATGGGTGATCATCACGATGGTCTGTTTATATTTCCTGTTGGAAAGCTTTAATAGCTCCACGATCTCATCGCTTGCCCTGGAGTCCAGGTTTCCGGTAGGCTCATCCGCCAGGAGGATGGCGGGGTGATTGACCAGGGCTCTGCCGATGGCAACCCTCTGCTGCTGTCCTCCGGAAAGCTCATTCGGCAGGTGGCGCATCCTGTTGCTCAGCCCAAGAGTCGCCGCCAGCTCCTTCACATAGGCTCTGTCCGGAGTCTTTCCGTCCAGCTCGCAGGGCAGCGTCATGTTTTCCTCCACATTTAATACGGGAATCAGGTTATAAAACTGGTAGATCAGCCCCACCTGCCTTCTCCTGAAAATCGCCAGGGTATCGCTGTCCATCCGGTAGATGTCCTGCCCTTCAATAAATACCTTTCCCATGGTAGGCCGTTCCACTCCGCCCAGCATATGCATCAGGGTGGATTTGCCGCTTCCGGAGCTGCCTACAACGGCTAAAAACTCCCCCTGCTCCACACTTAGATTCACATTGCTTACGGCGACTACCTGATTTTCCCCTTTTCCATAAACCTTTGTCAGCCCCTCTGTCCTTAAAATCTCCATTTCATCTGTCCTTTCCTGTGCACTTGGGTCAATCCCGTTTCCTGAACCAAAATTCTCGACAATCCATAGTTTCCTGCAGTTTCCGCACATCCTGCATCTTCCGCACATCCTGCATCTTCCGCACATCCTGCATCTTCCGTACATCCTGCAGTTTCCACGCATCCTGCAGTTTTCGCAGGAGAGAGAATGTTCCTGCTGTCACAGACTAGGATACAGATCTAAAATGACATTTCGGTGACATTTTGAAAATTTATCAACATTTTGAAAACCCGTCAACATTTTGGGAATTCGTAAACATTTTGAAAATTCGTCAACATTTGGGAAATTTATGTTCCGCCAGATCATACCTTCATAAACTTGATCAGAAACTCCGTCCCATTCTGGGGATCCGAGGTCATGGTCAGATATCCGTTCTGCTTCTCTACGATCTCCTTTGCCAGAGACAGTCCGATTCCCGTACTGTTTTCCCCGGCGGTGGAACTGCGGTAGAAACGTTCAAAAATATGCTTTTGTTCCTCCTCGGGAACCCCCTTTCCCCAATCCTTTACGGCAATTGAGGTATAAACCGCGTTTTCCTCCGCGTCTATGACCACCTTCGAATTGACCGGACTGTGTTCCACGGCATTTTTCACGATGTTGGTCAGAGCCTCCCTGATCCATGCGGCATCCCCGTTTATCAGGAGTCCCTCCTTTCCTTCCTTCACAATCTGAACCTGCTTCCATTCCGCCTGAAGCTCCAGATTATCCGCAACCTCCTTCAAAATCCTGTCCAGGTCGATGGTATCCCGCTCAAACTCCACCACTCCTGCATCCAGGCGTGACAGCTTTAACAAAACCGCCACAAGCCAGTTGATATTCGTGATCTGTCTGGTAATCTCAGCCAAAAACATTCTGCGGGTCTCTTCGCTCATGTTGGTGCTTTCCGAAAGATTGTCCAGAAGAACCATCACGGAGGTAAGAGGCGTCTTCAGCTGATGGGAGATATCCGATACGGAATCGGCCAGAGCTTTTTTCTGCTGTCCCGAGATCCGGGCGCTCTCCTTCAGCATGACCGTTATCTTATAGAGCTCATTTTGAAGCCCGCTCAGCTCATCCTCCCGATTTTTCCCAAGCTCCAGCTGATATTTTCCCTTTTCCACTTCCCGGATATACGTGACAAGCCTTTCTATTTTTTTCTGCCTCTGATGAAAATAGAGGATCAGACCTGCAAAAATTAAAAAGCATGCCGCCGTCAAAAGTATATTGCCTGCGGCTGTGATCCTTCTCTGATATGACCTCTGGGCAGCCGAAAAGCTGTTTCCCTGAAAAATACCGTACTGGCTCAAGAGTTCCTGTCCGCTGGCAGAATCAGCCCGAAACTCTTCCAGCTTTTCCATCCATTCTTCTTCCCTATAGTCAGGGTCAAGCTGCTTTATATCCTCTAACAGCGATGCGATCAGCAGATAATTCTCTTCATGCAGGCTTCGAAAATATCTTCCGGAGACAAAATTCCAGCATAACAGAATAATAATAACCACGGGGATGATTAAAAAAGTGATAAAGCGGACTCCCCCATTACGATTCCAGATCCGATCCATGACTGCACTCTCCTTCCCGTCCATCAAACATCTTTCTTCATCCAAAAATTATTCTTCCTCATCTACAAAACATCCTTATCCATTCACAAAATATCCTTATCCATCCACAAAATATCCTTATCCGTCCAAAATTTATGCTTCTCTTCAAGCTCAGACGGATCATCGGTCCGGATCTTCCAGCCTGTAGCCCAGGCCGCGAATGGTTTTCAGGATACTGGCATCCTTATCCTGTATTTTTTCCCGGATACGCTTAATGGTCACGGAAAGCGTATTGTCGTTCACAAAATTTCCGGAAGCATCCCAAATATTGGCAAGGATTTCCTCCCTTGTAAAAAGTTTTCCTGGACTGTTCATCATAATGCTTAAGATTTTGTATTCCAGCTTTGTCATGAACACCTCTTCACCATGGCAATAAACCTTCCCGGTTCCCAGATCCATTTTGATATATGCGCAGTATAAAACCTGATTCCCTTTTCCCCGTCTCCTCAACACATTTTTCATACGGGAGATCAATTCCCGGTTGCGGAAGGGCTTAATAATATAATCCTCCGCTCCCAGATCAAAGCCCTTCACCACATCCCTTTCCTCTTCCCGGGCAGTCAGGAAAATAACAGGAAGATCCTGTTCCTTCTGCATCATCCGGCACAGATCATAACCGCTGCCGTCAGGAAGGGAAATGTCCAACAGGCAGATATCATATTTTTCCCGACGGATTTTCTGCTCCGCTTCCAGTCTCGTCCTGGCGCAGTCAAATTGAAAGCCTTCTTCCCGCAGCAGGTACTCCAGACCAAGCACAATGGCATCATTATCTTCTACCAGCAAAACCTTCACGAACTTATCCCTCCTCTCAGTCTTTTCACCTCGGACTTTATACAACGACAGATGCCGTTTTCCGAAGATCGTCTTTTTTTAATGATCGTCTTCTTTAACGGGTCGTTTTTATAACAGGTCGTCTTTTATAACAGGTCGTCTTTTATAACAGGTCGTCTTTTATATATGAAAAAAACATGCCTTTCAGCATGTTTGATTTACTTTCCATCATTTTCAGAACTTATTCATCCAGGAAAAGCTTCGCTTCCCCCGGGATCCCTGCATCCGCTCCTCCCGGCTCCCGCTCCCTGCTTCTCCTTCTCGGTGCCCTGCACCCTCAAAACCGAACACTGGTCCACCCCAGACACCTTACTCCTATGGGCACGCCGCTCTCTGCCCCGCGGCTCCCCCTGCCTTCCCCAGGCCCTTCCTCCCTGGCTAAGCCCTCGACCGATTAGTAAACGTCAGCTGTGCACGTCGCCGTGCCTGCACCCCGTTCCTAT
>CANQBS010000110.1 GCA_947589075.1 uncultured Acetatifactor sp.
CCGAATATATGGGCATTTGTGAGAGATCCATGTTGATTTCGCTCCTAAAAAATCTGGCGTTAACTACCAAAGATGGGACTATAACTGAAGCGTAGTTTTTGGTGTAAAAGGGCGGGAGCTGTATAGAAACGGCTCCCGCTTTCGTCCTGCAGAAAAAAATCTTGCATCTGCTCCCGTTATTGGATATACTGAAATTATAGCAGGATCTGGAATCCGAAAAAACTTGAGGTTTGTATCTGGAATCCGAAAAGAAAATAGGAAATCACAATTCGGGAAAAGGGGGTCTCTTACATGGCGTTTGCTCATCTGCATGTCCACACGGAATATTCCCTGCTGGATGGTTCCAATAAAATAAAAGAATATGTGGCGCGTGTGAAGGAACTGGGGATGAACAGCGCAGCCATCACCGACCACGGCGTCATGTACGGAGTCATAGACTTTTACCGCGCGGCAAGAGAGGCGGGAATCAAGCCCATCATAGGCTGTGAAGTTTATGTGGCTCCCAATTCCCGCTTTGACAAGGAATTGGCGGGGGGAGAGGACCGTTACTATCACCTTGTCCTTCTGGCAGAGAATAACACTGGCTATTCCAATCTGATGAAGATCGTGAGCCGGGGCTTTACTGAGGGTTATTATTATCGTCCCCGGGTGGATATGGAGATCTTAAACCGCTATCATGAGGGGCTCATCGCTTTGTCCGCCTGCCTGGCAGGGGAAGTGCAGCGGGATATCACCAAGGGTATGCCGGAAGAGGCCAGGAAAGCTGCCCGCAAGTATGAATCCTGTTTCGGAAAGGGCAATTATTTCCTGGAGATGCAGGATCACGGGATCCCGGAGCAGCGCCGCGTAAATATGGAGCTGATGAAGATGAGCAGAGAGCTGGACATCCCTTTGGTGGTCACCAATGATGTCCATTACACCTATGCCGGGGATGCGGACGCCCATGATATCCTGCTTTGCCTGCAGACCAACAAGAAGCTGGCGGACGAGGACCGGCTGCGCTATGAAGGCGGTCAGTATTATGTAAAAAGCGAAGAAGAGATGAAAGGGCTGTTCCCCTATGCCTGGGAGGCGGTGGAAAACACCCAGGTCATTGCGGACCGGTGTAATGTGGAGATTGAGTTCGGCGTGTCCAGGCTGCCCCATTTTGAGGTGCCGGAGGGCTACGACTCCTGGACTTATCTGAATAAACTGTGCCGGGACGGCCTGGCAGAGCGTTACGGAGATATTCACAGGCCTGCAGGGGACGGCTCCGGACAGACTTTGGCGGAGCGTCTGGATTATGAACTGGGCGTCATCCGTTCCATGGGCTTTGTGGATTATTTCCTGATCGTATGGGATTTTATCAATTACGCAAAAAGCAACGGCATTCCTGTGGGTCCGGGGCGTGGCTCCGCCGCGGGCAGCATTGTGGCCTACAGCCTGAAGATCACGGATATCGATCCCATCCGTTATCAGCTTCTGTTTGAGCGCTTCTTAAATCCGGAGCGCGTGACCATGCCGGATATCGACATCGACTTCTGTTTTGAAAGAAGGCAGGAAGTCATAGATTATGTGGGGCGCAAGTACGGTTCGGAAAAGGTGGTGCAGATCGTCACCTTCGGTACCCTTCTTGCCAAGGGCGTCATCCGGGATGTGGCCCGGGTAATGGATCTTCCCTATGCTTTTGCGGATTCCATTGCCAAAATGATCCCTACGGAGCAGAATAAGGTGGTAACTCTGGAACGGGCGCTGGAAATGAACCCGGAGCTGCGTAAGCTCTATGAAAGCGACGAACAGGTAAAAACCCTGATCGATATGTGCAAGCGTCTGGAGGGGCTTCCCAGGCATACCTCCATGCATGCCGCCGGAGTTGTGATCTGTCCGGAGGCGGCGGAAAATTTTGTTCCCCTTTCCAGAGGCTCCGACGGTTCCATTACCACTCAGTTCACTATGACCACACTGGAGGAGCTGGGGCTGTTAAAGATGGATTTTCTGGGGCTCAGAACCCTGACGGTAATCCATGATGCCCTGCGGTTTATCGAGAAAAATACAGGCCGTCATGTGGATCTGGAGCATCTGGGTTATGACGATCCGGAGGTCTTCGCCTATATCAGCACCGGCAAAACAGAGGGTGTGTTCCAGCTGGAAAGCGCGGGCATGAAGAATTTCATGAAGGAACTGCGTCCTCAGAACCTGGAGGATGTTATCGCGGGCATTTCCCTGTACCGTCCCGGTCCCATGGACTTTATTCCCAAATATATCAGGGGCAAGAATTCTGACAGCGCTGTGACTTATGCCTGTCCCCAGCTGGTTCCCATTCTGGAGCCCACCTATGGCTGTATCGTCTATCAGGAGCAGGTGATGCAGATCGTGCGGGATCTGGGGGGCTATACCTTGGGCAGAAGCGATCTGGTGCGGCGTGCCATGAGCAAGAAGAAACAGTCCGTTATGGAGAAGGAACGGGCGAATTTCATTTACGGCAATGAAGCGGAAGGTGTGCCGGGATGTATTTCCAAAGGGATCAGTGAAGCTGTTGCCGGTCAGATTTATGACGATATGATGGATTTTGCCAAGTACGCCTTTAATAAGTCTCATGCCGCCTGTTATGCAGTGGTGGCGTATCAGACCGCCTGGCTGAAGCACTATTATCCGGTGGAATTTATGGCGGCTCTGATGACTTCCGTTATCGATAATTCGAGAAAGGTATCGGAATATATTCTGACCTGCCGCAATATGGGGATTGCCATCCTGCCTCCGGATATCAACGAGGGGGAGGCTGGATTTTCCGTTACGGGCAAGGGCATCCGTTACGCCCTCACCGCCATTAAGAGCGTTGGCCGTCCGGTCATAGATAGCATTGTGAGGGAACGTCTTGAAGGCGGGCGCTTTACCAACCTGAAGGATTTCCTTACCCGTATGTCTGATAAGGAAATGAACAAGAAGGCTGTGGAAAACTTTATTAAGGCAGGAGCCCTGGACAGCCTGGGAGGAACCCGCAAGCAGTTTATGAGTGTTTATGGACAGATCATGGAGCGGGTGGCAAAGGATAAAAAGAACCACATGACCGGTCAGCTTTCCCTTTTCGATATCGCTACAGAGGAGAACCGGGAGGATTTTGATATCCGTATGCCGGATGTGGGGGAATACGATAAGGAAATGCTTCTGGGCTTTGAAAAAGAGGTGCTGGGAATTTACATCAGCGGGCATCCCATGGAGGAATACCGGGAATTGTGGGAACGATTCCGGACCAACAGCTCCGCTGATTTCACTCTGGATGAAGAGGAAGGATGTGCCGCTGTGACGGATCAGGCTCCTGTAATCATTGGGGGAATGATCGCCGACAAGACCATTAAATATACGAAAAATGATAAGGTGATGGTTTTTCTTACAGTGGAGGACATGGTGGGGAGCGTGGAAGTGGTGGTTTTCCCCAGGGATTATGAGAAATATTCCTCCGTGCTGAAAGAAGAGGCAAAGATTTTCGTAAAGGGCCGGGTCTCCCTGGAAGAGGATAAGGACGGAAAGGTGCTCTGCGAGCAGATCGTGACCTTTGAAGAAGCTGCCCAGGGCGGAAATCCATTCGGGAGAAGGTATCAGCACGGGGCGTTTCAGCAGGGTCAGTCCTGGCAGGGACAGTCGGCCCGGGCTGCAGGCCAGCCCTTGCCGCAGGCATCGGCCCGGGCTGCAGGTCAGCCCTTGCCGCAGGCATCAGCCCGGGCTACAGGGCAGCCTTTGACGCAGGCATCAGCCCAGGCAGCAGGTCAGATCTCGCCGCAGCCTGCCGCCAGACCAAAGCTGCCTGCCGGAGTCTGGATCCAGTTCCCGGATGTGGATACCTTTAAGAAATCGGAGCAGATGCTTTTGGACGCCACGGCGGATTCTGACGGAGGCGACAGCCTGGTGATCTATGTGAAGGATATTAAGAAGCTCAGGGTGCTTCCTCCGAATCTGAACGTCATTGCGGATGAACAACTGACTAAAAAGCTGAAGGAGCTTTTTGGAAGCGAGAATGTGAAAATTGTTGTGTAACCTGTTGAAAATTATAATGTAACCTATTGAAAACCTTGAAAAGTTGTATTAGAATAATTTGCTGTAGAAACCTTAAGAAGTTGTCCGATCACAGGAGGAATCGTCATCATGGCAAAAGAGCTTAAAACAATCGGCGTACTGACAAGCGGCGGAGATGCGCCCGGTATGAACGCTGCCATCCGTGCAGTGGTGAGAACCGGCATTGCCAGGGGGTTGAAGGTAAAGGGAGTCAAGAGAGGCTATCTTGGCCTTTTGAATGAAGAGATCATAGATATGGAGCCCAGGAGCGTATCCGAGATCCTGCAAAAGGGCGGGACCATTCTGGGAACCGCAAGATGTCTGGAATTCAAGACCAGGGACGGGCAGATGAAAGGCGTTGAGATCTGCCGTAAGCATGGGATTGACGGAATGGTGGTCATTGGCGGGGACGGTTCTTACCGCGGCGCCCAGGCGCTTTCCAGGCTGGGAGTGAATACCATTGGCCTTCCGGGCACCATCGACCTGGATATCGCCTGTACGGATTATACCATCGGATTTGATACCGCTGTAAATACTGCCATGCAGGCCATCGATAAGGTAAAGGATACCTCTTCCTCCCATGAGAGATGCAGCATCATCGAGGTAATGGGAAGGAATGCGGGTTATATCGCCCTGTGGTGCGGCGTCGCCAACGGGGCTGAGGATATTCTGATCCCTGAAAAGTACGATTTCAACGAGCAGAACATCATTAATAATATCATTGCCAACCGTAAGAAGGGCAAGACCCATCATATCATTATCAATGCGGAGGGTATCGGTCATTCCACTTCCATGGCAAGAAGAATTGAGGCTGCCACAGGAATTGAGACCAGAGCCACGATCCTCGGCTACATGCAGCGGGGCGGCAGTCCCACCTGTAAGGATCGTTTCTATGCGTCCATTATGGGGGCTTATGCGGTGGATATCCTGATGCAGGGCAAGACCAACCGGGTCGTAGGGTATCGGGACGGCAAGTTCGTGGATTACGATATCGAAGAAGCTCTGAATATGACCAAGGGCATCGACAGCTACCAGTGGGAGGTCGCGCATTTGCTGTAATCCGTTTGCTGAGATAAGGAAGAAGAGGTTCCGGTTTATCCGGGTCGGGAAGCTGCAGGATATCCGTCAGATTGGATACTGCAGTTTCTTTTTATATATGGATACGGTTCGGCGGCAGTGCCTGCATAGCTGCAGGGTTAGAGCAAGTACCTGCATGGATGCAGGGTAATAACATGTACCTGCTCGTATGCAGGGTAAAAATAAGGTGTGGAAACAGGGTCGAAATACAGCGTAAGAACGGAGTGAGCAGATGATCACAAGCGCATCGAATCAGAAGGTTAAGCAGATCGTACAATGGCAGAATAAACCGCGGGAGCGTCGAAAAGACGGAGTATTTGTGGCCGAGGGACTGAAAATGTTTGAGGAAGCCCCGGAAGAGTGGATCCTTGAAGTGTATCTTTCTCAGGAACTGCAGGAAAAATTGCAGATTGAAAAGGAACAATGGGAAAAACAGCAAATTGAAAAAAAACAATGGGAAAAGCGGCAATATGAAAAGCAGCAGCCCCTGGGATTGCTGCAGGCTGTGGAGGAGAAGCTTAAAAGGGTAGGATTTGAGCTGGTTTCGGACGATGTATTCCGGAAAATGTCGGATACTCAGACTCCTCAGGGAATCCTCACCGTTTTGCGACGGCCGCAGTATCAGTTTTCTGATCTTTTGCAGAAGCCGGATCCGCTGCTCTTGGTGCTGGAAAACATTCAGGATCCAGGCAATCTTGGAACCATCCTGCGGACCGGGGAAGGCGCCGGCGTCACAGGTATCATCATGTCCGAAGATACGGCGGATATTTTTAATCCTAAAACCATTCGTTCTACCATGGGATCTGTTTACAGAGTTCCATTTTTATATGTTCCAGATCTGGAAGCGGCTGTTTTACAGCTGCATAAAGCGGGCGTGGCTACCTATGGAGCCCATCTGAAGGGGGAGAATTATTACAGCAGCTTCTCCTTCCGGCAGGGAACGGCGTTCCTCATTGGAAACGAAGGAAAGGGACTCAGGGAAAGCACTATGAGGCTGGTTCAGCATTCCCTTAAAATCCCTATGGAAGGAAAAGTAGAGTCTCTGAATGCGGCCATCGCATCCGCTCTGCTGATGTACGAAGCGCACAGGCAGAGGCATACAGGTTTCCAGGAAAAAGGACTGGAAGAGAAAAGATCCTAAAAGACAAAAGAACCGGAAAGTGAAACCAGCAGAAGAAAATAGCAGAAAAAAGGCAGGAAAACAGGAGAAAACGGTAGAAAAACAGGAGGCAAAGCTATGAGGCTTGGATTTATCGGTTTAGGAAATATGGCCACTGCCATGATAAGCGGCATTATACAGAAGGGGATCGCATCGCCCTGGGAGATCATTGGCTCCGCAAAAACCCCGGAGACCCTGGAAAGAGTGTCCGGGAAATATGGCATCAGCGTTACGCTGGATAACAGGGAAACAGCAGGAAATGCGGATATTCTTTTCCTGGCGGTAAAGCCCCAGTTTTTCCCGGAGGTCATCGCCCAGATAAGGGACTGCATCCCTGAAGAGACCCTGGTGGTCAGCATCGCGGCAGGCAGAAACCTCGCCTATCTCAGGGAAGCGTTTCAGAGACCGGAATTGAAGCTGATCCGCTGTATGCCCAATACCCCTGCCCTGGTCCTGGAGGGCTGTACCGGGGTCTGCGCCGCAGAAAATGTGGCGAAGGAGGAACTGCAGCAGGTCCTTAAGCTTCTGAACGCTTTTGGAAAGGCAAGCGTACTGCCGGAGCGCCTTATGGATGTGGTGGTGGGGATCAGCGGCAGTTCTCCTGCTTATGTGTTTATGTTCCTGGAGGCCATGGCGGATGCAGCGGTGGCGGAAGGGATGCCAAGGGCGCAGGCTTACCAGTTTGCCGCCCAGGCGGTTCTCGGCAGCGCAAGGCTGATGCTGGAAACCGGAAAACATCCGGGAGAATTGAAGGATATGGTATGTTCCCCCGGAGGAACTACCATTCAGGCAGTTAAGGTGCTGGAAGAGATGGGTTTCCGGGGTACGGTCATGGACGCCGTGGAGGCATGTATCGCAAAGTCAAGAGAGATGAATTGAGCTCGAGGATATAGAATGGGGCTGCCGTTTTACGAATTTTTGTTCGTTAAAGCGACAGCCCCATTAGGATATATCCCGGAAAAGAAGGGATTGACAAAGCTTCCTGCCGGTGTTATGATATACCTCGTAACAAATTTAATAATTATGTAATATATTAGATGCAAGAAAGAAACATTTCGACAGAAATTGTTCATATTTGTTGGAGGTTACAAAAAATGACTGGAAGCAGGAGACATATGCCGGCATCAGGCAGGGTGACGAACAGGACCGGATGGATGGTGCGTTTCATGGCCCTGTCCGTGGTCTGCCTTGGGCTGCTGGTATTTCAGAAGCTCTCCGTTCAGGCAAGCAGCGGGTATCTGGATACTCTGAGCGGAGGGGTATCCGCCATCCTTGATCCGGGAGTCAGTCATGCCGCAGATATTCGTGGGACGGCTGAGAAGTTAAGCGATACAGAAGAGGAAGAAGAACGGCAGTACAATAAAGTAATGGCCAATGTGAAGAGTGTTCTGAATATCCGAAGTGAGGCCAGTGAAGATTCCAAGACGGTTGGAAAACTTTACAAGGACTGCGGCGGTACGATCCTGGAGAGAAAAGACGGATGGACGAAGATACAGTCCGGCAACCTGGTGGGATGGGCGAAGGATGAATACCTTTTGTTTGATGAGGATGCGGTAGCCCTGGCAAAAGAGGTGGGTAAGATCGTAGCATATATGGATGATGTGCTGCGTGTCCGCAGTGAGCCTTCCCTGGAGGCGGAGGTCTGGGGAGTTCTTCCCAAGGGAGAAATGGCTGATGTGATCGTGCCGGAATCGGAGGAAGAGAAGGATTCTTCTGAGAAGGATGAGGAGTCCCAGGAGATATCACAGGATTCCCCGGATATTTTTGATGCCCTGAAGGTCTATGCTGCCATTGAGGGAGAGGAAGGGGATGCCTGGATCTGTATAGATTATGAAGATGAAGAATGTTATGTATCGGCGGAATATGTGACGCTGGATTTTATCATTGATGTGGGAGAGACTACGGAGGAGATCAAGGCAAGGGAAGAGGCCGAGGCCGCGGCGAAACGTGAGGCGGAACGTCACAAGAATTATGGCGCTTATACCACTGATGCGGATACAACTCTCCTTCTTGCAGCGCTGATCCAGTGCGAGGCCGGCGGAGAAAGCTATGAAGGCAAGGTGGCAGTGGGGGCTGTGGTAATGAACCGTGTGCGCAGCTCTGCATATCCGAATACCATTCATGGCGTCATCTATGCTTCCGGACAATTTACGCCCGCCATGACCGGCAGACTGAATCAGGTATATGAGTCCGGTAAGATTTCCGAGGAATGTATTAAAGCAGCCCAGGATGCCCTGTCCGGAACCTCGCCGGTGGGAGATCTGACCCATTTCCGCCGCAATAACGGACGGAGCGGCCTGGTGATCGGACACCATGTATTCTATTAAGTCTGGCACTATGAGTTT
>CANQBS010000111.1 GCA_947589075.1 uncultured Acetatifactor sp.
TTTTCGTATGGAAAGGCACTTGACAAACTGATCTTTCATAGATTATTGTTAAGAGTGATCCTGCGGAGGTTATTTTTTGAAAACCTTTCAAAAACCATTAACCTCACGGGAAGAAGCCGAGTACATTCGTCTTCTTGGCGAAGGAACCGAAGAAGAAGCCCGGATGGCGAAGGAGGTTCTGATCGAGAGAAATCTGCGTCTGGTTGCTCATGTGGCAAGAAAATATACGAATACTGACGAGGATATGGAGGATCTGATCTCCATAGGCTGTATCGGCCTGATCAAAGCCATAGATACCTTTGATTCCGGGAAGGGCAGGCTTGCCACTTATGCCTGCCGCTGTATAGACAATGAACTTCTGATGCTGCTTCGCAGCAAGAAAAAAACTTCCAAAGAGGTTTCTCTTTTTGAACCCATAGGACAGGATAAGGAAGGAAACGAAGTCCGGTGGATGGATGTGCTGGAACAGCAGCAGGCGGACATCGTGGAAACCATGGAGCTTGCTGGAAATATCCGCAGGTTGTTCCGGCTGATGAAGGAGAAGCTGACTGCAAGGGAGAGGGAGATACTGGTGCTGCGCTATGGCCTGTTCGGACAGAAGGAGCTGACCCAGAGCGAGATCGGCAGGCGCATGGGAATTTCCCGCAGTTATGTTTCCAGGATAGAGAAAAAGGCGCTGAATAAACTAAAGGAGTGTTTTTATGACAAGTATTGACGAGATATTGATAAAAGCCAAGGATGCCGGTGCCAGCGATGTGCACATCACCGTGGGGATTCCCCCCAGGATGAGGGTAAACGGCGAACTGATCCCCATGGATTATGAAAGGATGCTTCCCAAGGATACCCTGGAGGTGGCGAAAAGCGTCATGAGCGAGCTGCAGTGGGAGCGATTTGAGGAGCGGGGCGAATACGATATGTCCTTTGCGATCCCGGGCTGCGGGAGATTCCGTGTGAATGCCTTTAAGCAAAGGGGTTCTGTCGCCATGGCCTTTCGACTGGTGGGAACGAAGATCCCTTCACCGGAAGAGCTGGGCCTGCCTGCTTCCGTCATCGACCTGTATCAGCGCAAGCGCGGTCTCGTGCTTGTGACGGGACCCACGGGAAGCGGCAAATCCACAACCCTGGCTGCCATCATCGATAAAGTCAATAATTACCGCGACGCCCATGTGATCACCCTGGAGGACCCCATTGAATACCTGCATTCCCACAAAATGTCCATCGTGAATCAGAGGGAGATCGGCCTGGATTCCTCCAATTATGCCAACGCTCTCCGGGCGGCCCTCAGAGAAGACCCGGATGTGATCCTGGTAGGTGAAATGAGGGATTATGAGACCATCAGCGTGGCGATCACTGCGGCGGAGACAGGACATCTTGTCCTGTCCACCCTGCATACCATCGGCGCTGCCAGCACGGTGGACAGGATGATCGACGTATTCCCGCCCCACCAGCAGCAGCAGATCAGGGTACAGCTTTCCAACGTGCTGGAGGCGGTGGTGTCCCAGCAGCTGATCCCGAGGAAGGACGGAAAGGGCCGTGTGGCGGCCTTTGAAGTACTGCACGTCAATCCGGCCGTGCGGAACCTGATCCGGGAGGGAAAGTCCCAGATGCTCCTCAGCGTAATGCAGACCAACCGCAAGCTGGGCATGATCACCATGGACGAGGCCATCGCCCAGCTGTACAGGGAAGGCGTCATCGACAGAGAAATGGCCCTGCAGTTCGCCCAGGACGCCGACCAAATGAAAAACCGGATTTAACACCGAATTTCGCATGAAAGATACCTCCGCCCGGCAGGAGATCCCCTCCTGCCGGACAAGAGAATGTAAAAGATACCTGAAACGGATCCCCTCACATACCTATACATCTGATGCCTGTTCCCCCATAGATTCCCTTTCAAGACTCATTTTACACAATCTTTGATAAGAAAGGCTTTTGCCCTTCCCTATCATTCCATTTTCCCTGTTTCCTAATACAAAATTTTCTTTTAGATCCCCACTACAACAGATAAAAAACAAAATAACAAACAAATCAACATCGAAATCCAGTAATTGCAAAACTCCTCCCCCGGAATCCCCCTCCAGTTTTGCAATTATCCACCTCATCAAAACAGAAAGGAGAAACAAAAATGATCAGTACAATTACTGCCGGCGCCCTAAACGGCGTAGAGGCATACTTAGCGGAAGCAGAAGTGGACATCTCCACAGGCCTGCCGGGCTTTTGCATGGTGGGCTACCTGAGCGGAGAAGTAAAGGAAGCGAGAGAACGCGTCCAGGTAGCCCTTCGCAACGCAGGCTTTGATCACGCCCCGCTGAAAATCACGGTAAATCTTGCCCCGGCTCATTTGAGAAAGGAAGGAACGGCCTATGACCTGCCTATCGCAGTGGGAATGCTGCAGTCTCTGGGATATTTTCCCCCTGCCAGAACCGAAGGAATCTTATTCGCCGGAGAGTTAGGGCTGGACGGAGAAGTAAAAGGAGTCAGGGGAATCCTTCCCATTGTCCGGGAGGCGGCCAGACAGGGCCTGAAAGCCTGCATCGTTCCCATGGAAAACGCCCTGGAAGGAGGGGTAATTCCGGGTATTACGGTGAGAGGCGTCAGAGATTTTGAACAGCTGATCCGCTATCTCAAAGCCGGAGGAGAGGAGGGAGGCGAAGAAATCCTGCCGGCAGTCAGAATAGACCCGGAAAAATATTTTGCGGAGGAGACAGCGGATCAATCCCCGGATTTTAGCGAGGTCTGCGGCCAGGAGAGCGCAAAAAGGGCGGCGGAGATTGCGGCGGCAGGCTTTCATAATCTGCTGATGGTGGGACCGCCGGGCACGGGGAAAAGCATGATCGCCAAAAGAATCCCGGGGATCCTGCCTCCCCTTGACCTGGATGAAAGCCTGGAGGTGGCGGCTGTTTACAGCGTTGCCGGCGAACTGTCAGGTTCCGCCCCTCTGATCCGCAGAAGACCTTTTAGAAACCCCCATCATACCATTACGCAGGCTGCCCTGATCGGCGGGAGCGGTATACCAAAGCCCGGGGTGATCTCCCTGGCGCACCGGGGCGTCCTGTTTCTGGACGAGCTTCCTGAGTTTGCCAGAGCGACCCTGGACAGCTTAAGACAGCCCCTGGAAGACCATGAGATCCACCTGGCCAGGATGTACGGGAATGTCGCTTATCCTGCGGATTTTATGCTGGTATGCGCCATGAATCCCTGCCCCTGCGGTTATTATCCGGATCGCGGCAGATGCACCTGTACGGAGAGCGAGATCAGAAAATACCAGGGGCGGGTATCCGGCCCGATTCTGGATCGGATCGATCTGTGCACGGAAGTTTTGCCCATGGATGTAAAAAAGCTGAGCGGGGCGGAAAGGACGGCCGGATATCTTCCCGGGGAGTCCAGCGAAACCATACGAAAACGTGTTGTGGCAGCCCATAAAAGACAGCAGGAAAGATTTCGGGACAGAAATATTTTCTTTAATTCCGATATTCCGGCGGGGGAAATGAAGCTGTTCTGTCCCCTGGGCGAAAAGCAGAGAAAACTGATGGAGCAGGCTTATACCGCGATGGGTCTCAGCCCCAGAAGCTATCACCGGATATTGCGGGTCGCCAGGACGATCGCAGACCTGGCGGGGGAAGAAAAGATCCGGGAGGAGCATATCATGGAGGCTTTGTATTTTCGAATGTCGGATCGTACTTTTAGGGGAAGGGGGAGCGCCAATGAAGCGTCAGGCTTATGAGTACTGGCTGAACAGTATATCCGGAATCGGCTGGAAAACGATCGAAAAGCTTCTGGAGACGTTTCAGACGCCGGAGGCAATATATCACGCAGAGGAAAAAAGGCTCGAGAGGTTCCTGAATGTCAATCAGCTGAAAGCCCTGAAGGAGCTTAAGGAAAAATGGGATCTGGAGGGAGAATATGAAAAGCTGGGACAAAAGGGAATTTCATTTCTGACGATATCGTCCCCCAGATATCCTCGGAGACTGAAGGAAATCCCAGATCCTCCCTATGGTCTTTTTTACAGGGGAGGGCTTCCTGAGGATGAAATCCTGTCGGTGGCGGTGATCGGCGCCAGGGAATGTTCGGAATACGGCAGATACGTTGCAGGAGAACTGGGAAAATGCTTTGCCTTAAATGGAATACAGGTGATCAGCGGTATGGCCAGGGGTATTGACGGCATCAGCCAGGAAGCGGCGGTGGAAAACGGAGGAACCTCTTTTGCTGTGTTGGGATGCGGAGCGGACATTTGTTATCCCTCCCAGAACAGGGCGCTGTATGAGGAACTTATGAAGAAAGGAGGAATCCTTTCCCCCTACCCTCCCCAGACCAGGCCCCAGCCGGCGCTTTTCCCGCCCCGCAACCGTATTGTAAGCGGTCTTGCAGACGCCCTGATCGTGGTGGAGGCAAGGCAGAAAAGCGGAACACTGATCACGGTGGACATGGCTTTAGAGCAGGGAAGGGAGGTTTACGTGGTTCCGGGAAGGCTGACAGACCGCTTAAGCGACGGCTGCAACAAACTTCTCGGACAGGGGGCGGGAATCGTGCTTTCACCGGACAGCTTTGTGGAAGAAATGAGGCAGAGATTCCCTCAAAGGAGGTGCCTGGAGGCCAATGCTTTTTATGAAGGGGAAAAAACTGGGAAAGAAAGAGGCGGAGAGAGCGCGCAGGAGGGAAATCATGCAGAGGGACTGGAGGATCTGGACAGACAGCTTTTATCCGGACTGGATTTTTATCCCCGTTCTGTGGAGCAGATCCGGGAGGCGATGGAGAATCCCCCGGACTATTCCCAGATCCAAAAACGCCTGATGAAACTTTGTCTCCTTGGAAAGGCGTCTCAGGTGAGCGCCGGATATTATCAGAAAACGGGGAGATGACGATCCGACAAAACAGGGAGACAGCGATCCGAATATTTTCTTGCCAACGAAACGCAAAGCGGCTATAATAAAATCAAATAAACGAAAGACAGACCGCAGAAAACGAAAGACCGCAGAGAACGGAAGGCTGCTGCCTGGAAAGGGTAGATTTAAATGTCATACAGAGACCATACAAAGCAGATTCAAATCGGAGACAAAGTGATCGGAGGGGGGAACCCCATACTGATCCAGTCCATGACCAATACCAGGACAGAGGACGTGGAAGCCACTGTCGGACAGATCCTTAGGCTGGAAGCGGCCGGCTGTGAGATCATCCGCTGTACCGTTCCCACCATGGAGGCGGCAAAGGCTCTTGCGGAAATCAAAAAACAGATCCATATTCCCCTGGTGGCGGATATCCATTTCGATTACAGGATGGCCATCGCGGCCATGGAAAACGGCGCCGATAAGATCCGCATTAATCCCGGAAATATCGGCTCCAGGGAGCGGGTAAGGGCTGTGGTGGATGCGGCGAAGGAGCGTCATATTCCCATTCGCGTAGGAGTCAACAGCGGTTCCCTGGAAAAGCAGCTGATCGAAAAATACGAGGGCGTGACGGCAGAAGGAATTGCGGAAAGCGCCCTGGATAAGGTACATATCATTGAAGATATGGGCTACGATAACCTTGTGATCAGCATTAAATCCTCGGATGTGCTGATGTGCGTAAAGGCTCATGAGCTTCTGGCGGACAGGACCGACTATCCCCTTCATGTGGGGATCACGGAGGCGGGAACCCTCTGGAGCGGCAACATTAAATCCGCGGCGGGCCTGGGGATCATTCTGTACCAGGGCATCGGGGATACGATACGGGTTTCCCTGACGGGAGATCCGGTGGAAGAAGTTAAGTCCGCGAAGCTTCTGCTCCGTACCCTGGGGCTTAGAAAAGGGGGTATTGAGGTGGTTTCCTGTCCGACCTGCGGCAGGACCAGGATCGACCTGATCGGGCTGGCAGGACAGGTGGAGCGCATGGCGGCGGATTATCCTCTGGATATCAAGGTGGCTGTTATGGGCTGCGCGGTAAACGGACCGGGAGAAGCCAGAGAGGCGGATCTCGGGATCGCAGGCGGCATAGGGGAGGGTCTGCTTTTCAAGAAAGGACAGATTATCCGCAAGGTGCCGGAGAAGGACCTTTTGGGGGCGCTGAAGGAAGAGTTGGATCGCTGGCAGATATCGCCGGAAAAGATGGGATGAGAAGATGAGCAAGGCTTTTTTTGAAGTATTTCCTACATTGAAGCTGGACCGCCCGGTGCATGACATCATGGAGCAGGCCAGTGTGGAGCGGATCTCCACCACTAAAAAGAAGGATTTTTTAAGGATATATCTGTACAGCACCAGACTGATCTTAAAGGATGATATCTGGCAGACGGAGCGGCAGATCAAAAGGCAGCTTTTTCCCCAGAATGAGCTGACTGTTAAGATTTACGAGCGTTTCGAGCTTTCGGCTCAGTACACCCCCGAAAAGCTGATGGATCTTTACCGGGAGAGCATTCTGGCTGAGCTGAAGGAATACAGCCATATCGCGTACAATTCCTTCCGGACGGCGAAGATCGCTTATCCGGAAGAAGGGAAAGTGCTGCTGACCATAAAGGATAACGTGCTGGCCAGGGATACCCAGGAGGAGCTGATCCGTATCCTGGAAAAGATCCTGGTGGAGCGCTGCGGCTTTCCCGTGACGGTAAGTGTGGAATACAAACAGGTAAAGATTCAGGAGAAGGAAGAGGATCTGGGGGAGCTGTTCCGGGCGGCAGTGCAGTCCCGCCTTCAGGAGGGAGCCGGGGACGTATCCCAGGACAAGTTCCTGGAAGCGGGAGAGGATGATGAATTCGGGGACGCCTATGGGAAACCCGGGCAGGATCAGGACAGGACAGCTGACGGAACCGCTTTGGATGGAAAGCCGGACAGGAAGGGAATGCTTTCCGGAGGCGGATTTCATGGGGAAACCCTTTTGGAGAGAAGCGGCGGGAGAAGAGAAGGCGCAGAAGCGGACGGCGGCGCATCGGAAAACCCTGCCGCCGATGACAGGGAAACTGGCGGCAGTGCAGCCGACGTCAGTGCAGCCGGAAGAGCCGGAGAATCCGGGAGAACCGGGGGAGGCAATAAAACCGGAAGAGTCGGAAGAACTGGAGAATCCGGCAAAACCGGGACAGCCGGGAAGATTGCAGAATACCGCAGGAGAAGCGAATACCGCAGGGGCGGCTCATACCGCCGGAGTGCAGGCTATGACAGGGACAGTGTGAAGCGTTCCGACAATCCGGATGTGCTTTATGGAAGGGATTTTGAAGGGGATCCCATCAAGATAGAGGAGATCATCGGTGAGATCGGCGAGGTGGTGATCCAGGGTAAGATCATCCGCTACGAAAAAAGGGAGATCAAAAACGAGAAATCCCTGATCTCCTTTGACGTTACGGATTTTACGGATACGATTACGGTCAAGCTCTTTGCCCGCAACGATCAGGTAAGCGAGATCGAGGAGGGCATCAAAAGGGATGCCTTTGTAAAGCTCAAGGGAATGAGCGTCATGGACCGGTTCGACCATGAGCTGACCATTGGCTCCCTGGTGGGAGTGATGAAGATCCCTGATTTCACCACGGGAAGAAGGGATAAGGCTTCCCTGAAGCGGGTGGAGCTTCATTGTCATACCAAAATGAGCGATATGGACGGCGTTTCGGAAGCCAAGGATATCGTAAAGCGGGCTTATAAGTGGGGACACCGTGCCATCGCTATTACAGACCACGGCGTGGTACAGAGCTTCACGGACGCCAACCATGTCTGGGAGGACCTGTGGAAGGCGGAGAAGGAGAAGCGGAAGCAGGCAGGGGAGGAGGATCCGGACAAACAGGACTTTTTTAAGATCATCTACGGGGTAGAGGCCTATCTGGTGGACGATTTAAAGGAAATCGTCACTGCGGACAGGGGGCAGGACCTGGGGGCGGACTTCGTGGTATTCGATATTGAGACCACAGGCTTTTCCCCGGTAAAGAACCGGATCATAGAGATCGGCGCGGTAAAGGTGTCCGGCGGGAAGATCACCGACAGATTTTCTGCCTTTGTCAATCCTGATGTGCCCATCCCTTTTGAGATTGAGAAGCTCACCGGAATCCGCGATGAGATGGTGATGGATTCCCCTGGGATAGACGTGGTTCTGCCTCGGTTCCTGGCCTTTTGTGAGGGCTGTGTGCTGGTAGCCCACAACGCCGGCTTCGATATGAGCTTTATTCAGGAAAACGCCGGAAGGCTGGGGCTGGACGCCGGCTTCACCTATGTGGATACGGTAGCCATTGCCAGGATCCTTTTGCCGAATCAGGCGAAGCATACCCTGGACGCCGTGGCAAAGACCCTGGGAGTTTCCCTGGAGAACCACCACCGTGCCGTGGATGATGCGGAAGCTACTGCGGAGATTTTTGTGAAATTTATTCCCATGTTGGAGGAAAAAGGATGCCGGACCTTAAAACAGGTCAATGAGCTGGGAGCCTC
>CANQBS010000112.1 GCA_947589075.1 uncultured Acetatifactor sp.
TGAAGGAAAGCGATTTATAAAACGTATCAGCGATATGTCTTATGTTAGATAAGTTTGCAATCAAGAGATCAACATTTATATAGCAGTTTTAATCCTCTTATACATTTCAAAAAGGATCTTATAATATGGGTTGTATTTTCCATGCGCTTAGTATATAATAAAAATGTGATCGCAGTACACAATATCTCCAATAAAAGTGTGAGGAAGTATCTTTATGGAACGATTCATTTTGAATAAGCTGTTGGATTGGAAGAATTCACCTTACCGCAAACCGCTCATCTTAAAAGGTGTGCGTCAGGTGGGTAAGACCTGGATCCTGAAAGAATTCGGCAGACGTTATTATGAGAATACAGCTTACTTTAACTTTGATGAAAACGAAGAATACAAGCAGTTTTTTGAAATCACCAAGGATGTAGACCGTATTCTGCAAAATTTAATGCTGGCCAGCGGTCAGAAAATTGTGCCGGAAAAAACACTCATTATTTTTGACGAAATACAGGACTGCCCCAAGGTGATCAACTCCATGAAGTATTTCTGTGAAAATGCTCCGCAGTATCACATTGCCTGTGCCGGTTCTTTGCTGGGGATTGCCCTGGCGAAGCCATCCTCCTTTCCGGTGGGAAAAGTCAACTTCATGCAGATTGATCCTATGACCTTCATGGAATTTCTGCTCGCCAACGGCGACGAAAACCTGGCCGGGTATCTGGAAAGAGTGGACACCATTGAGCCGATTCCGGATGCCTTTTTCAATCCGCTCTATGAAAAACTGAAAATGTATTACGTTACAGGCGGTATGCCGGAACCCGTGCTCATGTGGACGGAAGCTCGGAATGTTTCTGCCATGCAGGAAGCCTTGTTCGGGATCCTCGGCGCTTATGAGCGTGACTTTGCCAAGCATCCCAATATCAGTGAGTTTCCCAAAATTTCTATGATATGGAAGTCCATACCGTCCCAACTGGCAAGGGAGAATAAGAAATTTATCTACAAGGTGGTGAAAGAGGGGGCACGCGCCCGGGAATATGAGGATGCTTTGCAGTGGCTGGCAGATGCCAGGCTGGTGCATAAAATCTACCGCAGCACCGCTCCCGGTCTGCCGATAGCGGCCTATGACGATCTGTCTGCCTTTAAGATCTATCTGGTTGATGTAGGGCTGCTGCGCCGCCTGGCTCAATTGGCTCCCACGGCCTTCGGAGAAGGGAATCGTCTGTTCACCGAGTTCAAGGGCGCACTGACTGAGAACTTTGTGCTACAGACCTTGATCACGCAGTTTGAGGTGGTTCCCCGGTACTGGAGTCAGAATAATCCGCCCTATGAGGTAGATTTCCTGATCCAGCGGGAAAATGATATTTTCCCTATAGAAGTCAAGTCCGAAGCCAACACTACCAGCAGGAGCCTGAAAAAATTCAAGGAGCTGTTCCCGGATCAGGTCAAGCTCCGCGTGCGGTTTTCTCTGGATAATTTGAAGCTGGACGATGATGTGTTGAATATTCCACTGTTTATGGCTGACCAGACAGATCGGCTGATTGGACTGGCATTGGAACAACGATAAGCTGACACATATGATCAATATGTCATGTGTCGGTGCAACATAACGTTGCTTGACTATTTCCGCTCCGTAACTTATATTTTTCTTGTCGTTATGTGTTAAAATATTGTAATTAAATCTTTGGAGGATTTCCCAGGAGGAAGATGTTATGCCAAAATGGTTGGACAACGCAATTTTTTATGAGATTTATCCGCAATCCTTTCAGGACACAAATGCCGACGGTATCGGCGATTTTCAGGGAATCATCGATCGGCTCGATTACATAAGGGGGCTGGGCTGCAACGCCATCTGGATCAATCCCTGTTACGATTCGCCCTTTACCGACGCTGGCTACGACGTGCGCGACTATTACAAGGCGGCGCCCCGCTACGGCACAAATGCCGATTTAAAGCGCCTGTTTGACAAGGTGCACAGCCGCGGTATGCACGTAATACTCGACCTGGTGCCCGGACATACTTCCTTTGACCACCCGTGGTTCCTGAAGTCCATGCTGCCGGAGAAGAACGAGTTTACCGACCGCTATATCTGGTCGGACAATATATGGGACGGGCTCGATGGCGTGTCTGGACTGAGCGGCAGTCTGCGCGGCATCTCCCAGCGCGAAGGCTGTGTCGGCGTAAATTACTATTCCACCCAGCTTGCCCTTAACTACGGCTTTGAAGAGTGTGACCCCAACCGACCGTGGCAGCAGCCGGCCGACTCCGAGGCGGCAGCTGCCACAAGGGAAGAAATGAAAAAAATCATGCGTTTTTGGCTCGGTCTCGGATGCGACGGCTTCCGCGTGGATATGGCGGCCAATCTGGTCAAGGGCGACCCGGGTAAGAAGGGCAATATAAGAATCTGGCAGAATTTCCGCGCGTTTTTGGACGAGGAGTTTCCCGAGGCGGCTCTCATATCCGAGTGGGGCGAGCCCAGCGAATCGCTGGCCGGCGGCTTCCATATGGATTTTCTGCTGCATTTCGGCTCGTCCCATTACCTTGATCTCTTCCGCTGTAAGGAGCCGTTTTTTTCCCGCAGAGGCAAGGGCGACGTCAGCCAGTTTGTGAAAAGATATAAGGAGAACATGGCGGCCACGGGCGGACGTGGTCTTATGTGCATTCCCTCGGGCAACCACGACGTTCCCCGCATGCGCTGGTATATAGACGAGGAAGAAATGAAGGTAGCCTTCGCCTTCCTGCTCTCCATGCCGGGCGCCCCCTTTATCTATTACGGCGATGAAATAGCCATGCGCTATCTCGACGGCACACCTTCGGTGGAGGGCGGATATGATCGCACCGGCTCGCGTACACCCATGCAGTGGGATGATACTACGAATGCAGGTTTTTCCTCAGCGCCCCCCGAAATGCTGTATACGCAGATCGACATGTCTGCCGACCGCCCGACGGCTGCCGCTGCAATGGCGGATGAAAACTCCGTTTACGCCGAGATAAAGCGTCTTACGCAGATAAGGCTTGCGCATGAGGCGCTCCAGTCCAACGCCGCGATAGAGTTTCTGTACGCCGAGCCCAACGCATATCCGCTGGTGTACAAGAGAAGCTGTGCCGCCGAGACGGTGATAGTCGCTCTCAACCCCTCCGGCAGAGAAGTAACGGTTGACATCGATGCTGCAGACGGAAAAGCAATATATTCTTATGGCAAAGAGTCGTCGCTCAGGTCAGGTCGCCTCACCCTGCCCGCCGCCAGCGCCGCATTTTTCGCATTGTAATTTTTCGCACTGTAATGATGAAAGCGGAACCGGTATCCGTACAGACAGGCGGGTATCGGCGTTTTCTTCTTTCAATCCAGCTTATAACCTACTGGGAGGTATCATTATGGAAAACAGCTTTGCCGCTAAGGCGCGTATTGAAAAGGACAAAGAATATAAGCTTATCCAGGAGGGCGGAAAATGCGGCTCCGATCCGCGGGAATGGAAGCCGGTGAAATATGAGGCTGTTATGCCTGAGACCGGCGTAACGCTGCAGGAGGGCTTCCTCAAGAAACTTTTTGATCAAAATATTGAATACATCCTGCGATGCTGCAAAATGGAAGATTATTGCAACGGTCCCGGATGGGCTTATTGGCTTCCGGCTTCCAATGACGCCCGTATGCTTTCAGGCGCTGCGAATTCCCTTATGTGGTGCGAGAAGGAGCAGGAGCAGCTCCGTAAAATTGTGGATGATATCATTTCCAGGATCAGGAAACGCGCAAGAGAGGACGGATATTTCAACTATTACCCGGAGGATGAGGCCTATACCTGTATCGATGTGCCGGAAGAACCGGACAGCATCTTCCATGTCGACAACGACAACAGCGAACGCAAAAATTACGACCGTGTGTTTTGGACCAGAGGAATGATCTCTGCCTCGCGCTGCGGAAATAAGGATGCCCTGCCCATCCTGCGGGCAATGTACGACTGGTTTAATTCCGCCGAAAACTATCTGCCGTTTATCCTTCGCGGCTCCAACGCCACCAATGGACTTCCCGGCGGTCCGCTTATGTACCATACCCCGGCGGGCAAGCCGGAGGATATTCTCACGAATCAGCGCTGGCTCGATCAGGATTACTGGATGGATCAGTTTATAGCGCGGGAGCCGGAAGCTTTCAGCGAGTATCCCGGCGACCGGCCCCATTGTTATGATCTGCTGGAACTTGAGGCCCTTGCCGATGAATACCGGGCCACAGGAAATCAGCGTTACCTGGATGCTTTGCTGGGCGCATGGGAAATTTACCGCAGCGGTTATCAGCATATAGGCGGAGCCACGGCTATATGCGAGAACGGCGGCCCGTATCCTTACAAGTCCTACTATATTTCAACGGGACATAACGGCGAGACCTGCGGAAGCGTATTTTGGATATGGGTCAACAGCCGCCTGATGCAGCTTGCTCCTTCAGAGGAAAAATATGCGTCCGAGATCGAGCAGTCTATATTTAATATCATCGGTTCCTGCCGGGATTCTCTGGGGAATACCAGATACCACAACCGGATGCAGGGAATCAAAGAAGAGGGCACTTGCATCAATACCTGCTGCGAGGTTTCTTCCACCATGCTGATTTCGGAGCTTCCGAAGTATATTTACATGGAAGATGAGCTTGGCGTATGGGTAAACCTGTTTGTTTCCTCAACGATCCAAACCCGTAAACTGCGGCTTGAAACGAAAACGGATTTTCCTTACGACTGCCATGTGACAATCCAGGTGAAGGAGACGGATGAGGGCTGTGCCCATATAAGCATCAGAATCCCGTCCTGGGCAGCAGGCGGCACCGAATTTTTCATAAACGGCGAATCGGTATGCACCGAAGCCCCCGGTTCGTATGTGCGGTTAGACCGTGACTGGAAATGCGGCGATACCGTCACCTTCCGCAATAAAATGGACTTTTCGGTCAAAAACTATGAGGGATGGGACTCGGCTCCCAATGGTCATGGGCGCTGTGCGCTGATGTATGGACCGATCCTGATGGCTCTTACCGGAAGCTTTCAGGAAGGAGAAATCCCTGAAATAAAATGCTCTGCCGATCAGCTTGCAGACCGGCTTATACCAGATTCAGAGGCCAAGCTGCATTTTTCTGTTAAGGGGCAGCCGGAGCTTCTTTTCAAACCTTATTTTGAGATTGACAGGGAGGTTTTCAACTGCTTTCCCACCGTACAGTAAGGATTATTCCCTTTACTTTCCCTGGAAAAGCAAGTATAATGTCACCTGGGAAATCTTTGACAGAAAAGGAGAAGCAAAATGGCTTATTCAAAAACGATCGAAAACTTTTTAAAATATGTGCAGGTGGATACCTGCTCGGAGGAGGACTCCCTGACCACCCCCAGCACCATGAAGCAGCATGACCTGGCAAAGATTCTTGTGGAGGAGCTACAGGCCATGGGCGCCCAGGAAATCAGCTATGACAGGGAGCATTGCTATGTGTATGCAACTGTGCCTGCCAGCGCCGGCTGCGAAAACGCCCCGGTCTTAGGCTTTATCGCCCATATGGATACCTCCCCGGCGGTCAGCGGCACCAACGTAAGGCCCAGGATCATTGAGAATTACGACGGGAAAGATATTGTACTGAACGAGGCGGAAAACGTGATAATGAAGGTGGCGGATTTTCCCAGCCTTTCCAACTATGTGGGGAAAGATCTGATCGTAACGGACGGCACCACCCTTTTGGGAACCGACGATAAAGCCGGCATCGCGGAGATCATGGGACTGGCGGAATATCTGCTCCGGCACCCCCAGGAAAAGCACGGCAAGATCCGGGTAGGCTTCACCTGTGATGAGGAGATCGGACGGGGCGCGGATTATTTTGACGTAAAGCTTTTCGGAGCGGACTTCGCCTATACTGTGGACGGAGGATCCTGGGGCGGCATGGAATACGAGAATTTCAACGCTGCAGGCGCAAAGCTTCATGTCCACGGCAGGAGCGTACATCCGGGTTCCGCCAAGAACAGGATGAAGAACGCCATCCTCATCGCCCAGGAATTCCAGTCCATGCTTCCGGTGGAACAGAACCCCATGTATACGGAAATGTATGAAGGTTTTTTCCATATCGACAGCATCCAGGGCACGGTGGAGGAGGTACGGGCCGATTATATCATCCGCGACCACGACCGGAACTTATTTGAACAGAAGAAGGCGCTTTTCCTGGATACGGCTGCGTTCATTAACCGTAAATACGGGGAGGGCACCGTCACCGTGGAGATGAAGGATTCCTATTACAATATGCGGGAGCTCATGGAGCAGAACATGCACCTGATCGAAAACGCTTCCGCCGCCATGCGGGAAATGGGAACGGAGCCCCGCATTTTCCCCATCAGGGGAGGCACAGACGGAGCAAGGCTCACCTACAAGGGGCTTCCCTGCCCGAACCTGTGCGTAGGAGGGGAGAACTGCCACGGAAAATATGAATTCGCCTGCATCCAGTCCATGGATCAGATCACGGAGCTCCTTAAGAGGATCGCGCAGAAGTATGTATAGCCGCCAAACATGATGGGAAATTCGTGCAAGCACGATTTTCCATCATATTGGGCGGCTGGCTGAACTGTGTTACGATTTTGGCACGAAAGGTTACGGAACATATGATCCAGAATATTGATTACAGTAAAATTGATCTGACATTGCCGCCTCCGGCCAAAGAGCCTGACAGGCAGTATTATTTCATCGCAAAGTGCAGGCAGCAGGTGGAGGCCTTTGCCAGGGAGTGGGGGCGCGTTCCCAAAGCCTGTGTGGTCAACTACGGCTGTCAGATGAACGCCAGGGACTCGGAGAAGCTTGCCGGGGTCTTAGAGAGCGTGGGCTATGAGCTTACGGAGGATGAAAATGCGGATTTTGTCATTTTCAACACCTGTACCGTCCGGGATAACGCCAATCAGAGGGTCTATGGGCGGCTTGGGGTCTTAAACGGCTACAAGCGCAGGAATCCCGGGATGAAGATCGCCCTCTGCGGCTGCATGATGCAGGAGAACTCCGTGATCGAGAAAATACGGGAAAGCTACCGCTTCGTGGATCTGATCTTCGGCACTCACAATCTATATAAATTTGCAGAGCTTCTGGATTCTGTTTTTGGAAACCGGGGGCAGGGAATGATCATCGACATCTGGAAGGACACGGACCGAATCGTGGAGGATCTTCCTGTAGAGCGCAAATATCCCTATAAATCCGGAATCAATATCATGTTTGGCTGCAATAATTTCTGCAGCTACTGCATCGTGCCTTATGTAAGAGGAAGGGAAAGAAGCCGCAGCCCCAAAGATATCCTGCGGGAGATCGAGGGGCTGGTGGCTGAGGGCGTGGTGGAGATCATGCTCTTGGGGCAGAATGTGAATTCCTACGGAAAAGGCTTAGAGGATCCCATAACTTTTGCCCAGCTTTTACAGGAGATTGAGAAAATCGAGGGACTGAAGCGGATCCGTTTCATGACCTCCCATCCCAAGGATCTTTCCGATGAACTGATCGCTGTGATGAGGGATTCCAAAAAGATCTGCAGACATCTGCATCTGCCCCTCCAGTCCGGTTCCACCAGGATCCTGCAGGCCATGAACCGCAGATATACCAAGGAGCAGTATCTTAAGCTTGTGGAAAAGATCCGACGGGAGATTCCGGATATCGCCATCACCACGGATATCATCGTGGGCTTTCCCGGGGAAACCATGGAGGATGTGGAAGAGACCATCGATGTGATCCGTAAGGTGAAATATGACAACGCCTTTACCTTCATCTACTCCAGGCGCACAGGAACGCCTGCCGCCGCCATGGAACAGGTACCGGAGGAACAGGTCAAGGCAGGCTTTGACAGGGTGTTAAAGGCGGTGCAGGATACCGCCAGGGAGCAGGCGGCGAAATATCAGGGCTGTGTGATGGAAGCCCTGGTGGAGGAGATCAACGAGCACGATCCCTCCCTGCTGACTGGCAGGCTCTCCAACAATACGCTGGTGCATTTCCCCGGAGATCCGAGCCTCATCGGGAGCCTGGTACAGGTGTGCCTTGAGGAATGCAGAGGGTTTTATTACCTGGGGCATATGGTGTGAATTTTTAAAATATAAAAATGTAACGTTTCCATGGTTTCTTTCTCTAACTGTAAAAGAGGCCGATCTAAATGAAACAGTTCCAAAAGAGGCAGATCTGCAGAAAAGCTTCGGAAAAGGCAGGAGAGGAACGCCGGAGGCAGGGTCCGGAAGAAGCCATGGAATTGA
>CANQBS010000113.1 GCA_947589075.1 uncultured Acetatifactor sp.
TGTGATCCAGACGCCGGTGTTTATGAATGTAGGGACGGTGGCCGCCATCAAGGGGGCGGTTTCCACAGAGGATCTGGAGCAGATCGGAACCCAGGTGGAGCTGTCCAATACTTATCATCTGCATGTAAGGCCCGGAGACCAGATCATCAGGCAGCTGGGGGGCATACATAAGTTCATGTCCTGGAACAGGCCGATCCTGACGGATTCCGGCGGATTCCAGGTGTTTTCCCTGGCGGGGCTTCGTAAGATTAAGGAGGAAGGGGTCTATTTTAATTCCCATATCGACGGGCGGAAGATATTCATGGGACCGGAGGAGAGCATGCAAATCCAGTCCAATCTGGCGTCTACCATTGCCATGGCTTTCGACGAATGTCCTCCCAGCAAGGCGGAAAGAAGCTATGTACAGGCTTCTGTGGACCGCACCGCCAGGTGGCTGGAGCGCTGCAAAAAGGAAATGGCGAGGCTGAACAGTCTGGAGGATACCATCAACCCCGGGCAGCTGTTGTTCGGCATTAACCAGGGGGCGGTTTATGCGGATATCAGGATCGAACATGCGAAGCGTATCTCGGAGATGGACCTGGACGGATATGCGGTGGGCGGTCTGGCTGTGGGGGAGACACATGAGGAAATGTATCATATCCTGGATGAGGTGGTGCCTTATCTGCCGCTGGAAAAGCCTACCTACCTGATGGGGGTGGGAACCCCTGCCAATATTTTAGAGGGCGTGGAGAGAGGCGTGGACTTTTTCGACTGCGTATATCCCAGCAGAAACGGCCGGCACGGGCATTTATATACCAACCACGGAAAGATCAATCTTTTTAATGCAAAATATGAACTGGATGAAAGACCCATTGAGGAGGGATGCCAGTGTCCCGCCTGTAAGCGATATTCCAGGGCTTATATCCGCCATCTGCTGAAGGCGAAGGAAATGCTGGGGATGAGGTTGTGCGTGCTGCATAATCTGTATTTCTACAATACCATGATGACTGAGATCCGGGACGCCCTGGATGCGGGAAATTTTGCGGCGTATAAGAAGCAGAAGCTTGAGAGTATGTCGACACCTTTGGAATAGGTGCCGACATACAGACATAAAAAAGGCGTTAACTCGTTAAAGATGAAGGCTGTTGCAGCAGATCTGCAGCAGCTTTTTTGATTCTAAAGCAGGGTTCTTAAGGAGTTAAAACAGGCATAATGACGTTTTAAAAGGTTAGTAACAGTTCAGCCGCGCCCAAGCCGAACAAGTTCGGCTGGCAAAGTCGCGCTTATGCGCTTTTCCATGAAATCAGGCGGCTGGCTGAACTGTTACAAAGGTTAATGTAATATAACGCGGAAAACTTATAAAACACTTGCGATATTTTATCGGACATAGTAATATTAAAAAAATAAAAGTTTTTAGAAAGATATACCACAAAAACAATCGGAAAATCATGGATTTTTGCCCAATATTCGATACCAAAAGGAGGGCGGCATATGAGAAGAAAATTATCCCATAACGATACGATCCCCATCAGGGAAGCGGTCCCGCTGTTTTTCTCTTCCCTGAAAAGGATCTGCCAGATCAACAGGAAGTATGTGCTTTTTTCTTTTTTATATAGCATCTGCGGGATCATTCCGGTCCTTTTAAACGCTTTTGCGGTCTCGGTATTCAACCAGAGGATCATCAAGGGCCTGGGCGAGTACGCCCATTATTGGCAGGCATATTATCCTTTGCTGGTCACCTTTGCCATCATGGTCATATATGGTATTTGGGGGAGCGTTTCCGTATATTTTGATGAAAAATACAGGAACAAGATCACATCCTACCTTCTGCGAGACTCTTCTTCCAAAGCGGCCGCCATTGACCTGGCGTCCTTTGATGACCCGGAATTCTTTAACCTGATCCAGAAGGGCTGGTCCGAAGACGGGGCAATGCTTGTGGACAATGCCAACGTGACGCTGGAAACGATCATGGATGTGACAGGGTTTATTGGCTACGTTTCTCTCCTGTCATACATCGACTGGAAGGTGACCCTTGTGTTTATTGCCCTGCGGGTCTGCCTTTATCCGGTCAATAACTGGATCTACCGCCTTGGATACAGGCTCAATAACAGGCTTGCGGAGGAGAGGAGAAGGGAGCAGTGTTTCCGCAATTTTTTCAGTACCAAGGGGAATGTGGCGGAAGGAAGGGTTTTTGACCTCTTTGATTATGCCCAGGATAATTACCAGGCTTCCCACAGGAAAATATACAAGGCGACCTTTCTCCATAAAATAAAAACGAACTCTGTGGATCTTTTGGCTTATGCGCTGCGTTCTCTCCCGCTTGCCGTGGGATACATTTATTTTTCCATATGCGTATACAAGGGGACCGTAAGCCTGGCCAACATGGCGATGTACGTGGCCCTGTACGACGGTTTCATCAACCAGGTATATAATGCCATAAATGGGCTTTCCTCCATCAGGGGCTATGCGGAGCGTTCCCGTTATGCAAGGGAATTTCAGACCATAAAGCCGGGCATCCATACGGAGGAGGATCCCCTGAAGGACAAAGTCCCGGACCTTTCCGAAGGGCATACCGTAGAATTCCGGGACGTCTCGTTTCGTTACCCGGGCACGGAGAAAAATGTGCTGGAGAAGGTTAGTTTTGTGGTCCGTGGGAATGAAACGGTCTCGATCATCGGCGCAAACGGGGCGGGAAAGACGACGCTCATCTGCCTGCTGATGCGGTTATATGACCCCACGGAAGGGACCATCCTGCTGGATGGAAAGGACCTTAGGGATTATTCCGCAGAGAGCCTGTACGGCATGTTCGGGGTGCTGTTCCAGGATTATTGTAATTATGCGGTAAGCGCCAGGGAGTCCATTACGCTGTCCACGGAAGCGGTCAGGGAGCCTATTACGCTGTCCACAGAAGCGGCCAGGGAGGATCGCCTTGCCTATGCGCTCAAGGCTTCCACGGCTGATAAATTCGTGGGCATGCTGAAAAACGGCATTGACACGCCCCTGGCCAGGGACTTTGACCCCGATGGCGCGGAATTGTCCGTGGGCCAGAAACAGCGGATTGCCCTTGCCCGAGCCTATTATAAGAAGGCTCAGGTGTTGATCCTGGATGAACCCTCCGCCTCCATCGACCCCCAGGCCGAAGCGGAGATTTATGAAGCCGTGCATCAGCAAAGGGGGAAAAAGGGAATCTGGCTTATCACCCACAGGCTGAGCAGCTGCGTGCAGTCCGATCAGATATTGCTTTTCCAGGATGGGAAACTGATCGGAAACGGGACACACAGCCAGCTTTTCAACGGCAATGCGGAGTATAAAAGAATGTTCCTGCTGCAGGCTCAAAAGTATGGGGTAACGCAATGCGGAATATAAAAGAATGTTCCTGCTGCAGGCTTTAGAATATGGGGTGACATCATGAGGAATTTTGACAAGAGGAATCATTTTGACAAAAGGAATAAAAAGCTTACATATCTTATAAAACTGGCTTTTGAGCCAGGACTTTGGTTTGTCCTGTTCATGCCTGTGTGTACCATACTGCTGGCTCAAAAGCCCGTGGCTTCTTCCTGGCTGACGGCACAGATCTTTAACCGGCTGCAGCTGGCGGTGGAAGGGACCCCTGATAAGGCTTTGTTGTACGGCGCGATCCTGTATGCGGTTCTCATATTCGGCCTCGATATCGCCCAATGGCTCCTGGCTACGGCATCGGCCCTGATCGAGAACCACTGGCGCGAGCGGGTGAACGAAAAGCTCCAGAAAATGTTTATGCAGAAGGACTATAAAGGCAACGTCGCCGATCATGACAACCCTGACCTGGTAAGCCGGCGCAACGCCGCCAAAAATGTTGACCCGGTGGGGATCCTAAAGTCGGTGATCAGCTTTATCAGTACTTTATCGGCGTCGGTTTCCTTCCTGATCCTACTGTGGGGATTCAGCCCCGTCATGGTTTTCGTCGCGGTCCTGATAAAGCTCCCTACCTTCTATTTTTACGATAAGACCATGAAGATGAACAGGAAATTTAAAATAGACAGCGGAACCCTGAACCGGGAGAAAGACTATTTTTACAGGATCCCCGTGAGCAAACCCAATGCGAAAGAGTATAAGATCTTCAGCATGAAGGGGTACGTGTGCGATAAATACGATGAGGTAATGTCCAGGTATATGCCGTTTTACAAAAGCTATTTTACCAAAATGGCGATGAACAATTCGGTCCTTATGCATTATGACCGCATCGTTACCATTGCGGCCGAGATCGTGATAGGGATTTCCGTTTTTACGGGGAAAATGCTGTTCGGCGAATATACCCTTTTTGTGGCGGCCTTCAATAACCTTGCGAAAAGCGTGGAACAGATCGTCGATTTTGCATCGCAGTTTAAGGATCTGCAGGAGCAAAGCGGCCTGTTAAGGGAATACCTTGAAAGCCGGAACCTCTATGAGGACGGGGAAGGCTGCGCCAGGGAGGTTGGGAACGTGCCCCATGTCATAGAGCTGGCGGACGTTTCCTTTACCTATCCGGGAACCGACAGGGAGGTGCTCCATGGGCTGAACATGACCCTTGCCGCCGGAAAGACTTACGGCCTGGTGGGCTTGAACGGAAGCGGGAAAAGCACTTTGGTAAACCTCCTGTTACGGCTGTATGAGCCGGATCAGGGCGAGATCCGGCTGGATGGGGTCAATATCCGGGAATATAATATCTGTTCCTACTACAAGGCGATCGCCTGCGTTTTTCAAAATACGGGGAAGTACGCCATGCCGATCAAGGACTACGTTGCATCCGGCAGGCAGCGCGACCTGCCCCGGGCCATGGCCGCCCTCAGCCAGGTCAGGCTGACCGACTGGTGCAGCGGGCTTAAACATGGCCTGGACACCATGCTCACCAGGGAATTCAGTTCCGAGGATGATTCCGTGGAGCCCTCCATCGGCCAATGGCAGAAGCTGTCCATCGCCAGGGCCATCTATAAGGATGCGCCCATCATGATCCTGGACGAGCCGTCCGCGAGCCTGGATGTGGATTCAGAAAATGAAATCTTCCATTACATCAGGAGCCTGGCCATTCAAAAGACTGCAATCCTTATTTCGCACCGATTGTCCAATGTGGTGGACTGCGACCATATTTTTGTCCTGCAAGAGGGGCGCCTGGCGGAAGAGGGCAGCCATCAGGATCTAATCGAATTGGGCGGGGTTTATTCCAGCTTATTTGAGAGCCAGGCGAAGTACTATAAAACCAGCGGGGCGGTGGGTTAGATCACGTCCCGCTGCGGGAAAAAACAAGGGCTTAATATATTTGAATCGCATTTAATAATTTAACAATAGTATTAAGAAACTTTTTGAGAAACTGCTTGCCTATCGGACTGTTTTTGTGTATTATAGTGTAAGGTGCTTGAAGCTTACAAGGAGGAAAAGAAAATGGGTGTATTTTTAACAGAGGCTTCGGAAGGGGCGCAGGCCGCGGCAGGCGGAATGAGTTTGCTGGGAATCATTCTCATGTATGCCGTCCTGATCGGCGCATTGTGGTTTTTCTTCTGGAGACCGCAGAAGAAGGAGCAGAAGAGAGTGGCTTCCATGCTCGCTGCTCTTGAGATTGGCGACTGCGTCCTGACGACAGGCGGTTTTATCGGCATTGTGATCGATATTACGGACGATACGGTTATCGTTGAGTTCGGCAATAATAAAAACTGCCGTATCCCGATGGAGAAGTCTGCCATCACGCGTGTCGAGAAGCCGGGCGAAGCGTAAGGAATATAAGCCTGGCAGGAATGTAAGCCTGGCGAGGCGTAATGGCGGGTCTGAAACCTGGACTGGAATCTTTGCGGGGGACTGCGGACGTATGAAGCGGCGCAGTCCTTTTTCTTCATGAAAATCTTCATGAGAAATTTTTATGAGAAATTTCATGGCTTAATATGTCCTGCAGGTTATACTTACTATAATTTATCGTTATTGGCAGATGCTCCGGTATTATGATAGTATATATCTCAAAATAGATCATGCGCTCTTACGGATTGAAAAGGGCGCGGAAAAGAGGATGAAATGGAGCTGCATATTACTTGTATTCCCGGCGACGGAATCGGACCGGAGATCGTCAGGGAAGCGAAGAAGGTGCTGGATCAGGTGGCGGTCAGGTTCGGGCATCGCATGATTTATACGGATATTCTCATGGGAGGAGCCTCTATCGATGTGTACGGCGTGCCTCTGACCCAGGAAGCCATTGAGACCGCAAAGGCTGCGGATGCGGTGCTGATGGGGTCTATCGGAGGGGATACCACGAAATCTCCCTGGTATCAGCTTCCGCCGGACAAAAGACCGGAGGCGGGGCTTTTAGGTATCCGCAAGGCCCTGAATCTTTTTGCGAACCTGCGTCCGGCAGTGCTTTATGATGAGCTGGCTGCGGCCTGTCCCCTGAAAGAAGAGATCAGCAGGGCAGGATTTGACCTGTTGATCATGAGGGAACTTACCGGCGGCCTGTATTTCGGGGAGCGCAAAACGGTGGTGGAGAACGGCGTCCGCAGGGCCATAGATACCTTGACCTACGATGAAAACGAGATCCGCCGCATCGCCGTCAAGGGCTTTGATATCGCCAGAAAGCGCCGGGGAAAGGTGACCAGCGTGGATAAAGCCAATGTGCTGGATTCCTCCAGGCTTTGGAGAAAGGTTGTGGAAGAGGTGGCGGCGGATTATCCGGACGTGAAGCTGGAGCATATGCTGGTGGACAACTGTGCCATGCAGTTGGTGAAAGATCCCGCCCAGTTTGATGTGATCCTGACGGAGAATATGTTCGGGGATATCCTGTCGGATGAGGCCAGTATGGTGACGGGTTCCATCGGAATGCTGGCCAGCGCCAGCCTGAATGATACGAAGTTCGGTCTCTATGAGCCCAGCCACGGCTCCGCGCCGGACATCGCAGGACAGGATATTGCCAATCCCATCGCTACCGTGCTGAGCGCCGCCATGATGCTGCGCTACAGCTTTGACCTGGATAAGGAGGCGGATGCCGTGGAAGGGGCGGTGAAGCAGGTCCTGAAGGATGGCTACCGCACCGGAGATATCATGTCGGCCGGCTGCACCAGGGTAAGCTGCTCCCGTATGGGGGATCTGCTGGCGGAGAGGATCTAGGGAGCCGGACGGATACCCAGTAAAATCTGGACGGAAGAGTAAAAAAAGAGATAAGAAAGCGTAAAGTAGAGGTAAGGCAGAGTAAAAGAGCGAAAAACAAGGGAAAGAAGAGAAAGGAAGAAAAAATGAGAAGTGATTCCGTGAAGACAGGCACCGCTCAGGCGCCTCACAGAAGTCTTTTTAATGCGCTGGGATATACAGAAGAGGAACGCCGCCGTCCCATGATCGGTATTGTGAGTTCCTATAATGAGATCGTGCCGGGCCATATGAACCTGGACAAGATCGCGGAGGCAGTGAAAATGGGCGTGGCCATGGCGGGCGGCATGCCGGTGGTATTCCCTGCCATTGCGGTATGCGACGGCATCGCCATGGGGCATGTGGGCATGAAATATTCTCTGGTCACCAGGGATCTGATCGCGGACAGCACAGAATGCATGACCCTCGCCCATGGCTTTGACGGACTGGTGTGTATTCCCAACTGCGATAAAAACGTTCCCGGACTGCTGATGGCCGCAGCCAGGGTCAATATCCCCACCATCTTTGTATCCGGAGGACCCATGCTGGCAGGGCATGTGCACGGACAGAAGAGAAGCCTCTCTTCCATGTTTGAAGCGGTGGGAAGCGTGGCGGCAGGCACCATGACCATGGAGGAGCTGGCGGAATTTGAGGAAAAGGTGTGTCCTACCTGCGGTTCCTGCTCCGGCATGTATACTGCCAATTCCATGAACTGTCTTACAGAGGCTCTGGGCATGGGTCTTAAGGGAAACGGAACCATTCCGGCCGTTTATTCCGAGAGGATCCGTCTGGCAAAGCACGCCGGCATGAAGATCATGGAGCTGGTGGAAAAGGATATCAGACCCAGGGATATCATGACGGAGGATGCTTTTCTGAACGCACTGACAGTGGACATGGCTCTGGGATGCTCCACCAATTCCATGCTGCATCTTCCCGCCATTGCCAGAGAAGCCGGGGTGGAGCTGAATGTGGACATCGCCAATGAGCTGTCCGCGGTAACGCCGAATCTCTGCCATCTTGCTCCTGCAGGACCCAC
>CANQBS010000114.1 GCA_947589075.1 uncultured Acetatifactor sp.
TCTCCCCAAAGGCCTCGGACAGGCACAATTCCCGTTCTTCCGCCTCTTCCCTGCTCCCGTTGTACAGCACCACACACCGCGGCGCAGGCAGTTCCAGCAGCTTCGTGCCATACAGCTTCTCCATCCCGGCTTTTTCTACCAGCTTCTGATACTCTTCCCCGAGATAGATAAAAAACCTCAGCGGGATATTCGGGCACACCGTGCTCTGCTGTTCATAGAGATTCAAATAGCCGGCCAAAGTAAAAGAAAGGTCATTCTTCATGGACATATAGATAATGTCCTCCACTGTCACGACCTCCAGTTCCCCGGCCTCCCGATAATCTGTCCCATTTAGCGCGTTGTAAAGCTCCAGCAGCGCTTCCCGATCATTTCCAAAAATGAACCGGAACAGCCTGTCCTTCACATTCCTGTGAACCTTCCCCCTGACCATCCTGCGGAATATCCTTGTCCAGGGAAATGGTAAATTCCCTTTCCGCCTGTCCTGCTCTACAGAACTAAGCTCTTTTCGCCCTTTTCCCATAAGTCCTCCCTTTCTTTAAAGACCCGGGGCAGGACAGATGGATACAATCGGCTGCTGTGCAAACGACTGCCGCGTGACCACCACTGGCAGAATCCCGACGGCACGTAACTGCCGCACAGCTGGCAAATTTGCTGTATCGCAGCACCAGTTCTGCGGATAAAAAACTTTCCACATACACAGCTGCCAACTTCGGTATAGGGAAACCGACATTCTGCATCCCGCGTGATAACTGTCCGATCCATCCGCATCTGCCCCATTATCAAGTTACTTTCTTCTGAGTATCCATGGCAGAAAGCGCCGGAAATGCAGTCACCCGCATTGCAGAATCCCAGAAAAGCTTAAAACATCTTTTGTAGAATGCAGCTGACAAGGCCTGATCATTGATTGGCTTGTCCATACTGCTATAAATGTATAATAGCACTATCTATTTTTCTTGTCAACAGTTAGTGTTTTATTTACTTCCCCACTCCGTGAAAATTAACTCTCCATTCAAGCAGCGCTTTACATCAGCCTTTCATGTGAAAACTCCTTTTGCGAAAATTTTTTATGGGAAAATCAGCGGATTCAAGTACTCATTGATTTGCAGAAGGGAAAAAATCTGCTACACTCATAATATCATCAAACCACAGGAGGAGAAAGTATATGTTTGATACAATGAAAGTCGCCGGCAGGATCCGCTCTGCAAGGATCGCGCAAAATATGACACAGATGAACCTGGCGGATGCAATGGGAGTCAGCTATCAGGCTGTTTCCAACTGGGAAAGAGGAAACTCTATGCCAGACATTTCAAAATTACAGGAGCTATGTGAGATCCTGCACATCAGTCTGGAGGAGCTTCTGGGGGCACAGGCAAAAACGGTTCAAAAAGTATATAACCGGGAAACCAGCAATTCCGGCGAATCCATTTCGATGGAGGATATCAGGGAGGTCATCCCGCTTCTGCCTCCAAAGGAAGCGAACAGCCTGATCAGGGAAACGATCCCCGAAAAAGAAAAGCTTAACCTGTCCGCCATCACCACACTGGCGCCCTTCCTGGATGAGGATTACCTGGATTCCCTGGTGGAGCGCGCCCAGGTCAACAATCTGAGCGAGGTGGTGGGGATTGCGCCCTTCCTGAGCGAAGATACCCTGGACAGGCTGGCCATGAAAGCGGAAAACTTTGGGGGAATCGTTTCCCTCGCCCCCTTCCTGAGTAAGGACACACTGGACAAAATCGTGAAAAAGATGATGGAATCCGGAGATTCTTCCGCAATCACACCCCTGGCTCCTTTTCTGGGTGAGGACACACTGGATCAGGTGACATCAAAAAGTCTGGAATCAGGCAATATCAGCGGATTGAGCGGGCTCTACCCTTTCCTGTCCTCCAAAACGCTGCAAAAGATCACGGAGATACTGATAAAGCGGGGGGATTAAGCGCTCTTCAGGAAGTAATTTCCTTCTGCTGATTTACAGAGCCAAAATTTTATAGGATCGGAATTTTACAGATCCGAAGTTTTATAAACCCGAAATTTTATAGACTCGAAAAGGCTTTGGACGAACCGTTCCAAAGCCTTTTCATCTTCATCTATCTTTTTTCTCATTCATTTATCTTTCGTCTTTATTCATCCATATTCTCATCCGTCTATCTTTCATTCTCGTTCATCTTCAGCAGCTTGGCGGCCTGGTCCGCTGCGATACAGGCGTCCAGGATCTCATCAATGTCCCCGTCCATCACCTTATCCAGCTTATACAGGGTCAGACCGATACGATGGTCCGTTACCCTTCCCTGAGGAAAATTGTAGGTTCTGATCTTCTCGGAGCGGTCGCCCGTGCCGATCTGGCTGCGGCGCAGCTCCGCCTCCGCATCATGAGCCTTCTGCTGTTCCAGATCGTACAGCTTTGCCCGCAGCAGGGCAAAGGCTTTCGCCTTATTCTGCAGCTGGGATTTCTCCGTCTGGCTGTAGATCACGATCCCCGTAGGATAATGGGTCAGGCGCACCGCAGAGTCCGTGGTATTTACGCACTGTCCGCCGTTGCCGGAAGCCCTCATCACATCGATCCGGATATCCTTCTCATCGATCACAACGTCCACGTCCTCCACCTCAGGCATCACCGCCACGGTAACGGTGGAAGTATGGATCCTGCCGCCGGATTCCGTCTCGGGCACACGCTGCACACGGTGGACGCCGCTTTCATATTTCAGCCTGGAATATGCGCCCTGACCGCTGATGATGAAGTTTACCTCCTTCATCCCTCCAATGCCGATCTCGTCCACGTTCAGAGTCTCCACCTTCCAGCGCCGCTTTTCCGCATAATGCACATAAAGGCGGTACATCTCCGCCGCAAAAAGGGCCGCCTCGTCGCCGCCGGCTCCTGCCCGGATCTCCATGATCACGTCCTTATCATCATTGGGGTCCTTCGGCAGCAAAAGCAGCTTCATCTCCTGCTCCAGCTCCTCTGCGCGCTTCCTGCTGTCGCTTAAGGTTTCCTTGAGCATCTCACGCATTTCCTCATCGGATTCCTCATCCAGCATCGCCAGGGAATCTTCGATATCCTGCTTGCATTTTTTATATTCCTTATAAGCTTCCACAATGGGGGTCAGATCGCTCTGCTCCTTCATCAGTTTCCGAAAACGCTCCTGGTTCTGGGTCACCGTAGGCTCGTGAAGCTCTTCCATAATCTCTTCAAAACGGATCAAAAGATCCTCCAACTGATCAAACATCTCTTCCTCCATCTATTTCACAGCCGTAAGGAACTTTTTTCAATCCGTCCCTTCAGCCAAAAACGGATATCACACACTACCCGGCAAACACTTCAGCCCAGAAATGTGCCATACACCACCCGGTCCAGTCCTGCATAATCCTGTACCACAGTGATCTCCTGATAACCGCCCTCAGCAAGCAGCTTTTGAACCGCCTCCGCCTGGTTGTATCCGATCTCAAAGAAAAGCATCCCGCCCCGAACCAGATACTCTCCGCTCCCGGCGATGATCCTCCTGTAAAAATCCAGCCCGTCTTCTCCCCCATCCAGGGCACAGAGAGGTTCATGATCCCGTACCTCCGGCATCAGGGTGGATATGACGGAAGCCGGAATATAAGGGGGATTGGACACGATCCTGTCAAATTTTTCCTTCGGTCTTCCCTTTATCTGCCCGTAAAGGTCATGCTTCCCGCAAGGATCAGGCTGCCCGCAAAGATCAAGCCGCTCGTACAGGTCGCTCTGCAGGAAGCAGATTTGTGCATCTTCTCCCAGCAGCCTCCGGGCATTTTCCCTGGCGATCCTCAGGGCGTCTTCGGAAATGTCAACCCCTACGCCGCTGCAGCCGTTGGAATAATGCAGAAGACTGATCAGAATGCATCCCGAACCCGTACAAAGGTCCAAAAGGCGCATCCCGTCATGGAGCTGCTTCATGACCTCTTCCACCAGAATCTCCGTATCCTGCCTGGGGATCAGGACATGCCCGTCAACTTTAAAATCCAGACCCATAAAATTCTGGGTTCCGGTCAGATGCTGCAGGGGAATATGCTGCGCCCTCCGGCAGATCAGAGATTTCAGCAGTTCTTCCTCCGCCTCTGTAACCTCTCTGTCCCCATGGGCTAACAGGTCGTTTCGGCTGGTTTTGCAGACCTCTTCCAGAAGCAGCCTTGCGTCCAGATCGGCCTCTAAGATCCCTGCCTCCGCTAATATCCCTCGTGCCTTTTCATAACATTCCCTGTATTTCAATCGTCCTCTACCTGCCAGTCCTGAACCTCTTTCACTTCATTGATCTCGTTCATCGCATCCACATCATACCCAAAATTTTCACGAAGATACGCTTTCCAGTCAAAAACCGCCTCCACGGAAGCGATGGCCACTTCCACCATATCCTCGTCCGGCTCTTTGGTGGTCAGCCTCTGGATCAGCATGCCCGGCGCGGACAGGATCTTCACAAAAATATTATCAGAACGTCCTGCCAGCCGGATCAGCTCATAAGAGATCCCCGCCACAACCGGCATCAGAAGGATACGCAGGATCACCCTTTCAAAGGGATTCTCCACACGGATAAAGAAAAACAGGATAATACTGATAAACAACACAAAAAAGATAAAGCTGGTGCCGCAGCGCTTATGGAGCCTGGAGCTGTGCATGGCATTCTTCACCGTAAGGGCTCTTCCTCTCTCGATACAGTTAATGCACTTATGCTCCGCCCCATGATACCGAAACAGCCTCCTGATATCCTTCATCAGGCTGATCGCCAGCACATACAGGATAAAGATCAGGATGCGCAGTCCCCCTTCCAGGATAGCGACCAGAGAGTGATTGCGCAGGAAGCTCTCAAACAAAGAAGAAATATAATAGGGCAGAACTACGAATATGCCGATGGCAAGCACCAGGGAAATCACCGTCACCACGCCCATCATGATCTTTTCAGCATTTTCCTTAGACGCGCCGTTTTTTTTACTGGGAACCTCATCCTCGTCGTAAAAGGATGCGGAAAAAGTCAGGCACTTATTTCCCAGTATCAGGGAATCCACGAAATTAAAAATCCCTCTGATAAAAGGAATCTCCTTTATCCTGCTTCCGTGGAGTATGCCCTGGTAGTTCTCCAGCTCCACCTCGATCTCCCCATCGGGCTTCCGCACTGCGACCGCATAATTCTCTCCGTTTTTCATCATAACGCCTTCCAGCACCGCCTGACCGCCGATGCCGGAATAACAGCTGCGTTTTTTCCTGGCCATAGTACTTTCCTTTCCTGAATCACCCAATTTGTAAAACAAACCTATCTATAACAGTCTGGCAGTCGGCCAAACTATCCGCATACATGAAGAAAAAGGTTGAGATATCACTACCTCAACCCTCCTGACATCCTATTTGTTTACAATGCCGTATTTTCTGTTGAACTTATCAATACGTCCATCAGACCTGACCGTCTTCTGCTGGCCAGTGTAGAATGAATGGCACTTGGAACAAACTTCAACGTGAATCTCCTTCTTGGTAGATCCGGTTACGAATGTGTTGCCACAGTTGCAGGTCACTGTTGCCTGATAATAAGCGGGATGAATTCCTTCCTTCATTGTTCTCACCTCTCTATATTCAATATAAGTTTTCGTTCGTCGTTCTCATCCTCACTGCTTATGGAACCACAAACAGCGGTTATATTGTAGCATATGTGTCTGAATTCTGCAATAACTTTTTTACGCAGATTAAAATAATTTTCACTAATTTTCACTAATAATTTTTGATGAATAATTTTCAGCTGCGGTTCACTTGTCCGCCAGCCAAAGAGCAGGTTCCGTTTTTTACAGGAACCGGTTCTTCTTCACCAATGACACAAAGTCCCTGTTATTGCGGGTTCGGGAGAACATATCCAAAATACGGTCAGTGGCTTCATCCGGTTTCAAACCATTCAAAGCTCTCCGCATGATGTTGATGGCTTCCAGCTCTTCCTCCGAAAGAAGCAGATCCTCCCTTCTGGTACCGGACTTCTGCAGGTCTATGGCGGGGAAAATACGCTTTTCGGAAAGCTTCCGGTCCAGAACCATCTCCATGTTGCCGGTCCCCTTAAATTCCTCGTAAACCACATCGTCCATCTTGCTTCCGGTATCCACCAGAGCCGTCGCCAGGATCGTAAGGCTTCCTCCTTCCCGCATGTTACGGGCCGCGCCGAAAAATCTCTTCGGCATATGCAGGGCGGAAGGATCAAGACCGCCGGACAGAGTACGTCCGCTGGGGGGAACCACCTGGTTATATGCACGGGTCAGCCTGGTGATGCTGTCTAAGAGGATCACCACGTCCTTTTTATGCTCTACCAGACGCTTTGCCCGCTCGATCACCATTTCCGACACTCTCTTATGGTGCTCCGGCAGCTCGTCAAAGGTGGAATAGATCACCTCTACATTCTCGCCGATGATGGCTTCCTTAATATCCGTTACCTCCTCAGGACGCTCATCGATCAGAAGGATCAGCATATGCATATGAGGGTCGTTGCGCAGAACGGACTTCGCCACCTCTTTTAAAAGAGTGGTCTTGCCGGCTTTGGGAGGAGAAACGATCATCCCTCTCTGACCCTTGCCCACGGGACTGACCAGGTCCATAACACGCATGGCCACGCTGCATCCCGGCGTCTCCAGTCCGATCCTTTTGTTCGGGAAGATCGGCGTCATGTCCTCAAAATTCATCCTTCTGGAGGCTTCCTCAGGACTGTATCCGTTGATGGACCGGACAAAAAGCAGGGCGCTGAACTTCTCCTGCTGTGTCTTGATCCGCTTATTGCCCTTTAAAATATCGCCGGTCTTAAGCCCAAACCTGCGGATCTGGCTGGGCGCCACATAGACATCGTTTTCACCGGGCAGATAATTCTCGCACCGGATAAATCCGTAACCGTCCGGCATGACTTCCAGGATGCCGCTGGCCTCTATCCCGCTGTCCAGTTCCTTGGGATACTGACTCTCATCGTAAATATCCTGGGGACGGTAAGCCGTCTTCTGGAGGTTGTCCTGAATCTCCACCCGCATGGAAGGATCATTCTGGCTTTCGCTGTTGACATTGCCGGACACCTGTATACGGCTGGAAGCATCTCCCCTGGCAGAATTATCGCTTCTGCCGCCTCTATTATTATAGTTGTTATTGGCATTGCCGCCAAAACCCGAATTTGTGTTATTGGTATTCGTAACGCTGGCGCCGCTGCTGCCTGCATTGCCGCGGTATGCCTCATTTCGGCCGGAACCCTCATTCCTGGAAGCCTCATACCTGCTGCCGCTCTCCACTCTCGCCGGGGACTGGCTCTCGTTGCGGATATAGCTTACCCTGGAATCCTTAGACTCTTCCCTGTTTACCTTTACTACCGTCCTGGAAACAGATTTCGGATTTCCCTGATTCGGTACTCCGTTCTCCGGCCTGACCCTGGGACGCAGGCCCTCCGGTCTCCCTGTCTCCCTTTTTGCAGCCTCCGGCCTGATGATCTCTCTTTTCCTGGCATCTGTCCTCTCGGCTTCCCTCTTCGCTGCTTCCGCCTTCGCGGCCTCTTCCTTCCGTGCGGCTTCCGCCTTCGCCTTATCCTTCTCATCCTCTTCCAGCATCAGATTGACAATATCCGCTTTTTTCATGGCGGAAACGCCCTTCAATCCTCTTGCCTTCGCCAACTCTCTTAAATGGACAAGCTGCAACGATTCATATTTTTCTCTCATACACTCTTCCTCTTTAAATTTCTTCCATGGGGTTTCTTATCAATCCAGATGTGTCTTGGACGTGTAACCATGACTTCAAGATTTGATTACATACTATAGTTATTATAATACAGCTTTTCTAAAATTGGAAGAGGCTTTTTCATATTTTTTGCTCCTCCCACGGCCTTGTGTCCATTTTTGCCTGTTTTCTCAAAATAGGGCTTGCGGCAAGGTCAAATTTATTATATGATGTAGGGCGTAAATATCACCGGACTATGAAAATATACTGGAAGAGAGGATTTTCAATATGACCATCAATGAAAAAGCACTGCTTCTCCATGAACAATGGAACGGGAAGCTGGAAACCGTCGCCAAGGCTTCCGTAAAATCCGGTAGTTTGACAGCCTAACTGTATTAAATAATTCCAAAAGCCTTTAGTGGCTTTATTTTTTTGTCAAAATTAAA
>CANQBS010000115.1 GCA_947589075.1 uncultured Acetatifactor sp.
TACCGCCCCTGCGGCCACGTTGATGGTCGTGCGTCAGTATAAGGCCAAGGGTCCCCTTACAAGCCTTCTGCTTCCCATCGTTGCCCTTGACGACGCCGTAGGCCTTATTGTTTTTGCCGTATCCTTCGGCATTGCCAGAACCCTGGAAAGCGGAATCGTGGATATGGTCTCCATCCTTGTGAACCCTCTGATAGAAATCGTCGCCTCCCTGCTGTTAGGCGCCCTCATGGGATGGGTGCTTACCCAGCTGGAACGCCTGTTTAACTCCAATACCAACCGATTGAACCTGGCCATCGCCTTTGTATTCCTGACCGCTTCCCTGGCCATGCTGGAATTTGACATCGGACCTGTCCACATCGGCTTCTCCTCTCTGCTGGTATGTATGATGCTGGGAACGATTTTCTGCAACATCTGCCCCTTGTCCCACGACCTGATGGGGGCTACCGATAAATGGACTTCCCCTCTTTTCGCCCTGTTCTTTGTCATCAGCGGCGCAGAACTGGAGCTGGGGGTATTCTCCGACCTTGCCATTGTATTCATCGGACTGATCTACATTTTATTCCGCTGTGCCGGAAAATATCTGGGGGCCGCTGTCAGCGCAAGGGCGACCAAATGCTCCCCTGAAATCTGTAAATACCTTGGCATCACCCTTTTCCCCCAGGCAGGCGTGGCTCTTGGGATGTGCGCCACCGCCATGCAGTTAGGGGCGGAGGGGGCACTGATCCGCAATATTACCCTGTTCGCCGTATTGATTTACGAGCTGTTGGGACCTATGGCCACCAAACAGGCCCTGACCCTGGCAGGGGATATCAAGCCTATGTCCGATGAGGTGAAGAACCGCAGACAGTTAAAGCTGCAGGAGGCGTCCAACCGTAAGACGGTGAAATAGATTCCTGGTGAAAAAATCCTTTTGGGATGTCGATCATCTCAAAAGGATTTTTTGCTTGCACGGTTCTGGATGATTAAAAGAAATATGCCTCTGTATGCGTATTTTCCCCTCTTCCGCAGGTCACGATGCATTCCTTAAGTCCGTCCAGGATCCTCACACTGCAGCTGACCCCGGAATAGAGTTCCGTATTTATGCCCACGTTCTGTTCCCACAGGATCTTGCCGCTTTCGGAATCGTAAATACGAAGTCTCCAGCCGCCCTTCCAATCGTCTGTCAGATTCGGAATCGCAAGGGTGGCAAGATAACCTCCCTGATCCGACCCGAAAATCCCGTCCTCCCCGGTATCCTCCCCTTCCAGCTTTAATGTGCGAAGCTCCTTGCCTGTCTGATCCGTCACCAATACTTTTCCCTCCGCATATTGAAAATCCTCCAAGAACCAGACCTCATCTTCGTAAACAAGCAGATCCTGGGATAAAGCGAAATCAGATACCGCATGGCAATCCAGACCGCTGCCGTCCAGGTTCATGGTTCCATATACGGGAACGGATTCCGATCTGCCCTCCGGAATGGCTATTCCCATAAAGATCAGGCGCTCCTGACCTGAGGAGGAGCCGGACGCCTCTCCTGTAAAGCGAACACTTGTAACAGTGATATTCTTCAGATTTCCGTTTTTTGTATCGGAATCCGTGTCCAACAGGATGCGGAAGGCGTTTCCCTCTGTCTGATACAGATAAAGCCTGCGGATTCCTGCGATCGCGATCTGTTTTCCATCCTTTGTGACAGCGGCGGAAAACTCCACTTCGTCCTCATTCTCCTGCTCCTTTAACAGCCTGTGAATATCAAAGCTCTCCTGCAGATTCAGATCCTCATCGAAGATCCAGCAGCGCATACCCTCCTGATGGTCGGTAGATTCCACAAAACTCAGGGAAGATCCCGAATCCTTTCCGGTACTGCGCTCCTGCTCCACTTCCCCGAACAGAGCATATCCCTGGGACAAAAGGCAGAGTCTGTCCAAAGAAATCTGTCCTTCAGGGAACTGATATTCCCCCAGTATCTGATCTGATGCCGCATCGTACAGAGAAAGCTTCTCCGCATACACCAAAAGTTTCCCGGCTCCCGCGTACTTGATAGATCTGATCGTTCCCTGGAACCTGTCGGCGTCGAACAAACTTGCAGTGCCCGGATTTCCTGCGGAATTTCCTGGGGTCTGGGCGGAATTTCCTGTGGGATTTTCCGAGTTCTGGGCGGGACTTCCCACAGGATTTCTCGAGGTCTGCCCAGAATTTCCCGGCTGCCCTGCTTCTCCCCCGGTTTCAGGCATGCTGCCGCCTTCTGCAGCAAAATTACCGTTCTCGCCATTTTCATTTTCGCTGCCGCCTTTGTCAGGATAAAGGTCCTCCGCCAGAATACCCCCGAAACCATCCTTATCCTCCCAGTCCTCCGCCCTGCTTCCGCAGCCCGTAAGACCTTCCAGGCAAAACAGGACTGCAAGGCAACAGCAAAATATTTTCGTTCCCTTCCTGCATCCGCCTCCAAGGCCACCGCATCTTCCGCCATATTTTCTGATCACATTCCTATTGTAGCGTATATTATAATACATATTTTGTTCCCTTCTTTCCAAACTGCTCTCCATATCTTTCTCAAACGTTTTTCCAATCATGAATTCTTTTCTCCTGCAGGTATCTTTCTGTGGTTTCAATATTGTCAGTGCTTTTCTCCGGTTTCCATATTCTCGACACTTTACTGCGGTTTTCATGTTTGAAAGGTTTTCAATATTTTATCTCCATTTCAGTAATTCTCGCTCACATAAAGCGCCGCCCGGCTCTGGATCACGTCCATGACCTCTTTCACCTTTTTATCCCCGCTAAAATACAGCTCTGCCTCCTCCGAAACGATCTTCCAGATCTCCCCGTCGGAAATCCCGCTGTACTGCATCTGGCTGAGTCCCTGATACAGGGCGTCGATCTCTTCTGTGGTAGCGGGCTTCCAGGTCTCTGATCCCGGTCCGTCCCCATAAGGATTCTGGGTCACGACCCTTTCAATTCCTTTCTTCAGGATATCCTGTCTCACCGGCAGGCAGAACCTGACATGTTTCGTCTGAAATTCTTCCTCCACCAGGGAACGTACAAATTCCCAGGCTCCTTCTTTAAATTTGCAGCTCTGGGAAATTCCCACCGGCATCCGCGCCGTCAGGACAGCCCTTCCTCCCGTTTCAGAAGGGAAGCCCAGCAGAGATATCTCCTCATCCCCAAATGCCTTCACGCTGTTCACATATTCGGTGAGATCCGTAACATAAATCCTGTTGAAAAGCACCCTCCCCTCCGCCAGACCTTCCGCAAGCTCCTTTTCCTCCAGGAAAACGGTTTCCAGGCGATCTGCTGTGGTAAGAAGCTTTTTGAACTTTTCTCCGTCAAAGAAACAGGTCCCCTTCTCCCAGTCCACAAACTCCCCCATATCCGTCTCCAGGACTGCCCGGACCAGACCCAAAGGCGAAAATCCGTCCACCAGTACCTCACCTTCGGAAAGCCCCTCCATCATTTCAAGCAGTTTATCCACGGTAAAATCGGCTGTCTCGCCCACCAGGGACTTTTTCCCTGCCAGAAGCTCCAGACGGAATTCCGGCATGATCCCGTACAGCCCTTCCTCCGTTTCATAGGTCTGCAGCACACCGGGCAGCAATTCCTCTCTGGTAATCTTTTCATCACCGTCCAGGAAAGGATTCAGATCCGCCAGGATTCCTTTCGAAATAAAACTGCTCATATTCAAATAGGACAAATCAAACAGATCCGGCACCTTGCCGGAGGTGATCTCGTTATTGAGCTTCGACCGCCCGGTATCGCTGTTCTCATATTCCAGGATCTCTATCCGGTACGCCTCCTGGGACCGATTCCACTCACTGATCCAATCCTCCATCTCAAAATCCAGGGAAAAAGTGGCGTAGGTCAGGGTAACCGGCCCCTCCTGCACCTCTTCCTTTCCGCATCCGGACAGAAACAGTCCTGCCAATAAAACTGTCGCGGCAGTTTTCCATAAAATCCCCGATTTTCTCTGATTTTCCGTCTTCCACAAACATCCCAGCCCTATGGGACCCCTTGACTTTCGCATTTTGTCCATAAAAAAGCCTCCTTTTATTTTGTAACAAAAAAATCATAGCTTTCAAAAGTCAAATCCCCGTCAAGGCTTCCTGAATAAATTCTTAAATTCGATCCTGAATATATTCTTAAATTCAATTGGATTCTCAGAAGATTTTTGATATACTCACAAAAGGGAACCTCATAAGAAAAAGCCATACAAAAAGGATGGGCACAAAAGGAGCTAAAAGGGTACTAAAAATATACAAAATGGAAGCGGATTTTGACCGTTTTTTGACTTTTACAGGATATATTTCTTGTGGGGATATATGCTATTTTGTGATATAGTTCATTTACAGGATACAAACATAACCTTATTATGGAGTCCAGAATTCCTATTCAGAGAAGAACAGAAATTTCCATGAGAAAGCCTGGAAAAAATTTTATAGGAAAGTTTTTTATAGGAAAGCGGGAAGTAAGAAAATGTCTTATCGGATCCTCATTGTGGATGATGAAAAAATGCTGACAGATCTCTTATCGGAACATTTACGGGACTGCGGATATGAAACCCTTGTGGCCAATAACGGCGGGACGGCTTTGAGTCTATTGGAGAAAAAGCCGGATCTGATTCTGTTGGATATCAATATGCCGGACATGGACGGTCTTAAGCTTTGTCGGGAGATCCGCAGCCATGTATCCTGCCCTATTCTTTTTTTGACGGCACGGATTGCAGAGCAGGATAAGGTCAACGGTCTGCAGTTCGGAGGCGACGATTATATCACCAAGCCCTTCAGCCTGAAGGAACTCACCGCCCGCATCGGAGCCCATCTGCGGCGGGACGAAAGGAACCGGAACAGGGCTTCCGTGCTCGCTACCCCAGACGGTCTGGTGGTGAACCTTTCACAGCGGCAGGTGTTTTTCGGCACGGAAGAAATAACGGTTTCCAAAAAAGAATTTGACCTGATAGAATTCCTGATGACCAACAGGGGACAGATTTTTGACAAAGAACGGATCTACGAAGCGGTTTGGGGGCTGGAAGCGGAGGGCGACAGCAATGTGGTCAAAGAGCACATCCGAAAAATCCGTTCCAAACTGCGGGCAGTTTCGGGACAGGATTATATTGAAACAATCTGGGGAGTGGGATATCAATGGAAAACAGAAAACAGAAATCCTTAAAAACTGAATTTTTCGCCGCCGTGTCGATTACCCTTCTCGGCGTAGCCCTCGCCTCGGCCCTTACAGTCTGGGGATGTCTGCGGTTCCAGAAATGGCTGGTTCCTGACACACATTTTGTGATGATCCATATGTACCATCGGGCATCAGAGGACATTTCAAACGGCATGGAAGAATTTGCCTCCTGCCGTTTTGAGGTGGACAGCGGCATCCCAGAGGCAATCCCCTATATCCGCACTTCGGAAAACGGCCTGCCCGTCACGGAAAACTTTGACCCCAGGGACTTCCTGTTCTCTGTGGAAAGCACGGATTACGGCATTGGCTGGAGGGGTCCCCGCAGAAAGCTCGCCTATATCGGAGCCGGAATCGCCATGGGTGTCCTGCCCCTTGCATATTCCGTTACAGGTTTTCTTTTCTGCGCCCTGTGGTTTTACCGCAGGAAGCTGTCTCCGGCCATTACGGTTCTGGAGGAAGCCACACAGCATATTGCGGACCAGGATCTGGATTTCGCCGCAGACTGCTGTCTGGAAAACGAACTGGGCAGACTCTGCATCTCCTTTGAAAAAATGCGGGAAACCCTGAAGGAAAATAATCAAAAGCTCTGGAAAATGATCGAAGAAAGGAAGCTGATCCAGGCATCCGTCGCCCATGACCTGAGAAATCCCATCGCCATCCTAAAAGGGTATACCGAATATTTACAGCTTCATCTGCAGGCCGGAGACCTGAAGCCCCAAAAGCTCCGGGAGATCACAGGCTGCATTGAAAACGCCGCGAACCGGCTGGAGCAATATACGGAATCGATGCGCACCATCAACCAGCTGGATGAAATCCCGTTAAACCCCAGGCAAATCTCCTCCGACCAACTGATCCGGGACCTCACATCCGATCTTGCCCTTATGGCTAGAGAAGCGGGAAAAACCTTAAATATAAAAAATGGGGCGCCATCCCGTATGATATCGGTTGACGCCGCCCTTCTTTACCGTATTCTTGAAAATATCCTAAGCAACGCCCTGCGGTTTGCGAAGAAGGAAATCGGAATCACCTTTTGGCTGCAGGACAGAACCTTTGCCATCACCGTTACGGATGACGGCGACGGGTTCCCGGAAGAGATCTTAAAGAACAAAAAACGCCTGTTAATGCCTGCCACGGATGAAAACGGACATTGCGGCCTGGGGCTGACCATCAGCCGTCTCCTGTGTCAGAAGCACAAAGGAAGTCTGGAGCTTGCCAACGGTGCTCCCTGTGGGGCAGTTGTGAAAATTCTTCTTACGGTGTAAATGAAGGTGAGCCCATTATCAAATTTTTCCCTTTTGGGGAAGCAGTTATTTATTGAGCAGCCAATCTGCCACATCAACAATTTTTACGCCTTCATATTGATATTCGGGATTTCTCGTTCGGGCTATCACCATTTTAGGATAGGCATCTTTTATTTTAAGCATAGGCTCTACTTCTCGTTTGAACGTTTCGGGCAAAGTTATATTATCCGAAACCTGAATATAGATCTTCTCACTTCTTTTAAGCGCCACAAAGTCAATCTCTTTTTTGTACAAGACGCCGACATAAACTTCGTAGCCGCGTCTGAGTAATTCCATCGCAACGATGTTTTCAATCACTCTGCCGTTATCCAGGTTTTTTGTGCCGAGCTTGGCATAACGGAATGTATGGTCGCTCAAATAATACTTGTCGTTAGAGGCAAGATACTTTTTGCCTTTAATATCATATCTGCGCACTTTATAGAAAGCAAAAGCATTGCAAAGATAATTCAAGTAATTACCGACTGTTTTATGATTGATCATATCTTCTTTATTTGATGTGAGCGTATCTGTGATACTTCTTGCGGAAGTTAAGTTAGATACGTTATCCATCAAAAAGTGAGAAATGCGGTCCATCAAGGCAGGATTTTTGATGTTATATTTTTGTCTTATGTCTCTTAAAATCAAAGTATCAAAAACGTTTTCAATATAATTAAATTTGTCTTCCTGATCCTTATACAGATATGAGCCGGACATACCGCCTTCGAGCATATACCTGTCGAAAGCGGTATATATGTCAGTAAGACAGAAGTATTGAATATACTCTGCAAAGGAGAACGGATATACCTTGATCTCAAAGGTTCGGCCGGTAAACAGAGTTGCCAGATCTGAGCTGAGCAAAAAAGCATTTGAACCTGTGATATAAATATCGTACAGTTCAGTTGCGTGCAGATTATTTATGCACAGTTCAAAGCCGTTACACATTTGAACTTCGTCAATTAAAACAAAATTTTCCTTATCATCTGCATAACTGCTTTCGATATATTCGTTAAGGGCCTTGTACTCTTTTAGATTGTCATATTTAGACAGATTAAAATTGATGTGAATTATATTAGCGTTTGGAATGTTTTTCTGCACATAGGATTTGAAAGCTTCCAACAGCTTCGATTTGCCTGAACGTCTTACACCCGTCAACATTTTAATATCGGGAATTCCGATAACGCTTACCATTTTATCTAAGTATTGTTTTCTTTCAATCAGCTTCATAGAAAATCACCTCGCAAGGCTATCATACCATACATATTTCCCAAAATCAATATTTTTTCAATTTTGGGAAGTACAAGACATTTCTACAATCCTTTTTAAAATGGCAAGAAGCGTTTGATTTCCTACTTGCCTTTTTACAGTTACAAAAATTTTTTTACTGTTATAAAAATTTTTGTTGAATGTATGTGAAAAGTGTGGTATAGTGTTATTAGAAAAAGAAAGCACCCACTCCAAAGTGGATGCTCCCAAGGATTCCAATGTACTTACGGACACCGCCTATCCTGTGTTGCAGACAGGATAGGCATTTTTATTTTCGCTTTTTCTTTCTCTTTTGGAGAAAGGCAAGCAACGCCACAATCAGGCTA
>CANQBS010000116.1 GCA_947589075.1 uncultured Acetatifactor sp.
CCGTACATGGCCGGGCGCATCAGGTTCACCGCGCAGGCGTCCACGCCGATATATTCCTTATGGGTGTGCTTCTCATGGATCGCCTGTGTCACCAGATGCCCGAAGGGAGCCATCATAAACCGCCCCAGCTCCGTATAAATGGCCACATCGCCCATTCCCGCCGGCACCAGAACCTCTTCATATACCTTCCGGACACCTTCCCCAATGACCTTGATGTCGTTGGGCTCCTGATCCGGACGGTAAGGGATCCCGATGCCTCCGGACAGATTGATGAAAGTAATATGGGCGCCCGTGTCTTCCTTCAGCTTTACCGCCATTTCAAACAGAGTCTTCGCCAGGGTAGGATAATAGTCGTTGGTTACGGTGTTGCTTGCAAGAAAAGCGTGGATTCCAAAGTTCTCGACGCCCTTTGCCTTCAGAATGCGGAAGCCCTCGAACATCTGCTCTGTGGTAAAACCGTACTTTGCGTCCCCCGGATTGTCCATGATGCTGTTGCTGATGGAAAAATATCCCCCGGGATTGTAGCGGCAGCTTAAGGTTTTCGGCAGATACCCGATGGTCTTCTCCAGAAAATCGATATGTGTGATATCATCCAGATTGATGATGGCGCCTATTTTTTCCGCATAACGAAATTCATCGGCAGGCGTATCGTTGGAGGAAAACATGATATCCTCCCCCTTTATCCCCATGGCGTGGGAAAGCATCAGCTCCGTCAGGGAAGAACAGTCGCATCCGCAGCCGTAATCCCGGAGGATATCGATCAGAAAGGGATTCGGCGTTGCCTTGACCGCGAAAAATTCCTTATACCCAGGATTCCAGGCAAAGGCCTCCTTCAAAGCCCTGGCATTTTCCCGAATTCCTTTTTCATCGTAAATATGAAAAGGAGTGGGATAGGTTTTTACGATTTCCTCTATTTGCTCCTTTGTCACAAAAGGTTTCTTTTCCATTGTTTTCTCCTCTTGATTTTCTCCTGTGAATCCATTTATATATTTTCAATCTGCCAGTCGATGGGAGTTACGCCATGGCTGACCAGAAAGTCATTTGTTTTGCTGAAAGGTCGGCTGCCAAAGAACCCCCTGTATGCGGACAGAGGGCTGGGATGAGGAGCCTCCAGGATCAGGTGGTTGGGATTATCCAGCATGGAAGCCTTCATCTGGGCAGGTTTTCCCCAGAGAATAAACACGATGGGACGATCCTGCCGATTCAGCGCCCTGATGGCGGCGTCCGTAAATTCTTCCCAGCCTTTTCCCCTGTGGGAATTGGCAAGATGAGCCCGCACCGTAAGCACCGTGTTCAAAAGCAGAACCCCCTGCTTCGCCCACTTTACCAGATATCCATTGTTGGGAATATAACAGCCCAGGTCGTCGTGCAGCTCCTGATAAATGTTCACCAGGGAAGGCGGGATCTCCACCTGGGGCTGTACGGAAAAGCAAAGCCCGTGGGCCTGTCCCACATTATGGTAGGGATCCTGCCCCAGGATCACCACCTTCACCTCGCTTAAGGGCGTTAAGTGAAAAGCGTTGAAAATATCGTCCGAAGGAGGGAATACCTGGGCAGTGTTGTATTCCTGCTGGACAAACTGAAATAACTTCGCGTAGTAGGGCTTCCGGAATTCATCCCGCAATGCCGGCAGCCAGTCATTTGTAATCATTGCCATTGTAAATCTGCAGCCTCCATATCTTGACTAAATAAGTCAATCCATAAGTCAATCCCTTTTTAAAAGCTCGTCCTATGTGCCTTCCCGGCATTTCTCAAAATCATTTCCCCAGGGCTTTTTCAGTTGAGCTTTTTCATGAGAGTACTTTCTCGTATCTTCTTCTCTGATGCCGCCTCCAGGGTCTCAGAGCCGGACCGATACTCCCCTGCTCTGCAGGTATTTCTTTACCTGACGGATCTCCAGCTCCCTGTAGTGAAACAGGGACGCCGCCAGAGCAGCTTCCGCTCCTCCCAACGTCAGAGCGTCATAAAAATCCGCTTCACTCCCTGCCCCGCCGGAAGCGATGACCGGAATGGATACCGCGGAGGATACCGCTTTTGTCAGCTCCAGATCGTACCCTGCCTTGGTTCCGTCGCAGTCCATGCTGGTGAGCAGGATCTCTCCGGCTCCCAGGCTCTGAGCCCTGACAGCCCATTCCACAGCGTCGATCCCCATATCGACGCGCCCGCCGTTTTTGTAGACGGTATAGCCTGCCCCATCGGGACGCCTTTTCGCATCGATCGCCACAACCACACACTGGCTTCCGAACTTCATGGCAGCCTCCGAGATCAGCTCCGGATTCATGAGGGCAGCTGAATTCACGGAAACCTTATCCGCCCCTTCCCTCAGCAATACCTTAAAATCCTCCGGGCTGCGGATGCCTCCCCCTACAGTGAAGGGAATAAATACCTGGCTGGCCACCTGGCGGACCCACCGAAGCTGCGTTGCCCGGGCGTCGCTGGAAGCCGTAATGTCCAGAAAAACCAGCTCATCCGCCCCCTCCCTATCATAAGCGGCGGCGGCCTCTGCCGGATCCCCTGCGTCCCGAAGGTTCACAAAGTTCACGCCCTTCACGACCCTCCCGTCCTTTACATCCAGACAGGGGATAATCCTTTTCGTATACATTCAAATCTCCATTCCGGAGCTTTTACACTCCTGTTTTTTCCTGCTTTCTTCCTGTCTTCTCCTGCATTCCCCTGTTTTCTTCCTGCCTTCTCTTGCCTTCTCTTGCTTTCTCCAGCCTTCTCTTGCTTTCTCCAGCCTTCTCTTGCTTTCTCTTACTTTCTTCCCGCTTTAGCGTGTCAGGCCGATAAAATTCTCCAGGATCCACAGACCTGTGCCGGAGCTTTTTTCCGGATGAAACTGACAGGCAAACACATTCTTCCACTCCACAGACGCATGGATCTTCACGCCGTAATCTGCTTCGGCCGTCACAATGGATTCGTCCTCCGCCTTCAGATAATAGGAATGCACAAAATACACATAGGGATTCTGGTCAAGTCCCTCAAAAAGCCTTCCCTGCCTGGGAAAACAAAGAGAGTTCCAGCCCATATGGGGAACCTTCCGTCCATTTTCCTCGGGAATCCTTAAAATTTTACCTTTCAAAACGCCAAGCCCCTGTACTCCCGGACTTTCCTCGCTTTCCCCGAACAGAAGCTGCAGCCCCAGGCAGATTCCCAAAAAAGGAGTGCCCCTGGCGACCACCTCATGGATCACATCCGTTAATCCATAGGTACAAAGCTTTTCCATGGCATCTCCAAAGGAGCCTACGCCGGGCAATATAACGCCGTCCGCATGAAGGAGCACGTTCCTGTCCCTGGTAACCACCGGCTCCTCCCCAAGATAGGTCAAAGCCTTTTCCACGCTTTTGATGTTGCCGGCGTCGTAATCGATAATCCCAATCATTCCATTTTCCTCCAACGCTTCTATAGTTTATCACAGGAAAATGCTAAAGGCAATAAAAACATGGCGAGAAAAAGACTGCAGGCGTTAATGCGCACTGCCTTGCGGCTGCCCCCGCCCATCAGAGACCCTCGAGCCACCTGACGGCGTTCTCAGGGACGGAAAGCCCCCGCCCGGCGATCCCCTCCGTTAGCTGATAAAGCTTTTCATGTACCCTGATAAAATCCGACTTCTGGTTATAATAACCTATTTTTTCGAAAGGAAAACGGATCACGCTGGGACACTGCAGCCCTACGCCCAGCTCTAAAATGCAGAGTTTTCTGTTGATCGTTCCCTGCAGCCATTTTGTATAAAGCTTCCACTGCTCCAGGTACCCGTCTTCATCGTACTGTTCCGTATAAACATTATTGAGCACCATGGAAGCGCCGCAATGGGGGCAGTTCCCAAGCCCCGGATGCTTCCAGTCCCTCTTTTCCACACAAATTTTCAGATTTTCTTTTTCCTCGCCGCTTAAAAGCAGAGGACCTTCCGCTGCAATCCCTTTTTCCTTTAAGGAGGCGCTGCAGCTTCTGTGGTTACTGCACTGCTTTTTTCTGCTTCCGCCGCAGGGGGCGACGATCCTGTCCTGCTTCAATCCACTCTCCCATACATAGTCGTTGGTTGCCACACAGATCACGAAATAATTCTTCCCCTGGATCAGCTCCGCCAGCTTTTTAAAAGCGCCGAGTACTTCCCCGGAATAATACCGATTCAGGGCAGGAATCCACCAGGCCTCCTCCGTCCCATCCAGCTCCTGGCGCAAAGATCTGTATTCTTCTCTCTGCCTTAACTGCTTTTCAGCGTCAAATTCCTCTCCGATCCCCACCAGGACCATATCCGCATCCCTGATCTTTTCCAATATCGCAGATAAGGGATGGGTTTGTGTTCCTTCATCATAGCACCTTTCGCGGCTCATGTCATGGTTCCTCCTTAAGCTGCCGTACATCCTCCATGGTACATTCCTCTTCGGAATATCTCGCTTTTTCATAGAGAAGGCCCAGCATTTCCTGATTCAGGCGGTCAGCGCACTCATGGGCCGTAAATATCTCCAGCCTGGACCCTTTTCTTGCCCCCAGGATCTGATCCTTTCCGGCAAGCACCCTTCTTTTAAAAATCCTGCGGATCCGCTCCCTGGGCGGAAGGAAAAGGGATACCTTTCTCCTTACCTTAAAAACCTCTTCCTTTTCACACTTTTCCCGCAGATCCGTCACTTCCTCCAGCTCCGTCTCCCGGGGCTTTGCGCGTCTGCGCAGGCGGGAGGCAAGATAATATATGACAAGCCCGATTCCCACTATCACGGCGCAGAGCAGGACGACGGCCATAACAGCCAGAACGATCCGCTGCAGGATCACCCAAAACATGGAGGGTTCCACTCCCTGGACAGGATCCGGCAGCTCCACATCCGCCTCAGGCGGCTCCATGACGGGTTCCTCTTCCGGGTTTCCCAGCCTTAAAAGGGAAAAAAGCTTTCTCAACAGCCATAAAAGAAGGCTTCTGAGCGCTCCCCCGCCCCTGGAAAGGGAGGCAAGACCCGATATCAGGAGCAGAAACAAAACCCCCGCCCCCGTAAACAAAAAAGCATTCTTCATTCCGGAGCGCAGCATTTCTTTTGCCGGAATATGCCCTGCGCTGCTCTCATTCACCGTCAGGAAATGAAGATAATGCTGCAGAAAATTCTGAATGAAATACAATCCGAGATATACAATTGTGATCAGCACAAAATAATGATCCCAGCTGCTGGACTGCTGGTGATGCACAAAAGCCAGCAGCGCCACGATCAGACCTACGGCAAACCCGGGCAGCATGCCCGCCTCCCTCTGGGAATTGCTCCGAATCCTGAGATGAGCCGAACGAAGCAGGTAACCGACGATCATCAGCCTTAAAAAGAACTGCTGGCTGCCCTCCACCGGCAGCATCCAGAACAAGCCGCCTGACAGGATATGGCAAACCAGGAACAGGAAAACCGGTTCTATTTTTATCCTCACAAAATAAAGCAGAAAAGGCAGGAAACTGCACAGCATCCAGACCCACAACACAGGCCTGGAATCGTTCCAGATTCCCATGCCGGCAACTGCCGCCGCAAATAAAGCCCAATGATTCATCTGTGTGATCAGGAATTGCCTTAAGACTTCAATATGCTCCTCCTTCATTTCCCTCACCTGCCTTTCTAACCGCGGATATGCAGAATCCGTGCATGTGGCCTGATCCAGTCCGGGACAGGGGGCTCCTTCGCCTCCCATACCGGATAAAACCAGTAATAAGACCTTCCCATGTCATGGTACTGCTCTATCAGCGCAAGAAACTCCGGATAGGCGTTGGGAGAGATGAAAAAGGTCTGGCTGTCCTTTCCCTCCGTCATAAGTTCTTCCCGAAAAGTCTCTTCAAAATCCACCGGATCTTTTCCGGTATCCACCCTTGCCAGAGCTTTATAAATGCTGTCCATCTGCCCGTTCCCGGCTCCGGCCTTCACCTCCACGGCGGCCCCGGACAGCATGTCCACGCCGTTTCCGTAAAGCGCCACGGGGATTCCCTGTTGTAAAAAATACTGGGCGATTCCGGCGGCGATCTGCAGGGAACTCTCCACCGCATCATCCTTTTTCAGGATGCCCTCATCCAGAATATTCAAAAAGATACGGACCGTCTGCCTTGTGGTATAGCCCTTCTGATTGACCATCAGGCCCTGCACCCGGGCCGTAGCCTTCCAGTTTACGATACGGATGTCGTCATAGGGCTGATATTCCCGGATTCCCCGGTATTCAAAGGGATCCTCCAGAAGGTTGCGCCTTGTGGTCAGCTCCCCGTTGATCCTCTGGAGATAAAACTGAAGCTCCCTGCTCTGAAAGGGTCTTGGATATACATACAGATATTCGTCTGTCTCCCGGCTTTCCAGCATTTCCATGGTCATAAAAAGATCCGTGGAAAGCAGGTCGATCTCCACGATATGGTAATAACCCCTTTTTTTGCCGGTAAAGCGCAGGGTTCTGGTGATTTTCTCCCCGCCGGAAACCTGAAATACATCATTCCGGTAATACTGATCCGTGACCACGCTCTCCTTTGTTCCGGCAAAGACCAGATTCCTGCTGGTCTGAAACTTCACCTTCAGCATGGTCAGGGGAAGCCTCTTGCGGTTTTCGATCACTTCTGACAGCTCCCCCTTTTCCCCCTCAAAAATATAGGGAGAGGAAAAGGATATCTTCACATGGAGATTCTGATTCCATAAGCTGTGATAAACCTGGCGCTGCAGTTCAAACAGCAGGTACGCCAATATTCCGATTCCCAAGATTAAGATCATATTGAATAATCCTCAGTAGGTACTGTGGTCTGCCCCAAAATCTGCTCCACCAGCGCTTTTGACTCGTTGCTCCTTCCAAAGCCATAGCTCATGACGATCCTGTGGGCCAGAACCGCCGGGGCTACAGCCTTCACATCGTCCGGCGTCACATAATTTCTTCCGGACAGATAGGCGTAGGTCTTGGAGCACCGAAGAAGCGCCAGGGTTCCTCTGGGACTGACGCCCATGGCAATGCTTTCCCGGTTTCTGGTGGCAGATACGATATCCACCATATACTCCCGGACACATTCATGGACATAAATGTGCTTTGCCTCTTCTTTGGCGGTAAGAAGCTCCTCTTTGCTGATCACCTTTTCCAGACTGTCCAAAGGCTCCGTCTCCATATAACGGTCCAGGATCATGAGTTCTTCCTTTTTATCCGGGATCCCCATGGAAAGACGCATCATAAAACGATCCATCTGCGCCTCGGGCAAAGGGAAGGTTCCGGAGGACTCCACCGGATTCTGGGTAGCGATGACAAAGAAAGGCTTGTCCAGCAAATAAGTCTTGCCGTCAATGGTCACCTGGCGTTCCTCCATGCTTTCCAGAAGACCTGCCTGGGTCCTGGGAGTGGCGCGGTTGATCTCATCCGCCAGGAGCACATTGGTAAAAACAGGTCCCACGCGCAGCACAAATTCGTTCTGCTTCTGGTCATAAATATTTAACCCAGTGATATCCGTCGGCAGAAGGTCAGGGGTAAACTGTATCCTGGCAAAAGAAGCGTCCAGGGATCTCGCCAGGGTTTTGGCCAGCTTCGTCTTGCCGGTGCCCGGCACATCCTCCAGCAGTACATGTCCGTCCGCAAGCAGTGCGGTAAGCATAAGCTTCGCCGTCTGCTCCCTGCCGATGACAACACGGCTTACATTTTCAAGAAACCTGTCCGATAATTCTCTTCCGTTCATTCAGATCTTCCTTTCTTCCCGCTGCAGGCGGGTGGCTTTTCTTTCCCTGCTGCAGGCAGGCGGGCTTTCTTCCTTCACTACAGGCAAGCGGCTTTTCTTTCCCTGCTGCAGGCAGGCTTTCCTCAGTGCAGCTCTTCCAGGAG
>CANQBS010000117.1 GCA_947589075.1 uncultured Acetatifactor sp.
TTCCGTCAAAGGTATACATTTCCAGCCCCTGTTCCAGAAAATTGTCCAGGGACATCACCTGGCTCTTTTCCACATAGCCTGTCAGGTCCTCCAGCAGTCCCCGCTTGGCGTAAACCGGGATCATAGGGCTCCAATGGATCAGGTCCGGTCCAGAACCCGCTGCCAGCGCAAGGTTCAGTTCCTCCATCCCATCCGAACTATACAAGCTATATTCATCCTTGGATGCCTCTCCATATACACGGTATTCCACCTGGTATTGATCCTGGCTTCTGTTAAATTTCTCGATCAGACGCATTAATTCCCCATAATAAGGATACGGATCAATTTCATCCCCCACCATCACAGATCCCAGGACGATCCTTTCCTTCTCCGGCGGCATATCCTCTTTCGCCACCTCCCTGACCCTGGCCAGCTGCAGGCTGTCGCTCCTTTCCACCGCACGGTACTCCCCGCCTTCCTCGAACACATACAGGACCTGAGAGGCTGTGGTCCCCTCTTCCAGCCAGTCCAGGATCTTCTCAGCCTTCTGCCCCTCCAGGCTGCAGCCGTACAGGCCGTCCCCCATGCTGACCAGGAAGTCATACCTCTCCCCGGCGCTCAGGCTGTCCGTGTAGTATCCCCTGGGGAAATCGCTGCAAACTTCCACAGACTTTTTCCCGGCAAAATCCACTTCCGCCAGCTCCAGCTCCCCATCCGGCACCGCCGGATCCTTCCTGGTATAGTAGACCTTCCCGTCGCGCCCTTCCACAAGAGAGAGAATTGCCTTCCTTTCGAAAATCTTTCCCTGGTATTCCATGTCTTTATCATAAAGCAGGACTCCCCCTTCCACCGCAAGGCATGCCCTGCCCTCCCCGTCCAGGACAAATCCCTGGGGCTGCAGAAGTTCCTTGGATACGTCGTCCGTCAGGTCTCCTGTGATCTCCCTGCGCAGCAGCTCCTCTCCTTTGGGTCCGCACTGCAGGATGAAGTACCTCCTGTTCCCATTATCTTCCTCCTTTGCCAGGATGAAATACAGGGAATTCCCCTCCCCCGGGCAGAACAGGATGGAATCCTCTGTCACCTCCTGATAGACCTCCCGCCCGATGAACAGCTCCTCCCGGGCGGCGTTTCCAGACAGGCTCTCCCGGTAATAGCGGTTTATGCCCTTTTCAAAATCAGTCACGGCGCTGTACAGATTTCCCCCGGATACCCGGAAACCCCAGGCGTTCACCGGAGTCGTCAGGATGCCGTAGGTGGTGATATAATAATGCTCCCCTTCCTGGGGCATAAGCTGCATGGCGCCCCCAGTCCCCTGAGCGGATGAACCCGTTCCATGACCGGATGAACCCGCTCCCTGCCCGGACGAACTCTGTCCAAATAAACCCTGTCCAAATAAATCCTGCCCAGCTCCCTGATCCTGCTTCCCGCCTGCCTCCCCCCGACCGCAGCCGCACAGACACAGGAGCAGGCATAGGAGCAAAGCTACAATGACAACATAGACCCTGGTTTTTCCTTTCATAAATGCTCCTACTCTCTTTCACAATGATATGATTACAGCGTCAAAAGCTCGAATCCACGGTATGCTTGCATACTGATGGATGAGAGGCTTTATGACGCGCCCGAATCATCGTATGATGTAATTACGAAACATCTATCTTGAAACCAGGCGGAAGGCAATATAGACAAAATAAGGGCGACTTGCCACCGCATTCGGAGCCCGTTTTTGTCTATATTGCCTTCCGCCGTCCCCAAAACTGCAGTTTCGCAAAACTTCTACTTTAATAAAAGTTAATATGATTTATTTTTTAAGTCAATCCTTTTGGACGAATTGTAAAGAACTTTTCAGGAATTTCAAAAATTTGTCAGAAATTGTAAGAAATTTTTCAGAAACATAAAAGAATTCAAAAAAGAAACGATTCAAAAAAAGAAACGTGCGCCGCCAGCGCACCAATTTTAAAGGGCTGCGATGCCGCAGCCCCTGTTATCACTTCTTATAAAACCAAATCTCGGGAACTATTTCCCATATCCCTGCAGCATATCTATCCGGCAGGGAAAACAAACTTTACACCAATGTATCACCGTACCCCATTAATCACTGCGCCCCATCAATCGATCAGTCCCAACAGACTGGGGATGAACAGGGAGATCTGCGGAATATAGGTTACCAGCAGCAGACCCAGGATAATGATGATGAAGTAGGGCAGCAAGAACTTGATGACGCTCTCGATGGTGACACCGCCCACTTTACATCCGGTAAACAGGATCGTGCCCACCGGAGGTGTAATGGTTCCTACTGACAGGTTGTAGCAAAGCATGATACCGAAGTGAACCGGGTTCATACCAAGGCTTACACAGATCGGAAGGAAGATCGGCGTAAAGATCAGGATGGCGGGGGTGGGATCCATAAAGGTTCCTACCACCAGCAGAACGACGTTGATCAACAGGAAAATGATGATCTTGTTGGTGGTGATGCCCAGCACCGCATTCGCGATCATATCAGGGATCCCCGTGAAGGCCATGGCCCAGGACATAATGGAGGACAGGCCGATCATGAAGGTGATGGTACCGGTCATCTTGGCAGAATCCGCCACGATACGGGGAATATCTTTGATGCTGATGGAACGGTAGATCAGGGACAGGATCGTGGCATATACAACGGCAATGGCAGAGCCTTCTGTTGCGGTGAAGATACCGCCCAGGATACCGCCGATAACGATCACGATCAGAAGGAGGCTGGGAATTCCTTCTAAGAACGTCTTGATGGCGACAGAAGCGGTCAGTTTCTCTTTGTCCTGATAACCCAGTCTCTTAGCGGTGATCCCTGCGAAGAGCATAATACCTGCGCCCCAGATCAGGCCGGGAATATAGCCCGCCATGAACAGGGCGGAAATGGATACGCTTCCTGCCACGGTGGCGAATACGATCATGGTGTTGCTGGGAGGGATCAGCATACCCACCGGAGCGGAGGCTACGTTAACTGCTGCGGAAAAATTAGGATCATAGCCGTCTTTTTTCTCCAGGGGGCCGATGGTCCCGCCGATGGCTGCCGCCGCTGCTGCGCCGGAGCCGCTGATGGCGCCGAATAACATATTCGCCACAACATTGGTCTGCGCAAGAGGTCCGGGCATACGGCCGCTGATGACCTTTGCACAGTTTACCAGACGGATTGCAATACCGCCGTTATTCATAATATTTCCTGCCAGTATGAAAAACGGAATGGCTACCAGGGAGAAGGAGTTGGTTCCTGCAAAAAGCCTCTGCGCGGATGTGGCGAAGGCAATATCCCCCGGAAGCATACAGATCATGGAAATGGCTGAGGAAAGTCCGATGCTGACGCCGATAGGAACTCCCATAACCAATAAAACTACCAATAAAACCGCCATTACAACGGCAACTTGTGCTGCTACAGACATATCCTACCTCCTCCTATTTTTTACTCTGTATGTCGTCTATGATGCTTAAGACGCTGTAAAAGATGATCAACACGCCGCAAACCGGAATGATGGAATAGATGATCCCGGTAGGAATCTTCAGAATCGAATCATACTGCAGCATATTCATCTGGGTGATAACGGCGCCGCCGTAAACCATGATCAGCAGGGCGAAGATCACCGTGATCACATTGATCAGGAGCTCAAGGATTCTCTTAGCAGAGCCGGAAAACTTATCCTTTACAAAGGTAATACAGATATGATCCCTCTGTCCGAACACAAAGGTGGCAGACAGGATAACCAGCCATACAAACAGGTAACGGGTCAGGGTTTCGCTGATGCTGCTGGGGCTCTTAAACAGATAACGCATTCCGACCTGATAGGTAGTCAAAAGGACCATTGCGATGAAGATCACAATACATACGGTCATAATCACCTTATCAAGCACTTTTTTAATTTTTTGCATATTATTTTTCCTCCCTCAGCGCCACAATGTCATCGTAGATTTTCCTGGTTACATCGGACTGGTTGGCAACACTGTCCAGAAGGGGCTGGCACAGGGCTCTGAATTCTTCCACGTCAGGATAGCAGAACTGGGTGCCCTTCTCCGTAATAATATCATGCTTCTCCGCGACCTTCTCCTTAAAGGTCTCGAACTCGGTCACTGTGGATTCCAGCACCAGACGGTCGAAGATCTCACGATCCTCCGGGCTCATGGAATCCAGGAATTCCGTGCTGGCCAGGACCACGTCGGGATGCACGATATGTTTGGTGTATACATAGTAAGGAGCCACTTCGTAATGGGCAAAATCATCATACACCAGCTCACTGTTCTCAGCGGCGTCGATGACGCCCTGCTGCAGCGCGGAATAAACCTCGGACTGGGCCATGGTGGTTCCGGAACCGCCCATCAGCCTCACCATTTCAATATAAGTAGGGCTGTCATTTACACGGATGATCATACCCTTCAGGTCTGCCGCGGAGTTGACTGCCTTCTTGGCGTAAACGTTTCTCTCGCCTGCGGTATAGACCGTCAGAACTTCAAATTTGTATTTCCTGGTAGAATGGAACAGTTCGTCAAAAACGCCGTTCTCCACTACTTTTTCCATGTGGTCGATGCCGTCGTACAGGAAAGGCGTACCCACAATGGCAAAATCCTTATCATAGCCTTCCGGAACGCTGCAGGGCACGATAGCCATCTGCAATGCGCCGGTACGGATGAACTCCGCCATGGCCCCCTGCTCTCCCAATACGCCGTTGGGATAGATGGTCATGGTATATCTTCCGTTTGTGGCTTCCTCAAACTTCTCTCCCAGCTCTTTCATTGCAAGATACTGGGGATGCTGCTCATTCTGATTGAATGCAACCCGGATCACCGTTACGTCCTTGCCGTCGGCGGTCTCACCATTCCCACATCCCGAAAGGCACAGGGCAATGCTGACGATCAGGAGGCATTTCCATAATTTGTTAAACACCTTCGTTCCCTCCTCTGTCTCAAATAAGTGACGCCTTCACTTTGACCACAACCTTACGGATCGTCATGGGCTGGTCTGCAGCTACCGCCGGCCTGTGGATATCCTGCGGGAAAAAGATGCTGAAGCATCCCGGAACGGCATAAACAAAGCCTTCGTTCTCCACCTTCTTATAGAAGATCAGATCCCGTTCCTCGATGAATTCATCCACTTCATAAGCGCCGGTGTTGGGAGTGAAGCCCAGCTTCTCTTCCCCGGTAACCAAGAACTGAACATCCAGATATTTCTCATGGGACTCAGGACGCTTCTCGCTGACAGGGCCGGTCTCAGCGTCCATTACCTGGACATAGATATCCTTCCCCTCTAAATCATAAACCCCTGTCTCCATATTTACAAAGTCATTGCTCTTCAAATAATCAATCACACGACGGATCGCAGCGGGATATGCGCTGAAATCATCATTCGAATAAATTGATGAAAAAATCATATGCTTCTCCTCTCGCTAAATAAAATGAATAGGTAATTGCGAAACTGCAATTGCCTGAATAAAACGAATTACTTGCCCCTGCCTTCCATGGCATGAACCATGTTCACCACAAATTCATGGGTAGGAACCTCCACTCCGCACTTGGCGGCGGCGCGCACAACGGCTCCGCTGATGGTATCCACTTCCGTTTTCCTTCCGTTGGCCAGGTCTGCCCGGATGGAGGTGACGCCATTGGGGCTGGCTTCGGAGGTAGCCTTCACCTTTGCCACGATGACCTCCTCATCACAGGTAAGTCCCAGAGCTCTTGCCGTAACGACTGCCTCATGGATCAGCTTCTTCGTCATCTTCCAGGCGTATTCGTTGGCGGCAATGTAACCCATATCCACCTGCAGGATCCCGGTAACGGCGCTCAGGGATACGTTGGTAAACAGCTTATCCCAGATCAGCTGCTGGATATTCTCATGAACCTTCACATGGAAGCCGCAGCTGTCAAAAGCTTCCTTCAGGGTACCCAGGAATCCTTCCGTATCCTCCACCAGAAGACCTACATTCGTATTCCCGACTCCGCCCCTTCTCACATGTCCCATGCCCAGAACTGCGCCATTGTCTTCCGTGGTTCCGATCACAACCCTTTCCTTCGGCACGAACTCCATCAGCAGATCCTCATGGCCTGCGCCGTTCTGGAGGGTGAGAAGCCTGGTTCCGGGTCCGATCAGACATCGGTTGCTCTCCAGGGCTGCCCTGGAAAAGATGGCCTTTACAAACAGAATGACCAGATCGGCTTCCCCGATTCCTTCCGCGGACACCACCGCTTTGGGATGATAGAGGTTGGTAACACCGTTTTCATCGATCTTCAGGCCTTCCTTATTGATCTGTTCCACCACAGCCTGGTTGGTATCCACAAGATATACTTCATTATGCGTGGAGAGATGGCCACCATAGATGGATCCCACAGCCCCTGCGCCAATCACAACTATTTTCATGTTCCGCACTCCTGATCTCTTATATTTTAGTTCCATTCGGGTTCACATTCCCAATCAAGGTTTCCTGTCGGATGCTTCGTTCCCGTCCGGATCCGAATTTCAAAGCAAGGTTTCCTGTCAAATGCTTTGTTTCCGTTCAGTTTTCTCTTCCTATGCTTCACCGGCAGATCTGCTTATGAAAACTCAGCCAGTCCCTCGATAGCGTAAACGCGGACAGGGCAGGAATCCAGGCCCAGTATGGGCAGCGGGGAATAGCTCATGAAGAATACGTCCTTTTTCAGCTGATCCAGGTTCTTCAGCACTTCCAGGAAAACGATGTTCTCAGCCATCAGAATATCATGGAAAGGCTTTACATCTTCGTTGCAGTTCTCAATGGACACGCCGTCGCCGAAGCCTACACACTTCACCTTGTGATCCCGGAACCACTCTGCGCTCTCCTTACCGATCAGGAGACGATGGTCCTCTTCCGTATTGGTGGCGCTGGTGAAGGGAGGAAGCTTATAGGAGGAATCCAGGATCACGATATCCCCTTCCTGGATCTTCCCGGCTGTAGCGCGGTCTAAATCTGCTGCGGTAATATGGGTGTAGGGCGCCACAGTGTCCTTAAAGTCCACGTAGATCGCACGTCCCATAAAGGTGGTCAGGGGCAGCTCCGCAACGCTGGGCCACTCATCGTCATGATGGTAAGGGCACTCGCAGTGGGTCCCCAGATGGCTGGTAAGATCCATGATCGTGTGATAATCAGGAATCGGACCGCCCGTGTTAAAACGATATAAATGACATCTCCTGGACTCTGTCTTCGGATCCAACTCTTTGGTCAGATCCACAATCCTCAACTTCCCCATTTCATAAACGCACATAAAATGTACCTCCTTTTCCCCCATGGCGGTGCCATGAATTAAAATTTTTTTAAACGCAAGCGTTTTCAGACATTATATCATTTTTCTCATAAAATTCAATTCATAATTTGTACAATATTATTTTTATTGTTTTGTGCATTTCCTCGATTTTGTGCATTTTTACATATTTTGTGCCTATTTTTTTCGTTTTTCAATTGACTTTTTTTACCTTCCTGATGTATTATTTTTGTAAGCATTTTCATTATAAATCACTTCCAGAAGGAGATAACACAATGCAGCAAACTTTTATCCGAATCCATCCGGAGGATAAGGTGGCCGTAGCCCTTTGCCCGCTGGAGGCAGGAACCCGCATTTTACTGGACGGCCAGGAGATCACCCTCTTAGAGCCCATTCCTCAGGGGCATAAGTTCGCCCTGACAGACCTGGCGGAAGGGGAAC
>CANQBS010000118.1 GCA_947589075.1 uncultured Acetatifactor sp.
GTTTATGCCATTTTTATCGGTTAAAGTATTGATTTTTCAAGGTTCATCGCACCAAATGGTGTGGGAAGTTTGAGTAATGTATTGTTACAGTTCCCTCGTGACATTTCCCTCTTGACATCCCCCGTCAGATGAGTATAATGATAGTCAAATATTTTGAATATCTAAATATTCGGAGGCCATATGAATATAATCTTTTCCTGCTATTGCAGAATCTTTCAAACTGCCCTGAAGGTCGCACTGCCTTTCCTGCCTTACAGAGATCCTGAGATTATCCCCAAAATAAAGGAAATTCCATCCGTATTAAAGGGAAATGGTCTGCAGCATCCTCTGATCGTAACCGATAAAACCATCCGGGGACTGGGGCTGACTGAGGGACTGACGGAGGCTCTGCAGGGAGAAAACATCCCCTATGCTCTCTATGACGGAGTGGTTGCCAATCCCACCACGGACAATGTGGAGGAAGCTCTCCTTCTCTATCAGAAAGACCGCTGTGACTGCCTCATCGCCTTCGGCGGCGGTTCCCCCATGGACTGTGCGAAAGGGGTAGGTGCACGGATCGCCAGACCCGGGAAACAGCTGAACGACCTGAAAGGGATCCTGAAGGTTCTTCACAAAACCCCAGTTCTGATCGCCATTCCCACCACGGCGGGAACCGGAAGCGAAACCACCCTGGCCTGTGTGATCGTGGACAGCAGGACCAGGCATAAATACGCTATCAACGATTTTCCCCTGATTCCTTCCTACGCCGTACTGGATGAATCCGTAACCATGACCCTGCCGGAGCATGTGGTCGCTACTACGGGAATGGATGCCCTGACCCACGGGATAGAGGCATATATCGGCAAAAGCGGGAATTCCACTACCAGGAGGGATGCCCTGGAGGCTATCCGGCTTATTTTTGAAAATCTGGAGGAATCCTACACCAACGCCACCCCCGCTTCCCGGAAAAATATGCTGCTTGCAGCCCATAAAGCAGGAAGAGCCTTTTCCAAAGCATATGTAGGCTATGTGCATGCCCTGGCTCACGCTCTGGGCGGAAAATATGATACGCCCCACGGACTGGCCAACGCAGTCATTCTGCCCCTGGTTCTCAGGGAATACGGAGAGACTGTCCATAAAAAGCTTTACGAGATCGCCCTTTATTGCGGGCTTGTGAAAGAAGATACTCCCCATGCCCAGGCCGCTCAGCTGCTGATCGCCAGGATCGAAGGGATGAACGAAAGCTTTGGAATCCCAAAGCATCTTAATATGATCAGGGAGATTGACATTTCCGAACTTTCCCGCTATGCTTACAGAGAGGCCAATCCCCTCTATCCCGTTCCCGTACTCTGGGACAGGGAAAAACTGGCTGAGATGTACCGCAGGATCGGGGACATTGCCCCGCAGACAAAATAAGCTGCCCGGATGAAGGCAGAAAGGATATCTTTATGGAGGAAAAAGAAATCTTGGAAATCATAGAACGGCAGAAAGCCTTTTTCAAAACAGGGCAGACCCTGGAGGTCTCCTGCCGTATCCGTTACCTGAAAGCCCTTCGGCAGTCCATCCTGGAACATCTGGAGGAAATTCATGACGGGCTGAAAAAGGATCTGGGCAAAAGCCGGAGCGAAAGCTATATGTGTGAAACCGGTCTGGTTTTGAGTGAGCTGGCCTATATGATCAAACACGCCAGGCGTTTTTCCAGACAAAAATCCGTCCCCACGCCCCTGGCGCAGTCCGTATCCAGAAGCTTCCGGATTCCTTCCCCTTACGGCACCGTTCTGGTAATGAATCCCTGGAACTATCCTTTCCTGCTTTCCATGGATCCCCTCATCGACGCTGTGGCGGCGGGCAATACCGTGGTTCTTAAGACCAGTTCCTATTCCCCCAACACCAATATCGCCATCCGCAGGGTTATAGAAGAGGTCTTCCCGACGGAATATGCGGCGGTGATCTTTGGCGGCTCCCGGGAAAATACTACCCTGATCCGGGCAAAATTCGACTACATTTTTTTCACAGGAAGCAAAAAAGTGGGAAAACTGGTTTATGAAAACGCCGCTTCCCATCTGACCCCCGTTACGCTGGAGCTGGGAGGCAAAAGCCCCTGCATCGTGGACGAAACAGCGGATCTTCCCCTGGCAGCCAGACGGATCGTATGGGGCAAATTCCTGAATCTGGGGCAGACCTGTGTGGCGCCGGATTATATTTTCTGCGCTGAGTCCGTCCATGACCGACTGGTGGAGGAGCTTAAGAAGCAGATCGCAAAGCAGTTCGGCGAAAATCCTCTGGAGAACCCGGACTACGGCAAAATGATCAACGAAAAGCATTTTCAGCGGGTGTGCGGACTGATAGATGCTTTCCGGAGCGGATCGGAAGAACAGCATGAAAACGCTTCCTCCAGGAGGATCTTCGGCGGGAAAAACAACCCTTCCACCCTGCAGATCGAACCCACCATACTGGACCGGGCTTCCTTTGAAGACGCAGTGATGCAGGAGGAGATCTTCGGACCGGTGCTTCCCATCCTCACCTACAGGGAAGAGTCTGAAATCGTTTCCTATGTGACAGAGCACGACGCTCCTCTGGCTTTTTACCTTTTTTCCTCCGATAAAAGGCGAATCAGACGCCTCACCGCCGGAATCGGCTTCGGCGGAGGCTGTATCAACGACGTGGTCATTCACCTGGCCACCTCCCATATGCCCTTCGGCGGATTCCGGGAAAGCGGCATGGGATCCTACCACGGGAAAATCGGCTTTGACACCTTTACCCACTACAAAAGCATGGTGGACAAGAAAACCTTTCTCGACCTTCCCATGCGCTATCAGCCCTACAAACCGCTGTACGACAGGCTGATCAAGCTCTTTTTACGATAAACCATTCCTCTCAATCGAACTGCCCACCGGAATAAAATTCAGGTGGGCAGTTCCTTTAAAACCAGGTATATATTAAACCAGGTATATTCATATTGTTTTGAGCTTATTTTGCAGCCAGCTCCACCTTCAGCTTCTCGGTCAGAGCGGGAACGATCTTGTTCAGGTCTCCTACAATCCCGTAGTCCGCAACATCGAAGATCGGCGCGGTCTCATCCTTGTTGATGGCGATGATGATATCGGATTCCTCCATACCTGCCAGATGCTGAATGGCGCCGGAAATACCAATGGCAAAATATACATTGGGACGAACGGTCTTACCGGTCTGTCCTACCTGCAGAGCCTTGGGCTTCCATCCTGCGTCCACAACGGCACGGGAGCAGCTTACGGTTCCGCCGATCACCTCTGCCAGATCCTCCAGGATCTTGAAGTTCTCAGGGCTTCCCACACCACGTCCGCCGGATACCAGGATCTTGGCGTCCATAATGTCTACGGTATCGGACACCGCCTTCACCACGTCCATGATCTCCACATACTTGTGGTCAGGAGTAAATCCGGGATTGAACTCGATCACTTCCGCCTTTGCGCCGGGAACCCGATCCTTCTTCTGCATAACGCCGGGACGGACCGTGGCCATCTGGGGACGGAAGTCAGGGCACGCGATGGTAGCGATGGTGTTGCCGCCGAATGCAGGACGGGTCATGAGCAGCTGATTGTGCTTCTGCTCCTTGCCGGGTACAGGATTCAAAGGGAAATCTCCGATATCAAGCTGTGTGCAGTCTGCGGTAAGTCCGGTATGGATTCTGGCAGATACCCTGGGACCTAAATCACGTCCGATGGCGGTTGCGCCTACCAGGAAAATCTCGGGCTTAAACTCTTTGATGACGGAAGCCAGGGCATGGGCATAGGGCTCGGTCCTGTATTCCTTACATTCCGGATCATCCACCACGATCACCCGGTCAGCGCCATATTCAGCCAGCTGGTCAGCCAGGTCCTTCACGCCGCTGCCAACCAGCACTGCGGTTACATCTGTGCCAAGATCGGCTGCAAGGTCTTTGCCCTTGCCAACCAATTCAAAGGCAATACTGTTGATCTCATTATCAACCTGCTGGGCGAACACATATACGCCCTTATATTCCTCTAAATTCATTGTTATCCTCCTTAGATATCCTACTTCTTTTCTATTTTCAATTTCCTCAGATGACATGCTTTTCCTTCAGCTTGCCTACGATATAGTCAACGGATTCAGCGGGATCCAGGTTCACCTTCTCACCCTTGCCCTTCCTGACTTTATCGGAAGCCTTGGCGATCTGAGTCGGGGAGCCCTTAAGACCCAGGTTGGAATCCTCCACACCCACCAGGTCTGCCCTGCCCCATACGGTAATATCAGCCTTGCAGGCATCGAAGATTCCGCCGGGAGTCATGTATCTGGGCTCGTTCAGCTCTGCCAGTGCGGTGATCAGGCAGGGCATCTTGGCCTTCAGGACATGATATCTGTCATCAAACTGACGCTCAACGATCACACTGTCGCCATCAATCTTGATATTCTGTGCATAAGAGATAACGGGAATATTCAGGTGTTCGGAAAGCTGGGGACCAACCTGGGCGGTATCGCCGTCGATAGCCTGACGGCCGGTAATGATCAGGTCGTAATCCAGATTGCGGATCGCGCCGGCAAGGGTCTGGGATGTCGCCCAGGTATCTGCGCCGCCCAGCACTCTGTCGGTTACCAGGATCGCCTTGTCCGCGCCCATCGCCAGGGCCTCACGAAGCACATCCTCCGCCTTGGGAAGTCCCATGGTCACAACAGTAACCTCTGCGCCATACTGGTCCTTTAATCTCAGGGCTGCCTCCAGACCGGACTTATCATCCGGATTCATGATGGTCAGCATGGCCGCTCTATTCAGGGTTCCGTCAGGGTTAAACTGTACGCCGCCCTTGGTATCAGGAACCTGCTTGATACAAACAACAATTTTCATTGTATTTTCACTCCTTATTTTTTTCTTTCAAATCCGTGCAAATTCGTGCCAGCACGATTTTTCCATTCCATAATGGCTGGCTTATCGTTCAGCTCAGCGCGCGCCATTCGCAAAACGCGCCTCCGGCGCTCTTCGCTGCTTCGCAGCTTTTTTTGCTCATAACATAGCGCTCCCTCAGCCATTCACTCCATGGAAAAATTCGTGCCAGCACGATTTTTCCATTCCATGATGGCTGGCTGAGCTGGGGGGTTACTTCAACAGGGCGGCGCTGATGACCATGCGCTGCACTTCGCTGGTGCCTTCGTAGATCTCAGTGATCTTGGCGTCGCGCATCATGCGCTCCACATCATACTCCCTGGTGTAGCCGTAACCGCCGTGAAGCTGTACAGCCTTGGTGGTCACTTCCATAGCCACCTCTGCGGCGTATAACTTCGCCTGGGCTGCCTCGAAGCCGTATTCCTTCTGATTTGCCTTTGCCATAGCGGCCTTGTAAACCAGAAGCTGGGCTGCCTGTACCTTGGTCGCCATATCAGCCAGCTGGAACTGGGTGTTCTGCTGTGCGGCGATGGTCTTGCCGAACTGCTTTCTTTCCTTCGTATAAGCGATGGTCCTGTCCAAAGCGCCCTCCGCAATGCCGAGAGCCTGGGCTGCGATACCGATACGTCCGCCGTCTAAGGTATGCATGGCGATCTTAAAGCCCTGCCCCAGCTTGCCCAGCATATTCTCCTTGGGAACGCGGCAGTCCGTAAAGATCAGTTCATAGGTGGAAGAACCGCGGATACCCATCTTCTTCTCCTTGGTTCCGAAGGTGAAGCCGGGAGTCCCCTTTTCTACGATAAAGGAGGTGATCTCCTTCATCATACGGCCCTTCTTCTCGATCATGCCGGTCACGGCAAAGATCACATACACATCTGCTTCCTTACCGTTGGTAATGAAGATCTTGGAGCCGTTGATCACATATTCGTCCCCATCCAGCACAGCCTTGGTCTGCTGTCCCTGGGCGTCTGTGCCGGCGCCGGGCTCGGTCAGACCGAAAGCGCCCAGCTTCTCGCCCTTAGCCAGGGGAACCAGGTACTTCTGCTTCTGCTCCTCCGTACCGAAGGTCAGGATCGGATCGCAGCACAGGGAGGTATGGGCGGAGACGATAACGCCTGTGGTGCCGCATACCTTGGAAAGCTCCTCCACACACATCACATAGGTCAAAGGATCGCATCCCTGACCGCCGTATTCCTTGGGAACAGGAATACCAAGGAAACCGTATTTTGCCATTTTATCCACGGTAACCCTGGGGAACTCTTCCGTCTCGTCCACCTCCTGGGCGAGGGGCTTTACTTCTTTTTCGGCGAACTCTTTGAATAAGGTCCGCGCCATTTCATGCTCTTTGCTCAAAGTAAAATCCATGATTTCATTTCCTCCAAAATATAATCTTTCAAACGGACCGCTTTCACGGTCCGTTCCTGTCAAAACAGAATGTCCTGTCTCCTCTCCGGGATCTTAGATCTCATCCACGGGAGTCTTGGTACGGTCTGCATTGTAAACGTAGAATCCCTTGCCGCTCTTTACGCCCAGATTGCCGCCCCGAACCATCTTGCGGATCAGAGGGCAGGCACGATACTTGCTGTCGCCGGTCTCCTTATAGAGAACGTCCATAATAGCAAGGCAGATGTCCAGTCCTACGAAATCTCCCAGCTCCAGGGGACCCATGGGATGGTTTGCGCCCAGCTTCATTGCCGCGTCAATGCCTGCGATGTTGGCAACGCCTTCCATCTTGATGAAAGCAGCCTCATTGATCATGGGGATCAGGATGCGGTTTACCACAAAGCCTGCGGCCTCGTTTACCTGTACGGGGGTCTTGCCGATCTCCTCGGAAATCTTCTTGATGGCGTCCACGGTCTCCTGGGGAGTGTTCACCCCGGCGATCACCTCCACCAGCTTCATGCGGTCTGCGGGATTGAAGAAATGCATGCCGATCATGGGACGGGAAAGCCCGTTGCCGATCTCGGTAATGGAAAGGCTGGAGGTATTGGATGCGAAGATGCACTCCGGCTTCACCAGCTTATCCAGCTCGCCGAAAGTGGTCTTTTTCACGTTCATATCCTCAAAAGCGGCTTCCACGATCAGATCGCAGTCTGCACAGATGTCCTCCTTCAGTCCGGGAGTGATCTTTGCAAGGATGGCGTCCACAGCCTCCTGAGTCAGCTTGCCTTTCTCCACCAGTCTCGCGTATCCCTTGGCGATCTTGCTCTTTCCGCCTTCCGCCCATTCCTGCTTGATATCGCAGAGGGCTACCTCATAACCGTCAACCTGGGCAAACGCCTTGGCAATGCCCTGTCCCATAGTACCAGCGCCGATAATACCTACTTTCATGAAATATTCCTCCTTCAACTGAAATAATTCTGTTTTCTATAACAATTCTGTTTTCTAAAATACTTATCTATTTTTACAAACAACTCCAGAATCCATTCAGGCCTTCAGGACAATCTTATTGCCCTGCTGCCCTGCCCGCCGTCAGCAGTTCTTAAAGGGCTCCTTCACCTTTTCCTTATTCTTATCCAGGAAAAAGGCCATGCCGTACTTCTGATCTTCCGTCTCAAAGCAGGCGCCGAAAAGCTTCTCTTCGATAACGATAGCCTCGTCCATCTCCACCTCAAGGCCCTCATTGATGGCTTTCTTGCAGTTGCGCACCGCAATGGGCGCATTCTTGGCAATGGAAGAAGCCAGCTTCATCGCTGCGGGAAGCAGTTCCTCCTGAGGATATACCGCGTATTTGTTGATCCGGGCCAGGATCTTTCTG
>CANQBS010000119.1 GCA_947589075.1 uncultured Acetatifactor sp.
AACAGCTTTTCAAAATTTGTGCCAAAACGGTTGGAATCCCAGATTAACCAATGGGTTTCCTCGTATCTGTTTGAAATCGTCGGTTATGTAACGGATGAACTGATGCAAAGAGGCGCTTTGAAGAAGCCGTCGCCGGATCGGCCTTTAACGGATGGCGTATTTTATGTTTCGGGCAAATATATATACCCTTAACGGACAAAGGTGTTAAAGCGAAGGGTAAAACCATGAAAAATTTTAAGGCGATCCTGGATATCTTACGGGAAAATATTTCTTTCAAATTGGGCGTGATGGTAGTAGTGACGCTGTTTACCTGCTTTGTCCCTGGCCTGTGGATACTGGGTGTCCAAAGGCTGGTGGACGCTTACGGGGATTGGCAGCATGCAGGAGGAAATCTTCGGGAAAATGTAGGGATGTTGGCTGCTCCCCTGCTTCTGCTTGCCGTATTGTTCCTGGCAAAGAAGCTGGATCAGATGTTTAAAATACCCATTGAACTGTCTTTGCAGGAAAATATAGGCAACAGCCTGAAGGTGCAGCTGATACGCAAAGGAAGCCGCCTGCCGCTTGTGGTGCGTGAGAGCGCAGAATGCCAGAATCAGATGGAGGTATGCAATGCCTTTGTTGGGGAGATATCCCAGAAAGCCAATAAAGTGCTCCTGGTTTTCCGCTCAGGCATCATGATGGTCTCTGTGGTAGGTGCGGTTTCGACGCTGAACCCATGGATTTTGCTGGCTTTGTGCGTGGGTACGTTGCCTTCCTTTTTCAGTATGGTCTATGCCATGAACAATGCGGTAAAGACAGACCAGGAACTGGGAGCAAGGAACCGTGTACTGAGCTATTATGCGGGGTTAATGACAGGAGTTGCGTATGCAAAGGAGCTGAAGGCTTACCGGCTTTATCCGGTGATGATAGACAGATGGAAGGAGGAAAGCATCTATATCAACCGGAAAAGGCTTCTGCAGGAGAAGAAAAATGCGGTGAGCCGCCTGGCAGGAGGGATATGCTTATCCTGCGCCTTTACGGTAGCGGCCATCCTCCTGATGGGATTGATCATGGGCGGCAGCGTATCGGTCGGGGCATATGTAGCCATGTTTGGCGCGATCACTTCTTTCAGTGGGGCACTGGGCGACTTTACCGTATCTGTCACGGACATTATGGCATTGTTCGGGAGGGTCAGTGTGTTCCGGGAGTTTATGGAACTGGAAGAAAAAACGGCAGTGCAGGGAGAAAAAATTGTTCCGGAAAGTGTGGGGACAGGGTATCCAGGGATTGGGGAAACCTGCTATCGGCTGCAGAACGTGTCCTTCCGCTACCCGGGCTGTATGGACTATGTGTTAAAGGATGTAAGCTTTGAAATCCGTAAGGGAGAGCGGGTGGCGGTGGTGGGAGAAAACGGAGCCGGGAAAAGCACCCTTGTGAAGCTTATGCTGAACCTGTACAACCGTGATTTGGGGGAAATACTATTCTGCGGAAAGCCGGTTGCGGCATATGGGGAAGAAATCAAGGATATCTGTGATTACCTTCCCCAGGATTTTATCCGTTACCAGGGATCCCTGCGGGAGAATGTGCTTCTGCACAATATGTCCCGGCACGTACAAAATGCCGGGATATCCGATGAACAGATCATTCGGGCACTTGAGCGAGTGGGTCTTTCCGGTCTTTTGGAAGAGACTGGCTATAACCTGGATATCCCCCTGGGAAAGCTTTTTGAGGACGGGAGGGAGCTTTCGGGAGGACAGTGGCAGCGGGTGGCGCTGGCTCGTGCCCTGGTTGGGGAGTCAGAGTATATTTTCCTGGATGAACCCACATCCGCGCTGGATCCCGTCTCGGAAATCCAGGTCATGGAGGCTTTCCTGGAGACCGTGGCAGGCAGGACGGCAGTGATCGTGTCTCACCGAATTGGCGTGGCAAGGCGGTGCGATAAAATACTTGTAATTGAGCGGCAGCGGGTGGCCCAGTTCGGAACACATGCGGAACTGATGGGACATGCGGGGCCTTATCGGAAGATGGTGGAACTCCAGGCATCACTGTATCAATGACAGCGGGGATATTCCCTGGCCTTTGACGGTCGCAGGAGATGATTGTAAGGAGATAAAAATGGTTAAAATCTGGAAAACCTTTCGTTTTGTATGGAAATATGGATGGAAGAAAAAACCTTTTGGCTTCATTCTGCTGACAGCCCTGACCCTGCTTGTGGGTCTTCTGTTAGTGGCGGGCACATGGATTACAAAGGCGTCAGTGGATGCCCTGGGACAGGCGGATCTGTCCTGGCAGCTTCTGGCTCCTGTGCTTCTGGCGCTTTTTTTAAAGGAACTGGGGCTGAACTGCGGTTATTCGGGTATCATGCCGGTGCTGGAAAGCAAGGTGCGCATGGATGCCGTGCATTCCCTTGAGTGTAGGATGTACCAGAAAATTGGGCGGCTGCCCGTGAGAGTGAGGGAACAGGAGACGGTGCAGGAACGTATCGCCCGTGCGGAGAGGTTCCTGGGGCAGGAATTCTGGTTGTTTCAGTTTGAATGCGTATTTGTCTTTCGGCTCTTGGCCACATGCTTTGGGTTGGCGCTGTCGCTTGCATACTGGTCGGTGTGGTTCCCGGCCATTACCATAGGGCTGGTGATGCCGGTCATTCTGATACGACTGAAGAATAATGAAAATCTGTATCGAATCAACCAGAAACAGCAGCGCAGAAAAAGGCGGAACGAATATCTCTGCGGTCTGTTCTTTGACATGAGCGCGCTGGGGGAATTAAGCGCCACAGGGGCAGAGACTCCGGTCATCGACATCGTAGAACGCACGGCAAAGGAACTCACGGAGGAGCGCTATGCCCAGGGACAGAAGGACGGCCTGATTCAAGGCGCATCGGAAGGAATCCTGTCCTTTGTGTCTTTTGCGGTCTGCGTGCTGCTGGTGGTGGCAAAGGGGGGACACATGACTGTGGGAACTTTCGCGTTCTTGCTGGAGTCAGTGTTCCTGTTGCAGGAGGAAATGATTAATCTGGGGTTCAACCTGAAATATTTCCATCAAAGCGCCCTGTATGGAGTTGATCTGGCAGAGCTTGACGCTATGGAAGAAAGGCAGGGAAATTCTTGCTGTGGAAGCGGTTTGCTTGACAATATGGAAGAAAGACAAGGAGCTTCTTGCGGCGGAAGCGCTTTATGTGAAAGCAGCCGAGAGGTGCAAAACAGGCTTGCTGTGGAAGTGAAGGGTCTGACTTTTTCCTACCCTGGTGCAGTGGAACCTGTGCTGAAAAATGTGTCCTTCACTCTGGCGGACGGGGAGACCATTGCGTTAGTGGGACCTAATGGAGGGGGAAAATCCACCCTGATTTCCCTGCTGTTGGGGCTGTATCCGCCTGACTCCGGAGAAATCAGGATATATGGGGCATCAGTGGACGGAATGAGCAGAGAGCAGGGGCGGGAAAGTGCCGCTGCCATCTTCCAGTCTTTCCTGAAATATGAGACCACGGTAAAGGACAATATTGTGTTAGGGAATATCCCCCAGTCTGATAACCGGGAACTGATAAGCCGTGCCGCAAGGCTGTCAACGGCAGAAACGTTTTTTGGCAGGTTGGAAAAGGGAATCGACACGAAGGTAGGCTCTGTATACCAGGGGGCAGTCAACCTTTCAGGCGGCCAGTGGCAGAGACTGGCAGTTGCCAGGGGATTTTTCACGGATACGGCGCTGCTTCTCCTGGATGAGCCGAATGCTGCGGTGGATCCGGTGACGGAGGCAGAGCTCTTCCGTCGTTACAGGGAAGGAATGGAGGGGCGAAGCGGAATCATTGTCTCTCACAGACTGGCAGCCCTACAGAAGGTGGACAGAATCCTGGTACTGGAGGCCGGGGAGATTGTGGAGGAGGGAAGCCATGAGGAACTGATGGGGCGTAAAGGGCTTTATTATGAAATGTACCTCAGGCAGAAGAATTGGACAGTATAGGGCATATTGTGCTATTAGGATTCGAGGAAAAGAAACGCTTGGTCGGGGATGGCGTTGTTAGGGACATCCCTGCCTCGGAGAATTGCAGGCCGAAATAAAACAGAAGACAAAATCAGTATATTTTTGAAGGATTGAAATACTAATAGCGATATCTTATATTTTGATTTCGATTGGAAAATCAAAATAAGGAAGCTATAATGAAGATGTTAAAAAAATGCGGGTATCCGCATTTTTTTAACGACATATTGTTGAAACGGTTCTTTCTTTGTGATATGCTATCCGTGGATGAAAAAAACGAAATATGTAAGATAGGAGTCGGATGAGGTAAGTATATGGAACTTGCAAGAAAGCAATACCTGGATGAGCTGATCAAGAAGAAAGATAATGGGCGGGTGAAAATTATAACAGGAATCCGGCGTTGCGGAAAATCCTATTTGCTGTTTGAGATATATACAAGGTACCTGTTAAACAACGGTGTTAATGAAGATCAGATTATTGGGCTTGCATTGGATGAATTGCCGAATGCGAGATATCGCAATCCCATGGAACTGGATCGGTATGTCAGGAGCAGGATTACAGATAAAACAAAAAGATATTATGTCCTGATTGATGAAATCCAATTCGTTTCTGAAATTCAGAATCCATATATTGATGATCCCGCCGCAAAGCTTACTTTTATCGATGTGGTTCTGGGGCTTATGAAGATTAAGAATGCCGATATCTATGTGACCGGCAGTAATTCCAGGATGCTGTCGTCAGATATTTTGACTCAATTTCGGGATCGCGGTGATGAAATACGTGTTTTCCCGCTGTCATATGCAGAATTTTATGCTCCATATGAAGGAGATAAGCGGCATGCGTGGAGGGATTATTATACCTACGGCGGAATGCCCGTGGTATTGTCTCTGGATACACATGAAGAAAAGAGTAAATATTTGCGTGAGCTTTTTACGAAAACGTATTTGAAGGATGTAGTGGAGCGGCATACGATCATCAATGACACGGAAGTGCTGGGGGATCTTTTAAATATTGTGTCTTCGGCCATTGGTTCTTTCACGAATCCGGCGAAGTTGTCCAATACATTTGCCAGTGAGAAGCAGATAAAAATAGCTTCTGCTACAATAGAGCGTTATCTCGATTATTTCATCGATGCATTTCTCCTGCAGAAGGCAGAGCGGTATGACGTCAAAAGGAAAAAATATATGAAGACTCCCCAAAAATATTATTTTACAGATGTGGGACTTCGGAATGCGCGTATTGGTTTTCGCCAGCAGGAAGAAACGCATATTATGGAAAACGTACTGTACAATGACCTCAAACGGCGTGGGTTTGATGTAGACGTCGGAATGGTCGAATATAATTATATGGATGATGAAGGGAAAAAGATCAGAAAAAATCTGGAGGTTGACTTTGTTGTAAACAGGGGAAATCAGAGATGCTATATACAATCGGCTCTTACGGTTGCCGATTCCAAGAAAAAGGAACAGGAAACGGAGTCGTTAAGAAGAATTCCGGATTCCTTTCGAAAGTTAGTGGTAGTGAGGGACGATATTAATCCATGGCGGGATGAAAACGGAATTCTATTTGTCGGCGTCGAGCAATTTTTGCTGGATGAGAGTGCAATTGATATGTAGGGTTTCCCTAAAAAATCACACAGTATTTTAGGAACTGTTTCTACTGATGGGTTTGAAAAATAGCGGAGGAGGAGAGTTTCCATTTGAAAAATGTGATTCTGCTGTGGAAAAAAATAGCCGGCAAATTTAAGCCATACACAAAATGGCTGGTCCTGTATCTGTTCCTGTGCGCGGGAATAGCGGCAGTTACGGTGCTGTCCGCACGCTTCCGGTCGGAATTTGTGGATCTGTTTTTAGAGGACTATAATGCGAAACAGCGAATTTATCAATTATTGACGCTTAATTTACTGATCATGTTCTTGGGAAGATACGGCCTGCCCACGCTGCAGGAGCTGGTTGCCGAAACAGTTTCCGCCAGAATAAAACAGGACGTGGAGGCGCAGATCGGCGAAAAGAAGTGTCTTATTCCCTGGCTTGCCCACGAAGACCAGAAAATGAACGACCGAATGGAACTGGTCGAAAATTCAGGAGAACAGGTCTGGATTTTTTTCCAGGAAATGGCGGCGATTCTTTCGGCGCTGGCAGGCACCTTCGGCATGTTCCTTATCATGATGCAGTTGGGAAAGGTGTACGTAATTCTCTTATTTCTGCTATTTATACCGGCGGCATATTTTTCAGTAAAAGCCACGGGCACTTATTATGATACCTGGAGAAGGACCGCACAAATGAGGCGGTACTGTAATTATGAGCGGAACGTCATGATGGAGAAGCAATATGCGGCGGAAAGGATTTTATTTGCCTATACGCCGTTCTTCCTCAGATCATGGATGGGAAACTATGAGGAGGTCCGCAGGCTGTCCATAAGGGAGGAGCTAAAGGGCGCAAGGAAAATGCAGGCAGGTGGGATTTTGTTCTGCGGGTACATAGCGGTGCTGATCTTTATGATCCTTGACAGGCTCAAGGGCGGGCAGATCACGGTGGGCGCGGCTGTATCGCTGATCTCGCTTTTCCCGTCCGTCATGAACAACATGATCTTAACCGTCTCCAGCGGGATAAACCTTATGGTGAAAGCAGGGCATTCCATAAATGCATTGCTGGAATTTGAAAGCCTGGAGAACGAAGAGGATGCCTTTGAGCTGCCTGTCCGCGGCATTTCCTTCCAAAAAGTGGAATTTCGCAATGTGTCCTTTCAGTATCCGGGCACTTCCAGGCAGGTGCTGAAAAATGTCAGCCTTTGCTTCGAGGCCGGAAAACAATATGCGATCGTAGGCGAAAACGGGGCTGGGAAATCCACCCTGATCAAGCTGATGCTGGGGCTGTACCATGTGACGGAGGGGCAGATCCTGATAGACGGAAAAGACATCCAGACTTATTCAGGCGGGGAAGTCCGCGGCCTGATGACCGCGTTGTTTCAGGATTTTCCGCGTTACTACACAAGCATTGCGGAGAATATCGGAATGGGGGATATCGAGCACGACCAGGATATGCCGCGTATCATGGAAAGCGCCAAAAAAGCGAACATCCATGAAAAAATCATGGGGCTGCCGGAAGGGTACGGCACAGTGCTGGGGACAGCGCTGAAAAACGGCGTGGACATTTCCGGCGGGGAATGGCAGAAGCTTGCCATCGCCAGGCTGCTCATGTCCCCCTGCCAGATCAAAATCCTGGACGAACCTACAGCGGCCATGGATGCCGTTTTTGAATATGAATTATATCAGGATTTTAAAAAGATCATGGAAGGGAAAACGACGGTTCCCATCTCCCACAGGCTGGCTTCCTGCCGGGA
>CANQBS010000120.1 GCA_947589075.1 uncultured Acetatifactor sp.
GAACCGTCCCCGCAGACTGCCACCACCTGACGGTCGGGAGCCGCCAGTTTTGCTCCCATGGCGGCCGGAATGGAGTATCCCATGGTTCCCATGCCCCCGGTGGTAAAAAATTTCCCATCCTTTACGATATGATAAGTACAGGACCAGATCTGGTTCTGTCCCACATCCGCCACATAAATGGCATTATCCTCCATTTTTTTGGAAAGCTGGGTAATAAAAGCCGCTGGATCCACATATTCCGGGTTAGGCCTGCGCAGGGCTCCTAAATTCTCACGGTACCCTTCCAGGGTCTCCAGCCATTCCTCATGATCACAGGCAAAGCTTTCCTGGGCGAACTCATGAATGATGTTCTTAGCGTCCCCCACCAGAGGGATGGTGGGACCCGCGTTCTTGCCGATCTCCGCGGGATCCACATCAATATGAACCAAAACCTTGTTCCTGGTGATCAGTCCCGGCTGGCTCACCGCCCGGTCCGCCACCCTGGCTCCCACCATGATCAAAAGATCCGATTCATTCATGGCCCGGTTCGCGTAAGCCCTTCCGTTATTTCCAACCATGCCAAAATACAGGGGATGTTCCGTAGGCATGACTCCGATGCCCATCATGGTGGATACCACGGGAATCCGGTATTTCTCCACAAAGTCCCTAAGCTCCCCCTCCGCCTGGGCTAAAAGGACGCCGCCGCCCGCGCAGATAATGGGACGCTTCGCCTGCTCCAGTTCATGGATGACCTTCTTGATCTGTACCGCATGTCCCTTAACCGTAGGCTTATAGGTGCGGAGATTCACCTCCTGGGGATAAACAAAGGAACTGATCTCAGCGTTCTGGATATCAATGGGCACATCGATCAGCACCGGACCTTTTCTTCCGGTGTTGGCAATATGGAAGGCTTCCTTAAAAATCCTGGGAATGTCCTTCGCATTCCTTACGAGATAACTATATTTTACAAAGGACTCCACCGCACCTGTGATGTCCGCTTCCTGGAACACGTCGCTGCCCAACAGTTCGCTGTTGACCTGCCCTGTGATGCAGATCAGGGGAATACTGTCCGCAAAAGCGGTGGCGATCCCCGTGATCACATTGGTAGCCCCCGGGCCGCTGGTAACAGCGCATACCCCCGGCTTTCCGGTTACCCTGGCCATACCGCTGGCAGCATGGGCGGCGTTCTGCTCCGTGCGGATCAATATGGTGCGGATCCCGGAATCCAGAATACTATTATAAAACGGACAGATCGCAACGCCCGGATAACCGAAAACCACTTCCACGCCTTCCGCCTCCAGGCATTTTACTATGGCATCTGCACCTATCATACATCGTCCTCCCAGCATCAGTCTCTGTTATCTATCCTTTCCACATCCTTCTGCGCCGGAAAAGATCGGCACCGGACCGATCCCTCCAGGATCCGGCAATGCAGAACGTTTTTTATCATAACATAAGACCGCAATATAAATCAACTATTTTCCCTTATTTGGATAAAATAAATCAAATCTTAAATTTACTCCATATTTCATGGGTTAAGGTTTCTCCAAAAGACGCTTTGCCAGCCTGACTGCCTCCGCGGCGTCCTTGGAATATCCGTCCGCCCCGATCTCATCCGCATAATCCTGGGTGATGACCGCTCCTCCGATCATGATCTTCGCAGGGATGCCCTCTTCCCTGGCCAGGGCAACCACCTCCCGCATGCGCTGCATGGTAGTGGTCATAAGAGCCGACAAACCGATGAGTTTGGCCTTCTCCTTCCTCGCAGTGTCGATGATCTGTCTGGCAGGAACATCCTTTCCCAGATCGATCACACGAAACCCATAGTTTTTCAGCATCAGGGCTACAAGGTTTTTGCCGATATCATGGATATCGCCTTCTACGGTGGCCAGCACCACCACAGGCATATCCTCCCCGGAGGCTTCCTTCAAAAGCAGGGGTTCCAGCACCTCTATGGAATTTTTCATGGCCTCGGCGCTGCCGATCAGCTGGGGCAGGAAATATCTGCCCTTGTCAAAATAATCCCCCACCAGATTAATGGCGGGAAGCAATACACGGTTTAAGAGAAAGGAAGGATCCTCCCCATGCTCCAGAGCCTTTTTCGTAATGGCGGCGATCCCCCTGCGGTTACCCTTCAGCACGGCATCCCACAATTCCTGTTGAACTAGAGACAGCTGATCTTTCCGGTTCTCGCCATCCTGCTGGGAGCTTTCCGTTTCCCGGGGAGAGGTATTGCCGCTTCCCTGAAGGCTTTCCGCCGGCTCCGACTTTCCTTCCGACTCCGGTTTTCCCGGACTTTTCAAGAGCTGCGCGGCCATGCGCCCTGTAGCAGCCTCCGCTTCCTGCTTTGCTCTGCGCTCCCTGATAAAGGCGGTGTAATCGATATACCGCGTATCCGCCTCCTCTTTTGCCAGAAGCAGGTCTGTGGCCAGAGCCCCGCCCATCAGAAGCTCCTGGGAAGGATTGGCAATGGCCATGGTAAGCCCTGCCTGGATCGCCAGGGTCAGGAAGGCTGTATTTACAAAGCTTCGCTCCGGCATTCCAAAAGAAATATTGGACAGGCCGCAGACGGTAGCCAGCCCTCTTTCCTGACAGATCCGTATTGTTTCCAGGGTATCCAGGGCCGCGTTTTTATTGGCGCCCACGGTGGTCACCAGCCCGTCCACCACAATATCTTTCTTCTGCAGCCCAAGCTCCAGGGCCCGGAGAATGATCTCGTCGATGATCTCCCATTTTTCTCCCATATCCTTTGGAAGCCCCTGATCCGATAAGGGCAGCAGGATAAACATGGCGCCGTATTTTACCGCAAGGGGCAAAAGCTTCTCGAACTTTTCCTTCTCCAGAGAAATGGAATTGATCAGCGCCCGCCCCGGATAATGGCGCAGGGCGGCCTCCAGCACCTCCACATGGCTGGAATCCAGGGACAGAGGCAGATCCGTCACGCCGGACACCTCTTCTATTGCCTGCAGCATCCTCTCCTTTTCGTCAATACCGCTCATTCCCATGTTGATGTCCAGGATCTGCGCCCCGCATTCCTCCTGCTCCTGGGCAAATCTCACCACCATATCGAAGCTTCCCTCCCGAAGCTGTGCCTGCAGGGCCTTCTTTCCGGTGGGATTGATCCTTTCCCCTATCACAAGGAAGCCCTGACCCGGCCGGAAGGAAACGGTCTTCCGTTCAGAAGTCAGATATCTTACAGCGGGATCATGAGCCGATCTCTTTATAGGAAGCTGTGCCGTCTCTTCCACAAGCCTTTTTATATATTCCGGAGTCGTGCCGCAGCAGCCTCCGAGGATAAGGGCTCCGGCATCCGCCAAAAGCCTCATCTCTCCCGCAAAGGTATCGGCATCCATATCATAATTGGTATTGCCCTGACCGTCCGCAGCCGGAAGACCGGCGTTCGGCTTGGCAATGACGGGAATTTCCACCGCCTCCGCCATCCTGCGGATACATTCCTCCATATGGGCCGGGCCTGTAGAACAGTTGGCTCCCACGGCGTCCGCCCCCAGGGCTTCCAGACAAACCGCCGCCGTCAGGGCATCCGTGCCAAATAAAGTCCTTCCGTCTTTTTCAAAGGTCATGGTCACCATGACGGGAAGCTCGCAGACCTCCTTCGCAGCGATCAGCGCCGCCCTTGCTTCCTGGAGACTCATCATGGTCTCCACCACCAGAAGATCCACACCCGCCTGCGCCAGCAGCCGGATCTGTTCCTTATAAATATCGATCAGTTCTTCCAGCTCCATTGTCCCCAGGGGACGAAGCTGCCTTCCCGTCATGGTCAGATCCCCTGCCACAAACACCTTTCTGCCGGACGCCGATGCCGCTGCCTGACGCGAGATTCCCACCAGCTCAGTGATCATCTCCTCCATCCGGTCCTCCAGATGATATTCCTCCAGCTTTATGCGATTGGCTGAGAAGGTGGGACTGTACAGAATGTCCGTACCGGCTTCCACATACGCCCTCTGCAGATCCAGCATCACCTCTCTGTGCTCCAGGATCCACTGTTCCGGACAGACCCCGGAAGGCATTCCCGCCTTCATCAGATTGGAGCCGGTCGCCCCGTCCAGATAAATTCTTTGATAAGAAGCCATTTCCCGAAATTCTTCCCGTGTCATTTTGTCTTCCTCTCCATGTGGGATGATTTAGTACCATAAAACCACTTTTTTCCTAAAAAATCAATCAAATAATCATTTCTTTTTCTAAATAAGTTGCGCAATGCGACAAAATATGATACATTATACTTTGTACTCTCATAAGTACTTATCTATGTTCTTACTATTCCGCTCGATTTCCGGAGGATGAATTGCGTGAAAAGGAAAATTTATTCTGTGATATCCACCTTTTTTTTATGTCTGCTCTTATCTGGCTGTGGACGTGACCCAGAGCTGGATCAATTTAAAGAAGACTTTGAGATCTTCTGCATCAATATCTCCACCCTGGATACCTCCATCAACAATATCGATCCTGCTGCAGACGATGCGAAGTCCAAATTATTGGGCTATATTGATCAGCTGGATTCCGAATTTCAGAATCTCGCTCAAATGGATTTTCCGGAAGAATTCGATTATCTGGAATCCCTTGCCGACGACGCCAGCGCATATATGTCCGAGGCGGCTTCCGCCTACCACACGGCTTACAGCGGTGAAGTCTATGCGGAGAATTACAATGATTACGCCTATGAAAATTACAAGCGGGCATATAAACGGATTCAGATTCTCATCACCTATCTTCATGGGGATGAACTCCAGGACGCCGACCTGACAGATGAAACCGCGGCAGAATGATTCCTTTCTCTGATCCGGTAATCCGAAGCGATACGCGATATAACTTACGCCGCCAGGCACACTGTACACTGTAAAAACGCGCTTCCTGCAAAATGGAGCGCGTTTATTTCATCAAAATTCCAAAACCATATCTCAATATATTTTTCAGGACACAGTTTAATACCATGATAATGAGCGCCCCATAAAGGTACCAGGCATGGAACGACAGACCCTTCACGCGCCCTCCTGACAAAAAAGAAAGCATGTGACTTCCCATAAAGAAGAAATACATCACAATTCCATAAAAGACCATGGGATGGTACCACAGTGAAAGCAGCGGATGTCCCGTAAAAAAGGAAATCAGGGATCTGGTTCCTCCGCAGCCCAGACAATAAACGCCAAACCATTTATCCCACATGCAGCCGTCAAAGAATTCCGGGATCCGGGGCTTCACCAGACAATAACATCTCCACAGGAAAAGACCCGCCGCCGGAACCAGCAGACCCGCCTTAAACAGCTGACGCTCCAATTCCTTCCCTCCCGATTCCGGTTCCTCTCTTCTGTTTTCCTTCTGCCCTTGTCCCCTGATCCTTTGCTTTTTCATCCTCATAAGATCATCAAAAAAATGAAATCATCAAAAATATAAAATCATATAAAATCATAAAAATAATACAAAATCATCAATAAAAATAATTATAAAAATAACCGGATCTTAAAATACCGAGGCCGATAAAATAAAGAATGATCATAATAAGGGTGATCATCCCGCCGATCACAGAACAAATGATCCCGGCAAGGGCGATTCCGGACCTGGTCTGTTTGTAACCCATAATAGAACAGATCAAACCTGGAATGCAAAAGATCAGGTTATAAAAAATGCAGCAGGATACCGGAATGGAAATAATACCGAAGATCATGCCCACAATAGAGATGGTATTGGCGCTCTTTTTCGGTTCAGAATTCTGATAATAGGGATTCTGCTGTCCCTGATACTGGTAATTTCCATAGCCCTGATCATTTCCATAGCCCTGGTTATTGCCATAGCCCTGGTTATTGCCATAGCCCTGGTCATTTCCGTAACCCTGGTTATTGCCATAACCCTGGCCGTTCCCATAGTTCTGACCGTTTCCGTAGCCCTGGTAATTTCCCTGATACTGATTATTTTCATAGTTCTGGTTCTGTCCCTGGCCGGCATAGTCCTGATAAGAACCGTTCTGGGAATAAGGATTCTGGTCCTTATGGTTCTGATCCTCCATCATAATCCCTCCTTCATGGTAAAGGTGACAACTGTAAAATCTATGTAATGTTCTTTTTCTTCAGGCGCACTGCGATGGTATCGCAGACCTTTTCCCGGTTCCACTGGATCTGGGGCAGATACTCCCTCTGATTGGTACAGATATAAAAGGAAGAGCACAGATCCAGCTGCCGATACAGGCTTTCCAGCTTCTGCAGATTCATCCGTCCCAGGGAACGCAGGGTAAGGGTCTCCACCCCATAGACCTCGCTGCTTCCGCTGACGTAGTTCTGCATCATCATTAAGAACAAGTCCATAAGCTCCGGATCTTCCTCATCAAAAGGAATATGAAGGAAATGATAGATCTGCTCCTTCTCCAGCTCAAAATTGGCCTCCAGAGCCCGGCAGACCGCAATCTCATGCTTCACATCGCTTCTGCGGTAGACTCCCTTGTCCGTGATCCTTTCCCACTGCATCAGGATGGAAAGCATACTGCCCGGCATATATAACATCTTCTCAGGCAGCTGGATCCCTGCCTTTTCCACCTGGGGATCCTCTGTCTCCAGAAGCGTCTCTATATTCTGCATATTGACGGCGGAATTCACATAGCCTTCCTCAAACATGCCCAGCCTTCCGGCGCGTCCCGAGATCTGCTTTACCTCCTGGCTGTTTAACGGTCTTGTCTCCAGGCCGTCAAACTTCTTATCCTCCAGGAATACGACCCTGTGAATGGGAAGGTTCATGCCCATCCCGATGGCGTCTGTCGCCACCACCACCTTGGTTTCTCCGGTCAGGTATCTCTTTACCTCTTCCTTACGGACCCTGTAGGGCAGGGCTCCATAAATGACGCTGGCCTGAATCCCCATATTTTCCAGTTCCGCCGCTATGGCCAGCACCTTTTTGCGGCTGAAGGCAATGAGGGCGTCGTAGCGTCTGATATACTCCTTCTGCAGATAAAAGGGCTCCTTCTCCGCCAGCAGGGGGGTATTGCGTTCATGCCGGATGATCTCATAAGTATCTTCGCACTGGAGGATCAGCTCTTTTAAAATATCCAATGCGGATTCCGCCGTACAGATATGGATCTCGCCTGCCGCCAGTCCCAGGACCGCATCCGTCCAGGCCCAGCCCCGTTCCCTGTCGCCCACCATCTGGCATTCATCGATGCAGCCCACCTCATAGAAATTGC
>CANQBS010000121.1 GCA_947589075.1 uncultured Acetatifactor sp.
GTGGTTCCATTGGCCGCAGCCGTTGCAGGCCCCCGGGGAGCGGTCACGCCGGGAACAATGGAAAGGGATGAAGCCGTGGCAGTGCGTGGAGCATTCCCTGCCGTAGGGGCATTTTTTGTAAGCGGAACATTCCAGGGGAGACTGCATTTGTGGGAAAGGTACCTGTGGAGTTTGATCTCCTTTCCGACGGTGGACTTGTCCTTGCCGATGGTCTGTGCGATGGCGGTTTTTGAGGAGCCGTTCAAAATGCCGGTGAGGATGATGCGCCGTTCCTCAAGGGTAAGATGGGAGAAGGAATTCTTATCACACATGAAAAACCCCTGCCTTTCCGGCAGCCGTCAGACAGGGGAATTGTAAGACTAAAAGCCACATTTGTGAAGTGGAAATGAGTGAAAGAGTAAAATCCACTTTACTCCCTTCAAAGTGGAAATAAACTTTTCACTTCAGCAACTTAAGAATTTAGTTATGCTTTTAAAAAATTCCTTGCAATTTTCCCCGGCAGGGTTTATACTGTAGTTACAAAAGGAAAGCACCCACTCCAAAGTGGATGCTCCCGAGGTAGAGTCAATGTCCTTACGGACACCGCCTATCCTGTGGACCAGACAGGATAGGCAATTTTATTTCTTCCTATCGTTCCTTTTATCAAGGAAGTCAAGAAACGTAACAATGAGGCCCCCGAAAGATATCAAAAGACTTAATATCCCCAGGAAAATCACAAGGATTTCATAGTCTGTCATACAGCTCAGCTTGCTGAGCTTGGCACCATCCCTTCCTATGTAGTCCAGCCTGCTTTTCAGCCTGCTGGCGTTCAGTGGCTCGGGAGGCTACCACCCTGTCATGAGTGCTTTCCCGTCTTTTATTCTATCATGCGGACGGCCTGCCTGCAATCTTTTTTTACATGTTGTAGGAAGTTTTCGGACATGTTTTTACATAGGTTCTGTTTTTCACGGATAAAATTTTTCATGACCGAATGTGTAATCAAAGCCGGGCATTGTGATATGATTGTGTAAACGGCATGGACACCGTCCTTTTTGGTGCCCCTACCGTTTTTTCGCGGTTTTCTTCTGAAGGGATATACATTCTAAAGACCGGCGTGCCGCTTATCCAAAAAGGTATCTGTTTTTTTCAAATATTCGGAAGCCTGATTTCAGGCGTTTTCAAATATAAAAACAAAAAGATTTTTAAGGTCTGGAATCTTAGTAGTTTTCAAACAAAGGGGATTTCTGGGTATGGATGGCAGGAAAATAGTCTTTGGTTATGCAAGGGTAAGCCGGAAGGAGCAGAATCTTTTCTTTAAAGAGAAAAGCAGATGTGATTAGCTTTGGATTCTGACACTACTTATCTTATAGTTTGTCACAGATTTTGTCATAAAATAGAAAAAGCGGCTTAAAACAGCCACTTTTGGTACTGCGGATAACAGGACTTGAACCTGCACGGGGTTACCACCAGAACCTAAATCTGGCGCGTCTGCCAATTCCGCCATATCCGCTTGAAAATCAGTACTTTCTGATTATAACAATTCCCCTGGTTCCCTGTCAAGTCAAAAGTTCTGCCAGCCGCCCTGTTCACAGCCTCCTTTTTACAGTCTCACAAAGGCGTGGAATAAAATACAGCAGACCATCCCGGCTGTCAGGGGAATGAGTACTGCGGCAAGGGTCCATTTCAGGCTGCCGGTCTCTTTGCGGATAGTGAGAAGAGTGGTGGCGCAGGGCCAGTGCATCAGGGAAAAAAGGCACAGGCAGACCGCAGTGCCGACAGTCCATCCCTGGGCAGTAAGGACCGTCTTTATGGAGCCTGGCCCGGACAGCTCCTGCAGATAGCCCTGACCGGAGTATGCCATCAGGATAATGGGCAGGACAACCTCGTTAGCGGGAAGTCCCAGGAGAAAGGCCATCAGGATCGTGCCGTCCAGCCCCATCAGCCTGCCCAGGGGATCCAGAAAACCGCTGCAAAGGGAAAGAAGGGTTTTCCCGCGGAAGGAGAGGTTTGCTGTCAGCCAGAGGATCAGGCCGGCAGGAACCGCGGCGGCGACCGCCCTTGAAAGGAGGGAAAGGGTCCGATCCAGGATGGAGCGGAGGATGACCCTGCCGATACGGGGCAGGCGGTAGGGCGGAAGCTCCAGCACAAAGGAGGAAGGCTTGCCCTTTAAAAGGGTTGCGGACAAAATACGGGAAACAAGGAAGGTCATCAGGACTCCCAGAAGAATCAGGGCAGTAAGGCAACAGGCGGCAAGGAGGCTGCGTCCGGAAAATCCGGCAGGAATGGATGGTGAAGCTGGTGAGGCGTCATCTCCGGAGGTTCCAAAGCAGTCGATGATAAACAGGGAGATCATGGTGATCAGGGTGGGAAACCTTCCGTTGCAGGGCACAAAGCTGTTGGTGAGGATGGCGATCAGCCTTTCCCTTGGGGAGTCGATGATGCGGCAGCCGGCCACACCTACCGCATTGCAGCCAAAGCCCATGGCCATGGTGAGAGCCTGTTTGCCGCAGGAATGACATTTCTGGAAACAGCAGTCCAGATTGTATGCAATGCGCGGCAGATACCCGGCGTCCTCCAGCAGGGTAAACAGCGGAAAGAAAATCGCCATGGGAGGAAGCATGACCGATATGATCCATGCGACGGTCCGGAAAATGCCATAAATGAGCAGATCCCTCAGCCAGGGAATCAGCCCCGCGGCTCTGGCGGCGGCGTCCAGTTTTTCTTCCAGTCGGGAAAAGGCAGTGGAAAGCAGCTCTGAAGGGTAGTTTGCCCCTATGATGGTGATCCAGAAAAGAAAAAGGAGCAGGAGAGCCATCAGGGGATAACCCAGAAAGCGCCCGGTCAGGATGCGGTCAAGGCGTCGGTCAAAGGAATTGAGATAAGCGGCGGGGGCAGAGGAAGGATTCTGACAGACTGCCTCTCTGCACAGCGAAGAAGCATATTCCGCCATCTGACAGACAGCCTGGTCGGTAAGGATATCCTGCATATCGAAGGGCGTGGATAAAGGCTTCCTGTTTTCCTCCATAAGCTGATCCAGGGCGTCCAGAACGATTTTGCGGCATCCTGGATTCTGGGCAGCGGTGCCGATGACCGGGATATTCAGCCGGGTCTGCAGGATACCCAGATCTATCCTGATCTTTTTGCGCTCTGCCTCGTCCATCAGGTTGACGCAGAGCAGCACCCTGGGCACGATCTTCATGATCTGAAGCAGAAGGCTCAGTCCCCGTTCCAGACAGGTGGCGTCGCAGACTACCATGCAGGCGTCCAATTTTTCATGGCATAAAAAATTCCTGGCGAGCTCTTCTTCTGCAGAGTGCGCCAGGAGTGAGTAGGTGCCGGGGATGTCCGCAAGCAGGTAGGAGTATCTGTTGCTGCGGCAGCGTCCCCAGGCGTTTGAAACGGTTTTGCCTGTCCAGTTCCCGGTATGCTGGTGGAGACCGGTGAGTTCATTGAACAGGGTGCTTTTCCCCACATTCGGATTGCCGGCGATGGCGATCCTCTTTTCTGATCCAGTTTCCCATAATTTCATATTTATACCCCTACATATCACGGGCCTGCCCGTGATATTGCACCAATGAATAGTTTGAAAGTTTACTTCCAAACTTATACCCTTTATATCCCTATTTTCCTGAAGCAAATTGCAGTTTCGGAAGATCCTGCTGAAGATCCTGAAGATCCTGAGGATCCTGTAAAACGCATCCGGTTCGGGACATCCCTTGAGATCTGGGAACAGCTGCGGATTCCTGCTTCAGAAGAACCTGTCTGCTGTCCGCAGTCCGCAGCGCCATCACGGCTCCGCGGATCAGGTATGCTTTCGGATCTTTGCAGGGACTGCTTCCGACGCAGAGAACCCGGGAGCCGGGCATAAGGCCGATATCCAGAAGACGCCTGCGAAGGGCGTCCGCAGCGGGCAGGGCCTCCACAATGCCGGTTTCTCCGGGCTGCAGCATTGCCAAGGTTTTGGATTTCAAGGCGGTTTCACCTTCCCTGGAAAATCTGCGCCTGTCCTGGGATTCGGATCTTGTATGGACGCCCGCCTCTCGGAATGATGCGTCAATCCGCAGATTTTTTGACCTTAACCTTATTATATGGGGCAGGGGAAAAAGTGTGACTAAAGTTCCCTTCCCTTCTGGTTGAAAATCAGAGCCACCACATCGAATATAGCCTCCACAATCAGGGAGATTCCCGTAAACATCCACAAAGCCAGGGTAGATGCAAAGGGATTTGACAAAATAACCGCGGCGCAGATCAAGGAGATTACCGCGCTGATAGCGGGCAGGAACCATTTTTTCAGCTTCAGACGGATGGCGTCCACCGTCCACTGGATCTTGGCGAAGCCTGCGCCCAAAACCGCCACTCCGTAAAGGATCGTGAGCAGAGGGAAGGTGATGATGAACCACTGCGCTTTGAAAACACAGAACGCTCCGGCTGCCAGGGCGATCAGACCTTTTACGAGTGCCTGGCTGGAAGCCGCCTCCAGGGCGTCCATGCGGAAGTAGCCGATAACGCAGATCAGGCCTGTGATTAACAGAACGATGCCGAAAGCGATGATGATCCCTGAGGTGAACCCGAGGGGATCGATGAGCAGCAGGATGCCCACCAGAACCTCAAATAGACAAAGAATGATACTGTTTGCGTGCCGTTTGATGAATTTCATTTTAATCTCTCCTCCTGTTTTTTATTGAAACACCGGAGCAACCTTGTGGACGATAACGTCTGCAAGCTCCTCCGGGGATTCCCTGTAGCCGGTGGTGACCCATATATACAGGACCCCAAAGATGCCGGACATGATAAAGCATTGTTCATACCCGTTGGTTCTTCCGGCTTCGTCCCTTGCCTGCTCCATGATATGATTATAGGCGGAAAAGAGGACGTGCTGATGTCCTGTGGAAATGACCTGCTCCACGGTCTCCCGGATAGCGAGCCAGAAGGAAAAGAAGCCGGTGAGCATCGTCATGAGATTGGAATCGGTATCCATGTGGCTGATATGGAGATCCTGTGAAAAGCGGCGGTACATGGCCAGCACTTTAAAGGACAGGACTTCCTCCTTTGTCTTGAAATAACGAAAATAAGTGGAGCGTCCCACATCGGCCTTCGCGGTCATTTCTTCTATTGTGATCTTCTCCAGCGGCTTTTCCCTCATTAATTCCAAAAGGGCGTCTCCCATACATTCCTTCAGATAGTCCGGGGTAGCGGTTCTTCTTCGCATATCGGATACCTCATTTCTGCGTTGACTTTTGATATAGCGGGTGATATAATCGTATGAAAGATACGAAAATATCTTAAATACTTTTGTACTTATACTAGCATTGTCGGACCGGATTGTCAAGGGAAAAGAGGGATCCGGAGATCGGTTAAAAAGCCAGGTTGGGGAAAACGATAGGAGGGAAAAGGAATGGATGAGAAAATCAGCGAAGGAAAAATGAATTCTGTTGGGGAAAATACCAACGGAGGAAATGCCATTGGAGAAAATACTAACGGGGGAAGTACCTCTGAGGTCAGTTCCGGAAAGGAAGGCGGCGGGCTCAGGCTTTTGAAAAAGGGACAGCGGGGGCTGGTACATGCGCTGTTCGGAAGAACAGGGATCATGATCCTGATGTTGCTTTTACAGGTCGGGCTTCTGTTCAGCGCCTTTCACTGGTTTGAGGAATTTCTGCCCCATATTTTGGGAGGAACCGTTCTTTTTGCCGTCTGCATGGTGCTGTATCTCATTAACAGCGGCATTGATCCTACTGCGAAGATCACCTGGCTCATCGTGATCATGCTGGTTCCGGTCTTTGGAGTGCTTTTGTTCTGGTATACCCAGAGCGAGACAGGCCACCGCATGGTCAAGCAGAAGCTGGAGAAAACTCTGGCCCAGACCAGGGACAAGCTGCCCCAGGAGGAGCCAGTCCTGGCAGCATTGGAACAGATTGACCCCAATGAAGCCTCCCTGGCCCGTTATATCCAGCGCAGCGGCTCCTTCCCGGTCTTCTCCGATACCGAGGTGACTTATTTCCCTCTGGGAGAGGATAAGTTCGCCGAAATGTTAAAACAGCTTCAGGAAGCAAAAAAGTATATCTTTATGGAATACTTTATTGTAGAGGAAGGTCTGATGTGGGGGAAGATCCTGGAGATCCTTGCCCAGAAGGCAAAAGAAGGTGTGGACGTGAAGTTCATGTACGACGGAGCCTGTGAGTTCGCTCTCCTGCCCCATAATTATCCTGAGAGACTGCGGGCGCTGGGGATCCAGTGCAAAATGTTCGCTCCGGTTTCTCCGTTTTTGTCCACCACCTATAATTACCGGGATCACCGCAAGATCCTGGTGATCGACGGACATACAGCCTTTACCGGAGGCGTTAACCTGGCGGATGAATATATCAACCATGTGGTAAAATTTGGTCATTGGAAGGATACGGCGATCATGCTGAAGGGCAGCGCTGCTAAGAGCTTTGCGCTGATGTTCCTGCAGATGTGGAATATTATGGAGAAAAATCCTGAGTTTGACAAATACCTGGATGTTCCTGCTCCCGTCGGAGCGATTCGGGACGGCTATGTGATACCCTTCGGCGACTGCCCTCTTGACGGGGATAAGGTGGGAGAACGGGTTTACATGGATATCCTCAACCGTTCCTCCCGTTATGTCCATATCATGACTCCGTACCTGATCCTGGACGGGGAGATGGAGACCGCGTTAAAGTTTGCCGCGGAAAGAGGAGTGGACGTGAAGCTGATCCTTCCGGGAATCCCGGATAAGACTGTGCCCTATTCCCTGGCCAAATCCCATTATAAATCCCTGCTTGCTTCCGGGGTAAAGATCTTCGAATACACTCCCGGCTTCGTCCATGCAAAAGTATTTGTCAGCGACGACTGCCGCGGCGTGGTGGGAACCATCAACCTGGATTACCGCAGCCTCTACCATCATTTTGAGTGCGGCTCCTATCTGTACCGCACCGCCTGCATCGCCGATATGGAGCAGGATTTCCAGAACACCCTTATTAAGTGCCGCCAGGTTTCCGAAGAGACCATTTACGAAGGAAGGCGCTCCCTCAAGCTCATGGGCGCTCTGATGAAAGT
>CANQBS010000122.1 GCA_947589075.1 uncultured Acetatifactor sp.
GAAGCGGTCAAAAGGCTTCCTTCCTATCATGCAATCATTCTTGCCAAGAACGACCTGGGAAGGATCAATCTGTACAGACTGATCTCCATGTCCCATCTGGATTATTACAGCAGGCATCCCAGGATTCCCAAGAGCCAGGTGATGAAATACCGGGACGGGCTGATCCTGGGAAGCGCCTGTGAGGCAGGGGAGCTGTACCGGGCGCTTCTGGATGAGAAATCGGATGCGGAGATCGCCAGGCTGGTGAACTTCTATGATTATCTGGAGATCCAGCCGGTGGGCAATAACCGTTTTATGATCGACTCGGAAAAAATAGAAAATGTCAATTCTGTGGAAGATATTCAAAATCTGAACCGCCGCGTCGTACAGCTGGGGGAGCAGTTCCACAAGCCGGTGGCGGCCACCTGCGACGTGCATTTCCTGGACCCGGAGGACGAGGTATACCGCCGCATCATCATGGCGGGGAAGGGCTTCGAGGATGCGGACAACCAGGCGCCCCTTTACCTGCATACCACGGAGGAGATGCTGGAGGAGTTCTCCTATCTGGGAGAGGAAAAGGCGAAGGAGATCGTGATCACCAATACCAACATGATCGCGGATATGATCGAGACCATTTCCCCGGTGCGGCCGGATAAGTGTCCCCCTGTCATAGAGAACAGCGACAAGACCCTGACGGAGATCTGTTACGCGAAGGCCCATGAAATGTACGGGGAAAAGCTTCCTGAGATCGTGGAGAAAAGGCTGGAAAAGGAATTGCACTCCATCATCACTAACGGCTTCGCCGTGATGTATATCATCGCCCAGAAGCTGGTGTGGAAGTCGGTGGAGGACGGATACCTGGTGGGGTCCAGAGGCTCCGTGGGAAGCTCCTTTGTGGCCACCATGGCGGGCATTACGGAGATCAATCCCTTAAGCCCCCATTATCTGTGTCCCAAGTGCCATTACGTGGACTTCGATTCCGATGAGGTGAAGGCTTACAGCGGCCGTGCCGGTGTGGACATGCCGGATAGGGTATGCCCTGTCTGCGGAACACCCCTGGATAAGCAGGGCTTTGATATTCCTTTTGAAACTTTCTTAGGCTTCAAGGGAGACAAGGAGCCGGATATCGACCTGAACTTTTCGGGAGAATATCAGTCCAAAGCTCATAAATATACGGAAGTGATCTTCGGCGCCGGACAGACCTTCCGGGCGGGCACCATCGCTACCCTGGCGGACAAGACCGCCTTCGGCTATGTGAAAAATTATTATGAGGAACGGGGGATCCACAAACGTACCTGCGAGATCAACCGGATCACCGAGGGCTGTACCGGTGTGAGGAGGAGTACCGGCCAGCATCCCGGAGGAATTGTGGTGCTGCCCATCGGACAGGACATCAATTCCTTTACCCCGGTGCAGCATCCCGCCAATGATATGACCACGGATACGGTGACCACCCATTTTGACTACCATTCCATCGATCACAACCTGTTAAAGCTGGACATTCTCGGTCACGATGATCCCACCATGATCAGGATGCTCCAGGATCTGACGGGACGGGATCCCCTGACCATACCCCTGGACGATCCACAGGTCATGACCCTGTTCCAGAACACAGACGCCCTGGGGATAACCCCGGAGCAGATCGGGGGCTGTAAGCTGGGCGCCCTGGGAATTCCGGAGTTCGGTACGGACTTTGCCATGCAGATGCTGATAGAGGCGAAGCCCACCTCTTTCACCGATCTGGTGCGGATCGCCGGCTTAAGCCATGGCACCGATGTGTGGCTGGGCAACGCCCAAACCCTGCTCCAGGAAGGGAAAGCCACCATTTCCACCGCCATCTGTACCCGTGACGATATTATGCTTTACCTGATCCAGATGGGCGTGGAGCCTTCCCTGGCTTTTACCATCATGGAGAGCGTGCGTAAAGGGAAAGGGCTGAAGCCGGAATGGGAAACCGCCATGAAGGAAAAGAATGTGCCGGACTGGTATATCTGGTCCTGCAAAAAGATCAAGTACATGTTCCCCAAGGCCCACGCCGCCGCTTATGTGATGATGGCATGGAGGATCGCCTACTGCAAGATCAATTATCCCCTGGCTTACTACGCCGCGTTTTTCAGCATCCGGGCCAAGGCCTTCTCCTATGAGCAGATGTGCCAGGGCCAAAGGCACCTGGAGGCTGTGATGGCGGATTATAAAAAGAGGATGGACAGCCTTTCCAATAAGGAGAAGGACGCCTACGGCGATATGCGGGTGGTGCAGGAGATGTATGTCAGGGGCTTTGAATTTATCCCCATCGACATCTTCACGGCTCAATCCCGCGCTTTCCAGGTGATCGACGGAAAGATCATGCCTTCCTTAAGCAGCATTGAAGGAATGGGAGATAAGGCTGCGGACGCTATTGTGGAGGCGGTGAAGGACGGTCCCTTCCTGTCCAAGGACGATTTCAGGGAGCGGACCAAGGTGTCCAAGACGGTTGTGGATCTCATGGATCAGCTGGGACTTCTGGGGAAGCTGCCGGAGTCCAACCAGATCAGTCTGTTTGATTTTGTATAAGCGCTGCAGGTGTTTTTTGAAATAAGGCGGAAATATTTTTCAAATTTTTCAAAAAACACTTGCAATTTATGAAAACTTGTATTATGATAAACAAGTACTGCAGGCGAGAACCGGTGCAGACGAAGAATGGCTCGTTGGTCAAGCGGTTAAGACGCCGCCCTCTCACGGCGGAAACAGGAGTTCGATTCTCCTACGAGCTGTTGATTATTTAATGAATAGCCCAACCCAGGGATGCTGGAAGCCGAATGGTTTTCAGTTTTTCTTTTTATAAAATTTTTATTAGAAAAAATTTATCAGAAATTTATTGTGGAGGGCACTAAAAAGGTATATAATCAAACTATCAATTATTTTTCGAAAGGAGAAATCGAAATGGCATTTTTTGATAAAGCGACGGAAACCTTTAACAATGTGAGCAAGGATGTGGTGGACAAGGCGAAAGAGATCAAGGAACTGGTGAGCCTGAATAACCAGGTCGCGTCTCAGGAGACTCTTGTCAATAAGTATTACAGGGAACTGGGACAGTTCGTTTATGAAAACAGAGGAGAGGATATCGCGGAACCTGTAGAAGAGAAGATCGCCCTTATTGACGCTGCCTATGAGGAGATTGCCCGTCTTAAGAAGGACCTGATGAAGAAAAAGGGTCTGAAGGTCTGCCCGAACTGCGGCCATGAGATGGCGAAGGACGATGCGTTCTGCTCCAAGTGCGGCACGCCTGCTCCTGTGGAAGAGGAACCTGCGGAAGAAGCTGCTGAGGAAGCCGCCGAGGTAAAGGAATGCGGCTGTGAAACCAATGAAGAATGCGGCTGCGAGACCGCTGAGGAATGCAGCTGTGAGACCGCTGAGGAATGCGGCTGTGAGACTGCCGAAGAAGAATGCGGCTGTGAGGAAAAGCCAGAGACCTGCGGCTGCGATAAGACGGAATAATATCGAATAAGCGGTTTGGAATGTGCATAAAATAGCTGTCTGTAGAGAGAAATTTTCTGCAGACAGTTTTTTTTCGCAAATTTTTAGCTTTTTGAAAGAAAATTTTTCTCTTGCATGATTTCTGTTTTTGGTGTATAGTGGTTCACGATTAACAAAAGATGCCTGATTATCTGAGGAGTGAGGACACAAGTGGATCAGGGATGCTGCATGCAAATCAGGGATACTGAGGGTTACAAATGAGGGTGAATATGGATTATTTTATGAAGGGTGAGGTAGAGCATGGCTAAGAATCTGGTGATTTTGGAGTCCCCGGCTAAGGTCAAGACGATCAAAAAGATCCTGGGCGCCAATTATGAAGTTGTGGCCAGCAACGGTCACGTCAGGGATCTGCCCAAGAGTCAGCTGGGTATTGATATTGAACATGATTATGAACCGAAATATATTACCATCAGGGGAAAAGGGGATATTCTGGCAGGCCTGCGCAAGGAAGTAAAGAAGGCGGATAAGATTTATCTTGCCACCGACCCTGACAGAGAAGGGGAAGCAATTTCCTGGCATCTGTATTACGCGCTGAAACTGGAAGATAAGAAGGTATACCGGATCACTTTCAACGAGATCACGAAAAATGCCGTGAAGGAGTCTTTAAAGCACGCCCGGGGCATCAATATGGATCTGGTGGATGCGCAGCAGGCAAGGCGTATTCTGGATCGTATGGTGGGATACCGTATTTCCCCGCTTTTATGGGCGAAGATAAAGCGGGGACTGAGCGCCGGAAGGGTGCAGTCGGTAGCCCTTCGGATCATATGTGACAGGGAAGACGAGATCAATGAATTTATTCCGGAGGAGTATTGGACCCTGGATGCCGGCTTTCAGGTAAAAGGGGAAAAGAAGCCTTTGACGGCAAAATATTACGGTACGAAAACGGGAAAGGTTTCTCTTTCCACCGAAGCACAGGTAAAAGCAGTAATAAAAGATCTGCAGGGAGCAGATTTTCATATAGAAGAGGTAAAAAAAGGAGAGCGCAGCAGAAAGGCTCCCCTGCCTTTTGAAACTTCTACGCTGCAGCAGGAGGCCAGCAGGCTGCTGAATTTTTCTACCCAGAAGACGATGCGGCTTGCGCAGCAGCTGTATGAAGGGGTTGATATCGAAGGAGAGGGAACGGTAGGTCTGATCACGTACCTGCGTACCGATTCCACCAGGGTCTCCGAAGAAGCGGAGCAGATGGTCAGGGACTATATCGTCTCCGGCTTCGGCGAGGAATACGCCTCTGTGGAGGGAAAGGAAAAAAAGAACGCTCCGGCGCAGAAGATCCAGGACGCCCATGAGGCCATCAGGCCCACCAGCGTCATGCGCACGCCCTTTAAGCTGAAGGATCAGCTTCCCCGGGATCTGTTCCGCCTGTATCAGCTGATCTGGAAAAGATTTGTAGCCAGCCGGATGGCTGCCGCCAGATATGAAACGGTTTCCGTGAAAATAGAAGCGAAGGAGCACATTTTTACGGTAGCCGCTTCCCATATGATCTTTGACGGTTTTACCAGCGTCTATATGCAGGATGAGGAAAAAGAAGAAGAGAATCATCTTTCTGCCGGACTGACAAAAGAAAGCGGGCTTAAACTGATCTCCTTTGATCCGAAGCAGCATTTTACCCAGCCGCCCGCCCACTATACGGAAGCTTCCCTGGTAGGGGAGTTAAAGGAACTTGGGATCGGGCGTCCCAGCACCTATGCCCCCACCATCACTACGATCCTTGCCCGCAGATATGTGGTGAAGGAAAATAAAAATCTGTATGTGACGGAGCTGGGGGATGTGGTCAACCGTATGATGAAGAACGCCTTCCCTTCCATCGTGGATGTGAGCTTTACCGCCAATATGGAGGCGCTTTTAGACGAAGTGGAATTGGGGACGGTGAAATGGAAGACGGTGATCTCCAACTTTTATCCGGATCTGGACGAAGCGGTGAAGAATGCCCAGAAGGAGCTGGAAGAGGTTACGATTGCGGATGAGGTCTCCGATGTGGTGTGTCAGCAGTGCGGCCGGAAGATGGTGTTTAAATATGGTCCTCACGGCCGTTTCCTGGCGTGTCCCGGATTTCCCCAGTGCCGCAATACCATGCCCTATTTTGAAAAGATCGGGGTGAAATGTCCCAAATGCGGCAAGGACATTGTGAAGCATAAATCCAAAAAGGGAAGGGTTTATTATGGATGTATCGATAACCCGGACTGCGATTTCATGACCTGGCAGAAGCCCTCAGGGGAAGTCTGTCCCAAATGCGGTTCCCTTCTTCTGGAGAAAGGGAATAAGCTGTTGTGCATGGATGAGCACTGCGGATATGTGGCCGTAAAAAAAGAGGCGGGCATCGGAGCCTGAGGGGCGGGTTCCTGCCGTCCGAATTCAGCATATCGGAATATAAAATATGGTAAGCCGGAATGCTCTGTGAGGTTTTCAGAGTATCCCGGCTTCTTCCTGTCATTGTACCTTTGAATTGTGAAAAAAGTGTCAGAATTGTACTGGAATTTAAAAAAATAGACAAAAATCTGAAAATATGCATTGTCATCTGATTTTTTTTGTGTTAAAATAAAGATGTTTCCTGCAGAGTATAGAAGAGCGGAGGATGATTGAAAGAGGTTGTTGTTGCTGCATAAGATGGAGGAATGGATATGAGCAGTGTACAATTGTTGGACAAAACAAGAAAAATCGGTAAACTGTTGCATAATAACAATACAAGCAAGGTTGTCTTTAACGACATCTGCAAGGTGATGCGGGAGATCTTAAATTCCAATGTGCTGGTGATCAGCCGCAAGGGCAAGATCCTCGGAATTGGCAAGGCGGATAAGATTGAGACCATCACGGAGCTTCTGGCGGATACGGTTGGAAACTTTATTGACGGCATGCTGAATGAGAGACTTCTGGCGATCCTTTCTACCAAGGAAAACGTCAACCTCGAGACCCTGGGTTTTGAAAGCCCTGACATCAGAAAGTTTCAGGCGATCATTTCCCCCATTGAGATTGCAGGCGAGCGGCTTGGCACCCTTTTCATCTATAAGTGCAGTGAACAGTATGATATTGACGACATTATCCTTTGTGAATATGGAAGCACAGTAGTGGGACTGGAGATGCTTCGCGCGGTCAACGAGGAGAGTGCGGAGGAGAGCCGCAAGATCGCGGTGGTGAAGTCCGCCATCAGTACCTTGTCCTTTTCGGAGATGGAAGCCATCACCCATATCTTTGACGAGCTGAACGGCATGGAGGGGATCCTCGTAGCCAGCAAGATCGCAGACAGGGTGGGAATCACCCGTTCAGTCATTGTGAACGCCCTGCGTAAGTTTGAAAGCGCGGGGGTGATCGAGTCCCGGTCCTCCGGCATGAAAGGGACCTATATCAAGGTTCTCAACGATGTGGTGTTCGATGAGATCGAAGAACTGAAGAGGCAGAACGGCAGAGAATGAGGTTGAAGAAAAACAGAAGTGAAGTGAAAAGTTAACTTCCACTTCTAAAGGCTCCGGCAAAAAAGTTGCCGTTAGTGTTGCAGGAAAGGATATT
>CANQBS010000123.1 GCA_947589075.1 uncultured Acetatifactor sp.
GAAGACCTTCAGGGACTGGCCGGAGATGGTGGGAAATATCATTCCCTATATCGGCGGAGAGGAAGAAAAGAGCGAGAAGGAGCCTCTGCGCATCTGGGGCAGGATTGAAAACGGCGTGATCGTGCCGGCTCAGACTCCCAGGATCACCTGTCAGTGCATCCGGGTGCCGGTGTTAAACGGGCATACGGCTGCTGTTTTTGTAAAATTCGCAAAAAAGCCTACGAAGGAACAGCTCATCGAGAAGCTCCGTTCCTTCAGGGGAGTGCCCCAGGAGCTGGGCCTTCCCAGCGCCCCGAAGCAGTTTATCCAGTATCTGGAGGAGGACAACAGGCCTCAGGTAGCCCTGGACGTGGATTATGAGAAGGGAATGGGGATCAGCGTAGGAAGGCTTAGGGAGGACAGCATCTACGACTGGAAGTTTGTGGGGCTTTCCCACAATACGGTGAGGGGCGCCGCAGGCGGCGCCGTGCTTTGCGCGGAGCTTTTGACAGCCCAGGGTTATATCACTGGAAAATAATATAAAATGCCTGATAACAGGCTGTGAACCAAAAATCAAGGGATGTCCTGCTCTGTGCCGGTCATCCCTGTGTGCATAAAGGACAGGGGGATGTGTGGGCAAAAACTTATATATCGCTGAAAAGCCCAGCGTGGCGAAGGAATTTGCCAAGGCTTTAAAACTGAATACCAGTTCCCGGGACGGTTACCTGGAATCTGCGGATTCCATTGTGACCTGGTGCGTGGGTCATCTGGTGACCATGAGCTATCCGGAGGCCTATGACGAAAAATACCGCAGGTGGAGCTTCGATACCATTCCCTTTATTCCCAAGGAATTTAAGTATGAGGTCATAGACAGTGTAAAAAAACAATTCACTACTGTGAGCTCCCTTTTAAACCGCCCGGATGTGACCACGATCTATGTCTGCACGGACTCCGGCCGGGAAGGGGAATATATCTATCGTCTGGTGGAGCAGATGGCAGGGGTAAAGGGGAAAGTCAGAAAACGGGTCTGGATCGATTCCCAGACGGAGGAAGAGATCTTAAGGGGGATCCGGGAGGCAAAGGATCTGTCGGAATACGACCATCTGAGCGACGCCGCATATCTGCGGGCCAAGGAAGATTACCTCATGGGGATCAATTTTTCCAGGGTACTGACTTTAAAATACGGTCAGAACGTGAAGGCGTACCTGAAACGGGACAGGGCGGTGATCTCGGTGGGCAGGGTCATGACCTGTGTGCTGGGAATGATCGTCAACAGAGAACGGGAGATCAGAAGCTTCGTGAAGACCCCGTTCTACCGGGTGATGGGTAATTTCCTGCTGCAGGAGAGAAAGATTTCGGCTGAATGGCGGGCAGTGGAAGGTTCTAAATACTATATGTCCCCTCTATTATATAAGGAAAACGGTTTTAAGGAAAAGGCGTCCGCCCAGAAGCTCATAGATTATCTGCAGGAGCCTTCTGACGGCAGGAACGGGGGATGCGGAAGTCCGGGCTGCAGGCAGATGGAGGGTCCGCAGGAACCGGAAGCGGCCGCCGGTTACGCATCTGTCTCTCCCGTGCCTGTAGTGGAGAGCATTGAGCGCAAGAAGGAAAGCAAGAATCCTCCCCTTCTTTATAACCTGGCGGAATTACAGAATACCTGTGCGAAATTGTTTAAGATCAGCCCGGATGAGACCCTTCGGATCGTCCAGGAGCTGTATGAGAAAAAAATGGTCACTTACCCCAGGACGGACGCCAGGGTGCTTTCCAGCGCCGTGGCAAAGGAAATATCCAGAAATATTTTCGGCCTGAAGGGATATGGTCCGGTCAGGAGCTTCGCAGAACAGATCCTGACCCAGGGCAGTTATAAAAATATCGGGAAGACCCGTTATACCAACGATAAGTTGATCACCGACCATTACGCCATTATCCCTACCGGTCAGGGATTAAATAACCTGAATTCCCTGCCGGAGCTTGACAGGAAGGTTTATGAAGTCATCGTCCGCAGATTTTTAAGTATTTTCTATCCGCCGGCGGTTTATCAGAAGATCTCTCTGTGTATCAGGGTGAAGGAGGAACGCTTTTTTTCCAGCTTCAAAGTGCTGTTAGAGGAAGGCTATCTGCCGATTACGGTCTATTCTTTCATAAAAAGGAAGGAAGCCGGAGGAGATAAGAATGGAGTTTCTGAGGGTTTCTGGCCGGAGGAGGAAAGCGGCGCGCAGGAAAAGGACAATGGAAAGGACGGCGGCGGGCTAAAAGAAGAAGAGATCAAATGCGACGCCCGGATGCTGGAGCTTTTAAAGGGGCTGAGAAAGGGCGCCCGTTTGAAGACAGATTCCTATGAGATCAGGGAAGGGGAGACTTCCCCGCCCAAAAGATATACCTCCGGAAGCATTATTCTCACCATGGAAAATGCGGGACAGTTTATAGAGGATGAAGAGCTGCGGGCTCAGATCAAGGGCAGCGGTATCGGAACCAGCGCCACCCGGGCTGAGATCCTGAAAAAGCTGGTGAATATAGAATATCTTGCTTTGAATCAAAAAACCCAGGTGCTCACCCCGACCCAGATGGGGGAGCTGATCTATGATGTGGTGAACAGCTCCATCAGGCCGCTTTTGGATCCGGCTCTGACAGCCAGCTGGGAAAAAGGGCTTACCATGGTAGCGGAAGGGAATATCACGGCGGATGAGTACATGCAGAAGCTGGACAGCTTTGTGAGCAGGCGCACCAATTACGTCAAACAGCTTAATAATCAGGGCCTGCTTTATACCTGCTTTAAACAGGCGGAGCCCAATTATGTGAGGAGCAGATGACGGGCGCGGAAGAAAGGAGAAATCGGATGAAAAACGTGACCATTGCAGAACTTTATGATCTGACCCAGACCATAGCGTCGGATCTGTTTGCAGAAGCGGAATATCCCTGGCAGCTTTTGCCGAAGATTCACGATTTTATTTTAGCCCTGGGGCAGACGCTGCCGGAGGAGATTTATGAAAAGAAGGGCGAAGATATCTGGATCGCCAGATCAGCGAAGGTGGCTCCTACCGCCTGTCTGAACGGTCCTTTGATCGTGGACGAGGAAGCGGAGATCCGCCACTGCGCCTTTGTGCGGGGAAACGCCATTGTAGGGAAGGGCGCTGTGGTGGGCAATTCCACGGAGCTTAAGAACGTGGTCCTGTTCAATAAGGTACAGGTTCCTCATTACAATTATGTGGGGGACAGCATCCTGGGCTATAAGGCTCATATGGGTGCCGGCTCCATCACCTCTAATGTGAAAAGCGACAAGACTTTGGTGGTGATCAAGGGGGACGGAGAGGAAATCGCCACAGGCTTAAAGAAGGTTGGATCCATGCTGGGGGACTGTGTGGAGGTGGGATGCAACAGTGTCCTGAATCCCGGTACGGTCGTCGGAAGATGCAGCAATATTTATCCCACATCCATGGTAAGGGGCGTTGTTCCTGCGAACAGCATCTTTAAGAAAACGGGAGAGGTGGTAAGAAAAGGGAACTGTTTATGATGAAGGATACATTGGATATGTTAAAAGGATACTTTAAAAAGACAAGGTGGAGTATTGTCCTTTTAGGGGTATTGGCATTCCTGACACATGGATCGATCTTGTTTTATCAGGGATTTGGCGTGGATACGGACGCGATCATGAATGGAATAGATAATTTTAAAGAACTTGGACGGCCGGGACTGGTCTGGCTGGGAAAGTTCTTTGGCCTGGACTGGTTCAATTTGTATTATGCGCAGGCTCTGGCCTTCCTTTTTATCATCTTTGTTCCTGCAGCTTTTGGCGCGTTGTTTTATATTGCAGGAGGGGCAGAGGAAGCGCGGGTCAATGTGATGCTTCTGGCATTAGGCGCTTCCGTGATCGTTTCTCCTTTCTGGGCGGAACAGATTTATTTTATCAATCAGAGCGCACAGGTGCTGTTCGCCTGCATTTTGACTGCGGTGAGTCTGCTGGCGACGGAGTTCGCGAGAAAAAAGCGGGGGGTGTGCCGATGGTGGTGCCTTTCTTTGGCAGTGGTCCTAATGAATCTGATCTTTTCCAGCTACCAGGTATTGGTCGTGATCTATGCCGTGGGGATTGCAATGATGTTTCTGCTGGATGGACTGAAGAATGAACGGAGCGTCAGACAGCAGTTTCAATGGATCCTTTTTCACGCGGGGAGCTTTTTGGCAGGTTTCCTGTCCTATCTGATATTGTTCAGGTTGTTTTTCAGCAAGGGGACAAGTTATCTGGGCAGTCAGATCGTATGGGGAGATGTGGGCTTCCGGGCAGGAGTGATACAGTGCATAAAAGAGATACTAAGGACCCTGCAGGATGATCCGCCTTATTATTCTGGAAGTTATGGGATGATTGCCCTGGTGTTTTTGGGCGTTACGATCTATCGGTTAGCCCCGTCGGGAAAGCTTCGCAGAAGCAGCAATATTTTAATCGTATTGGCTGAAATCTTTCTGATCGTTTCTCCTTATTTTTTTATCCTTTTTTATGGCGGACAAATCCGTTACAGAATGCAGCTTGTGATGCCTCTTTCCCAGGGATGCATGATGTATCTGATCGTCAGTATGCTGCCCTCTTTTTGGAGTCAGAAAAAGGTTATTTGGAAGGGAACCATTGCAGCTGCCTGGCTGGCAGTCTTACTGATGCTTGGCAGGGATATTTCCTTTTATATGAATTATTGTAACCGCCTTTATTATACGGAACAATGGAGATTTGAGTATGACGTACAGATCGCGGAAAAGCTGTATTATGATATTCAGGAGATAAAGGCCGGATACGAACTGGATGATTCTTTTGATAATTACATCTTCCTGGGTATCCCGGAGATCCCTTATAATGGTACGGCGCTGAAAGGAGAAGCGATCGGCAGCTCTAATTTCAGCCATGAGGTAGCGTCTGTTAACAGGAATCGTATTAAATTTTTGATGAATGTGCTGGGATATTCGGTACCTTCTTATTTTTCCGAAGGGGAAACCGCAGTGATCGACGCTTATTTTGAAGAGAGCTTCGGACAGAAGGTGGATGAAATGCCATCTTATCCTTCCGTGGGATATATGCAGTATTTGACAAATGATGAGCTGGGAATCAGCTATGTGGTGATCAAACTGGGAGAGCCATGGAGGCCGGGGATTCTTTTAGAGGAATAAAAGGTTTGCGCGTCCATGTTTTGACAAAAAAATAATAAAAAGCACTGGATTTTTTGTCCAAGATATGAGAGAATAGACGTGATGATTATGCTTTATAATCAAAGAGATTCGAAAGGAGATTTCACATGATTTATTCAAAGGAAGTTGAAGAAATGTGCCCCGTGGCACAAGGTGTACATCATGGCTGCGCACCCATTCCTGAAGAAGCAAAGTGGGTTCAGGCGAAGAGAGTAGAAGACATTTCCGGCTTTACACATGGTGTTGGCTGGTGCGCTCCCCAGCAGGGTGCCTGCAAGCTTACCCTGAATGTGAAGGAAGGCATCATCCAGGAGGCGCTGGTGGAGACCATCGGCTGCTCCGGCATGACCCATTCTGCGGCTATGGCAGCTGAGATCCTTCCGGGACTGACTGTTATGGAAGCCCTGAATACGGATCTGGTCTGCGACGCCATCAATACCGCTATGAGAGAGCTGTTCCTGCAGATCGTTTACGGACGTTCCCAGAGCGCGTTCTCCGAGGAAGGTCTGGCGGTAGGCGCAGGTCTTGAGGATCTGGGCAAGGGCTTAAGAAGCCAGGTAGGAACCATGTACGGCACGCTTGCAAAGGGTCCCCGTTATCTGGAGATGGCAGAGGGCTATGTGACCGGTATCGCTCTGGATGCTAACGACGAGATCATCGGTTACCAGTTCGTAAGCCTTGGAAAGATGACCGACTTTATCAAGAAGGGCGATGATCCCAACACCGCATGGGAGAAGGCGAAGGGGCAGTATGGCCGTGTAGCTGACGCCGTGAAGATCATTGACCCCAGGAAAGAATAATTAGAGGAGGACATGGAAGATGGCTTTATTCGAATCTTATGAAAGACGTATTGATAAAATTAATTCTGTATTGAATAGCTATGGTATCTCCTCGATCGAAGAAGCGGAGAAGATCACCAAGGACGCCGGTCTGGATGTTTATGATCAGGTTAAGAAGATCCAGCCTATCTGTTTTGAAAACGCATGCTGGGCTTATACTGTAGGCGCTGCCATCGCCATCAAGAAGGGCTGCCGCAAGGCCGCTGATGCCGCGGCCGCCATTGGAGAAGGCCTGCAGGCTTTCTGTATTCCCGGCTCTGTTGCCGATACCCGTAAGGTAGGTCTTGGCCACGGAAACCTTGGCAAGATGCTGCTGGAAGAGGATACCGACTGCTTCTGCTTCTTAGCAGGACATGAGTCCTTCGCCGCTGCTGAGGGCGCTATCGGTATCGCTGAGAAGGCCAACAAGGTCCGTCAGAAACCTCTGCGGGTTATCTTAAACGGCCTGGGCAAGGACGCCGCCAAGATCATTTCCCGTATCAACGGCTTCACTTTTGTGGAGACAGAGTACGATCCTTATACCAATACCGTAAAGGAGCTGTACAGAACCCCTTATTCCGAGGGACTTCGTTCCAAGGTGAACTGCTACGGCGCCAACAGCGTTCCGGAAGGCGTTGCCATCATGTGGAAGGAGAACGTAGACGTATCCATCACCGGCAACTCCACCAACCCCACCAGGTTCCAGCATCCGGTAGCCGGTACATACAAGAAGGAAAGGACCGAAGCGGGCAAGAAGTACTTCTCCGTGGCTTCCGGCGGCGGCACCGGCCGTACCCTTCATCCGGACAACATGGCGGCAGGTCCTGCTTCC
>CANQBS010000124.1 GCA_947589075.1 uncultured Acetatifactor sp.
AAAAAATATGGTAATATCCTTGTAGATCAATCCTTTCATACCGCGTCTCCTTTGATGTAAAAAAGCATAATGTCTTCCAGTGTTGCATGATCAACTACAACATCTTTGTATTTGCGCCTGACCGCTTCTTTATCGCGGACAAGGCACTCCACGCTCACATGGGTCCTCCTGTGGATGATATAATCATCCGGGGATATGGATGCGAACTTTTCTCTCCCGCACTTCATGATCCCGAAATGATAAACCAGGTCGTCTTTTTGTTCCTCGAAAATAATTTTGCCCTGATGGATCAGAATTACATAATCTGCAATCTTCTGTATGTCCGACGTGATGTGGGAGGAAAAGAAAACAGAACACTCTTCGTCCTGTATGAATTCCAGAAATAGATCCAGTATTTCATCACGCACAACCGGATCAAGCCCTGTAGTCGCTTCATCCAAAATCAGCAGCTTCGGTTTATGCGCCATAGCGCAGATAATGGAAAGTTTCATCTTCATACCCTTGGAAAAAGAGCCGATTTGTTTTCTTTCGGGGATCTTGAATTTTTTCAGGTACTGCCTGTAAAGGCTGCTGTCCCACGACTTATATACGCCGGACAATATTTTTTCAATGTCCGACACATTAAATACGTCATGGAAATTGCACTCGTCAAAGACAACGCCAATATCTTCTCGGACAGAGAGAACCGTATTTTCCATACCGAAAATCTGTATCTGCCCGCTGTCCTTTTTTAATTCATCCAGTATCAGGTTAATGGTCGTGCTCTTGCCCGCGCCGTTTTCTCCAATGAAGCCGACAATTCTGCCTTTCGGGACTTGAAATGAAACATGATCTAACAAAAATCCATCAAACTGTTTGCATAAATCCCGTACTAAAATGTTGTTTTCTTCCATGCTCCCGCCTCCTGATCATTCTTCATAAAACAACTTCAAAATATTGGCCATTTGTTCATAACCGATTCCATGCGCCCTGCCGATCTCTGCAACCTTTTGCAGCAGCTCCTCTGCTATGCGCAGCTGTTCTTCCTGGATAAACTCCTTGTTTGGAGCCGCGACAAAACTCCCCTTTCCAGATACTGTTTCAATAAATCCGTCACGGGTCAGATCTTCATAAGCCCTTTGGACAGTAATCACGCTGATATGCAGGTCTCTTGCCAATATCCGCATGGACGGCAGCGCTTCACCGGCAGATAAAGTTCCGTTCATAATCAGATTTTTGATCTGCATACATATTTGCTCATAAATAGGCTTATCACTGCTGTTGCTTATGATGATTTCCATTGATTCAAACCCTTCTATGCGTATTTATTGTATTTAGCGTATTTATTGTATTTAGCGTACTTGTTCGATAAGTACAGTATATGCGCTTTTGATGCTATTGTCAATACCTTTTTTCTTTTAAAATTCCGCTCTCGTAATGTCGAGTAAATTATGGTGGAGATCCTATTCCTTCGCCTTTTTCCCGCTTGTTCCCGCCGGAAAAATGTGCTATAATAAGGGTGTTCCTGGATATTCGGTTTTTATTTATCGGTTTTTTATTTATGAGGAGTGAGCAGCATGCATATTAACGAATCTGCAGAGAATTATCTGGAAACCATCCTGATCTTAAGCAAGTCCCGTCCCGTGGTGCGCTCAGTGGATATCGCAGAGGAACTGGGGTTTAAAAAATCCAGCGTCAGCGTTGCTATGAAAAACCTGCGGGAAAAGGAGCATATCACCGTCACCAAGGAAGGCTTTATCTACCTTACGGACACAGGCAGGAAGATTGCAGAGATGATCTATGAGAGACATCAGCTTCTTTCCCAATGGCTGATCCGGCTGGGAGTGGACCCGAAGGTGGCCGTGGAGGACGCCTGCCGCATCGAGCATGATATCAGCATCGAAAGCTTTGAGGCGATCAAGAAGTTTATTCAGCCCATGATTTCCGCGACGGACTGACAGGAATAAGATTTTTGCGCAAATGAGCCGGAAGCTTACACTCCTGGCTCATTTACTCTTAGCTCCCACCCTTTTCACTCCTATCCTTCCTGTTCCAGCTGCCCGTTCATGGAAAGCTGGGCGATCACAAGCTTGTAATAAATCCCTTTCCTGTCCATAAGCTCCTTGTGGGTTCCCATCTCCACGATCCGGTGCCCGTCCAGCACCACCAGCCGGTCTGCGTCCTTTAAGGTGGAAAGCCTGTGGGCGATGGCGATGGTGGTCCTGCCCTTGATCAGGCGGTTTAGCGCCCTCTGGATCAGGTACTCGCTTTCCGTATCCAGGCTTGCGGTGGCCTCGTCCAGGATCAGAAGTCTGGGATTGTTGAGAATTGCCCGGGCAATGGCGATCCTCTGGCGCTCCCCGCCGGACAGATTATACCCATGCTCTCCTACATAGGTCTCATAGCCGTCGGGAGTCCGGCAGATAAAATCGTGGGCGTTTGCCATTTTCGCCGCCTGGATGATCTCCTCATAGGTGGCGTCGGGTCTCGCAAAACGGATATTGTTGTAAATCGTTCCCGCGAAAAGGAAATTCTCCTGCAGCACCACGCCGATCTGGGAATGGTAATTGTGGAGCTTGATATCCTTCACATTCGTCCCGTCGATCAGAAGCTTCCCGTCATCCGCCTCATACAGATGCATGATCAGGTTGATCATGGTGGATTTTCCTGTGCCGGAAGCCCCCACCAGGCCGATCATCTCTCCCTGCCGGATGGTCAGGTCAATATTTTCCAGCACCGGCTGGTAGGCCTTATATCCGAAGGACATATCCTGATATTCCACCAGGCCCTGGACGGCGTGCTCCACAGAGGATGCATCGTCGGCGATCTCGGGCTCCTGGTTCATCACATCCCCGATCCTCTCCACGCTGGTGAGCATGTTCATCAGGGTCCTGGGCAGGTTGCTGATCCATCCCACATAACCGTACATCAGGGAAGCGTAATTGATAAACTGCAGCAGTTCTCCCGGAGTCATATCCCCTGCCAGAGTGCTTAAGCCTCCGAAGTAGGTCACAAGGTAGGTGCCGAGCCCCAGCACAAAGGTCAGCATCGGGAAAAATACTGCAAAAAAGGTTTCGTTTCGACGCTCGATCTCCGCCAGCTCCTCCGTGGCTTCGGCAAAGAAATCCGATTCCCTCTGCTCCTGTCCGTAGGACTTCACCACATCCATTCCCCGGATCACATCATGCAGCAGACTGTTCACCTTATCGCTCTTGCGCCCGTGCTTCCGGAACCTGCGCCTGACCTGCTTTCTCCTGGAAACGGACAAGGCCACGGAAAAGGGCACGAACACAAAGGCCAAAAGCGCCAGCTTCCAGTTCAGCACCAGCATATAGATTCCCACGCAGGGGAACAAAATGATCACGGTAAAAGCGTTGCAGAAGGTATCCGTCAGGAAATCCTTGATCCGCATGGTATCCCTCGCCACCCGGTTCATCAGCATTCCCGGGGTCCTGTCGTTGATAAAGGAAAGGGACAAAAGCTGGATCTTTTCAAAAAGCTTCATCCTCTGGTCGTGGCTCACCCTTGCCCCCAGCTTGGCGCACTGGTAATTCTTCACCACATTGACCACCACATTTCCCACGCCGATCAAAAACATCAGGAAAATACACACCACAGCCTTCCCGGTCTGACGGTCCTCTGAAACCAGCACATCGTCCACCAAGGTCTTCTGCACCGCGGGATTTGCCACGGAGATCAGGCTGGAGATCAGCATCAGGACGAGGATCACCGCCGTTTCCTTCCAGTGGGCTTTGAAAATATCCAGGAAAAAAGGCACAAAGCCTTCCCTCTTGCCAGCACAGTAGGGACAGGTGCTGGTTCCCGGCAGGGCGCGGCCACACTTAGGACAGATTTTTTCATATTCCTGGCTGACCACCCTTTCCCGGCTTCCCCGCTTAATCAGCTGGACGCCCCTGGACAGATAGGAATATCTGACAAAATGGGAGCCGGAAAATCTGCCGAAAACCTGCTCATTGCCGCCCTCCGTCACAACGGCAAAAACGCCGCAGGAGATCATGGCCTCGCTGAACACCCGCTCACACTCCTCCATGGAAATGCTGCGGGTCACTTTTCCCTGCTCCAGGGTGAAAATACGCCTGTCGGTCACGATAGTGTAAGCATTTTCCTGATAATTTCCATCCAGCGTAAGATCCAGGGGAAGGCAGTAGAAAATCTCCTCCCCGGCGCCGAGATTGCATGCTTTTTGATTTGTCTCTGATAACGGAAATAAAAGATTCACCTTTTCCTCCAATGTTTTTATGTAACAGTTCAGCCAGCCGCCATTTCATGAGCAGCGGCAGCCGCAAAGCGGCGGGACGGACTCAGATAAACAGATCCAGCTTCTTTCTTTCGGCAGAAGAAAGCTTCTCCAGATCCGGGATCTCAAAACGGTTTTCATCAATATCCATGACCAGGATCCTGACGTCGGAAAGATGGACGATGGAATTGCCTCCCATGCGCACGGTAAATCTGCAGGCGCCGTGATCCGTCATCACTTCCCAATAGGAATATCCGAACTCGTCCTTGATGCTGATCACCTTTGTGATCACAGGGGTAAAATAGCGCAGATCCAGCTGTTCCAAAAGCATCCTCCGGACATCCTCCGGGAAATCATTCAGATCCTTCACGATGCCGATTTCCCTGGAACGCTCATCCGTGGTCCTGACCGAAAGATACCTTTCCTTTTCCCGGAAAGGGAACATCCTGACCACGCTGACCCTGGGATAGCTCTCCCCTTCCACCTGAAGCTTTAAGAAGCCGCCCCCGGTCCGCTCAAAGACCGCATTTTCCCTGGTTAAAAATCTGGTCCGCAGCATTTCCTCCATTTCCTGGTCCATCTGCTCCAGATTAAATTCCTTCTCCGGGCCGCCGGGACCGCGCCCGCCGGGTCCTCTTCGTCCCCCGGGACCTCCGGGTCCCCCCGGTCCTCCGGGTCCTCCAAATCCAAATCCAGCCATACTCATCCTCTTTTCTGTCTCTATTTCTTCCAATGCTTCACGCGCCGACATAATTTATTTCGACACTTTCCGCCCGGCGCTCCCGCTCAGACACCTTCGCGCCGGAGGCTCTCACCTCCGGTCTACTCCACGGCCTTCAACGCCAGCGCCTTGGTCTGGAGCTCCAGAAGCTTGTAATAGATTCCCTTCTTCTCTTCCAGCTCCTTCTGGGTTCCTTCTTCCGCGATCTCTCCATTGTCTATGACGAACAGGTAGTCCGCATCCCGCAGGGTGGAAAGCCTGTGGGCGATGGAAATCGTGGTCCTGCCCTTCACGAGCCGCTGCAGGGAGCGCTGGATCAGCCGCTCCGTCTCCGTATCCACGGAAGCCGTTGCCTCGTCCAGGATCAGGATCTTGGGATTGGCCAGAACCGCCCTGGCAATGGAGATCCTCTGCCGTTCCCCGCCGGACAGCCCCTGACCGGAAGCCCCGATCACCGTATCGTACCCGTCCTTCATCTGCATGATAAATTCATGGGCGCCCGCCAGCTTCGCGGCGTCCACGATATCCCACAGAGAAGCATTGGGATTGGAATATGCGATATTTTCAGCCACTGTTCCCTGGAAGATATAGGTCTCCTGGGACACCAGCGCCACACTCCTTCTCAGATCGTGGAAGGAAAGCTCCCGGATGTCGATGCCGTCCAACAGGATCCTGCCCTCCTGGGGATCATACATTCTGGAGATCAGGTTCACCAGGGTGGACTTTCCCGCTCCGGATCTCCCGACGATGCCGATCATGCTTCCTGCCGGGATCCTCAGGTTCACGTCCTTAAGGACGGCCCGGTTCACCTCATAGCCAAAGGTCACATGCTCCAGGACCACCTCGCCCTTCGGCTCCTCCAGCCGCTTCGGCGCCTCCGCCTCCTGCACCTCCGGGATGGCGTCCATGATCTCAAACATTCTCTGGGCGCTGTTCATACAGTCCGCCGCCCGATGGGAAATATTGGCAAGGAAACGCATGGGACCCTGCAGCTGACCCACATAGCCGGCAAAGGTGATCACCACCCCCAGATCCATGGTTCCGGTCCTTCCCAGGATAAAATAGGTTCCCAGAGCCCATACCGCAATGGCCGCCAGTTCCTGGGCAGCGCCGTAGAACAGCTGAAAATAATTCTGCCAGTAGGAGATGGATACCTCCGATTTCTGCAGTCTTTTGCTGTAGCTGGTGAATCTCTGGATCTCTCTTTCCTCCTGTCCGAAGGCTTTTACCACCCTGGCGCCGGTCAGATTGTCGCTGACACAGCTGTTAAGGGAACGCTCCGCCCGGTGCCTTTTGCCGAACATGACCCAGACTCTGGGCTGGAGGATCACGCTCACCACCGCTAACAGGGGCACGAGGATCACGGAAAGGACGGTCATCTGCCAGTTTAGGGACCACATCACCACCACGGTGAAGAAAATCGTGAACCCATGCACCAGGACATAGGGCGCCATATCCACATAAAAGTTGGTCACCCGGTCCGCGTCGCTCATGACC
>CANQBS010000125.1 GCA_947589075.1 uncultured Acetatifactor sp.
CCTGACGCTATTTTATGAGCTAAAGTATTGATTTTTCAAGGTGCGAACCCCATTTTTAATATGGGAAGTTTGAGTTTTGTATATAACCGGGGTACAGAAAAAGAGCGGCATATGAAAGGGGAATGGCACTTTGCGAGGATTCTGGAAGGCCTCGGTATTCAGGATGTTTTCATCTGCCCCGCGAGAGGATTCCGATCAAAACCCTCCAAAGTATCGGAGGAATATGGTGCGACGATAAGGATGTTTAATCCGGGTACCAATAAATGGGACATGGTATATACCTGCTATAAAACCATGAGCCGCTTTGTTGGGACAAAAGAAAATGGTCGCATTGTATTAACAAACATAAACAGCAGACGAAACCGATGGGTATTTACGGAAATCGCGCCGGATAAATTTCACTGGCAAAACGAGTCCACCATGAAAGACGGAACGGTTAAGGTGTGGTGTGAAGCCTTCGCTACAAGGATGTAGTCGTATAATAAAAGCGTAATGAGGTGATTTCATTGCGATATCCACAAATGATCATATAATTGTCGCCTTGTAAACGACCACTCTCTTTTCTTTTTGGGATATACTTGTATCATCAGGAAAGCAAAGGAGGATGTAATATATGTATGGAGCAATTTTAGGAGATATGATCGGCGCACCGTATGAGTTTGACAGGGGCGGTAAGACCAAGGATTTCCCGCTTTTTAGCAGGGGATCCCAGTTTACGGATGATACCGTTATGACGATTGCCGTAGCGGAGGCATTGATGGGACTTGAGGAGGCTTTGAAGGGCCTTGATGGGAAGACATTGATGAGCCTTGATGGGGAGGCTTTGAAGGAACTTGATGGGGAGGCGTTGATGAGCTTTGATAGGGAGTCAAGCGATGAGGAGGTTCGTCAGGCAGTAACCAGGGCGATGCGGGTATGGGGAAGAAAATATCCGAATGCCGGATACGGCGTGAGATTTGCAAACTGGCTGTTTGCCCGCTGTCAGCCCAGGCCTTACGGCAGCTGGGGGAACGGCTCCGCAATGAGAGTCTCTTCGGCAGGATGGCTTTATGGTACGCTTGAGGAAACAAGAAGGTATGCAAAACTGACAGCAGAGGTGACGCATAATCATCCGGAGGGAATCAAGGGCGCTGAGGCAGCGGCCAGTGCAATATTCATGGCAAGAAACGGCTCGGCAAAGGATGAAATAAAAGATTATATCATTCGGGAGTTTGGCTATGATCTTTCCAGAACCTGCGATGAGATCAGACCGGGATATCACCATGTGGAGAGCTGTCAGGAAACGGTTCCGGAAGCAATTACGGCCTTTCTGGAAGGGGATAACTTTGAAGATGTCATCCGGACAGCGGTATCCCTGGGCGGCGATTGTGATACCCTGACCTGTATTGCCGGCGCGATGGCGGAAGCCTTTTACGGGGTGCCGGAAGAGCTGAAGGCAGAGTGTCGAAAGAGACTTCCTGAGGATATGCTGAAAGTGCTGAATCGATTTGAAGGGAGGAAGTGTTGAATCAATTTGAACGGCGCTGTATGCTGTAATGAACCACAGCTATTTTTCCCGGTTCATTTCATCGACAAAGGAAACTTCCTTTGCAGTCATCTCCACCCAGGCAGGGCGAAAGCCGCTTTTGATGGCGTTGCGCACGGATTTGATGTTCGACCATGCGGCACAGTAAAAAGGAACCTTTTCACGTCCCAGGATTTCAAATGCCAGGCGGCTTGTGAGTGCGGAGGCGATGCCCAGTCTTCGATAGGCGGGCAGCACATCCACGCCGATCTGCCACATGGTTTCGCAGTCAGCGGAGCACGCAGCCAGCCCTGCCAAAGTTTTGCCGTCATATGCGCCGACCCCTAAGATGTCCAGTTCCCGGCGCTTTTCGCACAAGGCATTGCTCCATTCGGGGGTGTAAAGCGCCTGAAAGTCCTCCTGGTGCATCAGCCTTATTGTATAAGGACAGTTCAAAATTTTCAGCTCATGAAGGTCCGGCAGAAAATATTCTGCCATAAAGCAGATCCTGAGACCTTCCTTCTGCAGCGCATCGTTTAAAACATGCATATTCGGCGTTTCGAAGCAATGCTCCGCCGGAAAGCGATGAATATAGTCTGATACGATGATACGGTATTTTTCGTTGATGGAGGCAACGATATTGTTCCCATAGGAGATCAGATTGCAGTCAAGGGGAAGGGAAAGATATTTTCTCGCCCTGGGATTCACAGCCGATTGAACGATCCTGTTTTCAGACCTCAGAAAATCTCCCGCATCACAGTTCGCGTCTATGGCGGACTGCTGCATTGCGATCTGCAGTATGGCATTGTTCGTAAAGTTCATGGTTTGCTCCTCATCATTTCATATTCTATTAGGCAATTGCAAAACGACCATCTTGATATATCCAAATGTTTCTTGCCCTGACAGTATTATATTCAGCTTGAGAGATAAAATCAATGGCGTGACTTGCCTGTGCTCTTTTTTTCCCTTTCGCTTTTTCCATTTTCAGTAAATGTTCAGCAGTAAAGATTAGTAAATATTTACAAGTCTATGGTGGTAAAAACACTTGACATACTATCAATTGATGAGTATACTATCAATTGATAGTAATATAGCTTGAGGAGGTGAGAATTATTCTGCTCAGTACTTTATCGAAGAAAAGAGATGTTATCACTTTTCTGGAAGAGATGAAAGCTCTTCTGGAAAAAGAGGATTTTGACATAGATTCTGATCTTATATTGATTAAAAAGAAAAAGACAGATGATGAAGAGCATTCTACACCATATACTTTATTAGATTTAGGTTATGATGCCTGGGATGTAATAGAACAGCTTAAGGAATTAACAGTTGAGGAATACTCTGAGACCAGGATAGACAGGGATGATTTAAAGCCGCCGCTTTTATTTGTATTTGGAAAGATTATTAACAAGCGACTTGTTTATATAAAGCTGAAAATCAAGGGGGATCGGAGAAGGTACGTTTTATGTGTATCATTTCATTATGCAAGAGATTCAATGAAATTTCCTTATGCATAAGCGGGGAAAAGGAGGAAAAGGCGATGGAAGGCAGCATATTAATGAAAAAGATTTATATGGATTGTCCATTATGTGACAAGAAGCATGAAATTGAGGAAAGAAAGCGTTTTGCAACGATTACTCTGAAAGGAGAGAAGATTTCTTACGAAGAAAGGTTTTACTATTGCGCAAATGCTGAAGAAAATGAAAATGAATTTGAAACCGGCTCTATGACGAATGAAAATCTTCTTAATGCCCGAAATGCTTATCGTGTGAAGCATGGATTGCTTACTTCCGATGAGATTGTTGCGATAAGAGAAAGTTATGGATTATCTCAGGTAGATCTTGCCAGATTGCTGGGATGGGGAGAAGCAACAATTTCCAGGTACGAGAGTAAGGCGATTCAGGACGAGGCATATGATACAATGCTGCGTCTCATTAAAGATAATCCTTTACAGGCGCTGGAATTCTTGAAAAAAAATGCTGAGAAATTTCCGGGACTTAAAAGATTGGAAGTTAGGGAAAAGATTGTTGAAAAACTTGATTCTTATGGAAAAGAATATCTAACGCGGCAAGCGTTGGAAGGAGAATATGCCTGCTTTGGGGAACCGTCGGATTCCAATGGGTTTGTAACTTTAAATATTGATAAGATCGAGGCTTCCGTTTCTTATATTGCTGAGCATGTCACCAATCTTTTTAAAGTGAAGCTAATGAAGATGCTTTGGTATGTTGATGTCCTTTCCTATAAGAATAGGGGATATGCCATAACGGGTATGGTATATAAACATAACGACATGGGGGCGCTTCCTGTTGGTCATTATAGTCTCATGAATTTGGAAAAACTGAATATTCATGAGGAAGAAAGTTATAGTTATGACTCTATGCTGCATATTTATCCTACTCCTGGAATGAATTATAGCGTATTGACTGAGGAGGATAAAAATATATTGGATGCGGTAATAAGAAAGTTTAAAAACTATAAGGCAAAGGAAATTGTGGATTATATGCATGAAGAAACGGCATATCGTGAAACTGGATTCGGGGATATCATACCATTTTCAAAAGCAAAGGATATAAGAGACTTTTAAATATTATATTGATTGGCGCAATAGGAAATATGATGTGTTATCTATTCGTGGGATCAATAAAGGGATCATGCAGGAAGCATGACGGCATATCAGGTTAGGATCTTAAAGCGAGGATACAAAAATGGGTAATACGACTTACGATATCAATCTTTTACGGAATATTATTTTAGACAGTCAGCATCTCCTTAAGAGGAGTACCGACAGCATCGAGAGCATTGTATCGGATATCTGCGGCCTGCAGTATGATCCGAATCCCATGATATACTTAAACCAGTATATCATGCTTTGGAACAGGAAGAAGGATTTCAGGGCGGAGGAACTGGACGCTGCGGCGTATAAGGAGTTTAAGGTCGTGGAGACATGGACCTTTAAACGGAATATGTTTTTCGTCCCCAGCCGGGAGTATTCCCTGTACCGCCATGCGACGAAGGGGATCATAAGGTGGGGAGAGTCCGATGAAATGTGGCTGGAAAAAGGGGACAGTCCAGAAGTTCGGGCCGCGGAAAGGGAATTAAAGGAAAAGTTGTCCGGGTGTGAGGGACTGACCCTGAATCAGATCTGGGAAAAGCTGGGGTTATCGGATGAATGGCATAAATATCGGAGAGAGCATGACCACAGCTACAACCTGCCCGTTTTCCGCGCCTTTTACAGAATGTGCCGCAGAGGCGACCTGCTGACCTGCGGCAGGAATCCTGGAACCTTCAGAGAACCCGTTTATATTTTGAAGGAAAAGGCAGGCTTTTCCGACTGGAGGAAGGATCCTGTTGAGGAAAAGCAGGCGGTCAAGTGGGCTGTGGAAAAGCTGATCGTCTCCTTTGGGATCACGGATCCGGTTCATATTTCCCATATATCGGGATATAAGACTGCTGAAGTCCTGCCTGTATTTGAGGAATTGGAAGAGGAGGGTAAGATCGAGAAGCTTCCCTCTAAGATCGGCCGCAAGTACTACTATATTCATTCATCCAAATTGCCGCTTCTGAGCGGAGAAGTCCCTGCGGATCCCTGTGAAATCCGGCTGATCTCGCCGATGGATACCCTGGTGAGAGACAAAGCCTGGCTTGAAACTTTTTTCGATTATTCCTTTACTTTTGAATATTTCAAGAAAAAAGGAATGAAGTGGCCTCTTTCCATTCTTGTGGGCAACCAGTTTGTGGGATACATGGACTGCAGGATGGACTGGAAGACCAACAAATTTATCGTCAAAGAAAGAAATATCTTTCAGCAGGACTTTTATCATTGCAGGGCGATCGATCTTGCCGTCAAAGAACTGGCAGAGTTCCATGGGGCGAAGGAAGTCATAGAACTGATGAAGTAACAGTGCAGGCGGGCTGAACTGCTGCCTGGTGTAAAAGAAATGCACAAAGAAGTTATCCGAAAGGCATTGAATTTTTTCGGGAAAAGTTAGATAATAGGGACATGTGAAAACAAAAACAGACCGACGCAGGTTCCAACAGGCACATAGATATGGAGAGAATAACATGGAACAGACCAACAGACTTGAAATAGAAGATGTTTTGTCGGGAATCCCGGGTGGTTTTTTTATTTATCATGCGGACGGGAACGAAGAGATTATTTATGCCAATAACGAAGTCCTGTATCTTTATAAGTGCGAGACCCTGGAGCAGTTTAGGAAATTGACGGGGAATTCCTTCCGGGGCATGGTGCATCCGGAGGATCTGGACGAAGTGGAGAAAAGCATTGGGGAGCAGATCATAAAGAGCCAGCGGAACCTTGACTATGTGGAGTACAGGATTATCTGCAGGGACGGTGAAGTGCGCTGGGTGGAGGATTTCGGCCATTATGTCAGGAGTGACACGTATGGCGGCGTATTTTATGTGTTTATCAGCGATGTGACGGATAAGGTCATCCATCATACGAAGCGGGAGAACGATTTCCTCAGCGAGATGCATGATCAGGAGCTTCTGCGGACTGCGCTGCAGAGTACCGCCCATTCCTATCGGGAGGTTTACATACTGGATCTGGCAAAGAATTATTATCGTATGATCTATCCGGATAACCACAATGTTACAGCCAGAGGGGATTACAGAGAGCTTTTGAATAAGCGCGTCGCCTTTGAGAAAACGAATGAACGGCTGCAGGAGGATACCAGGAACGGTCTTCAGCCGGAGCAGCTGCAGAAGACCCTGATGAACCAGAATGTGGTGGAATACCGCTATATCAGGAACATGCCGGAAGGCGGGGAAGAATGGTGTGTGGTGACTGTCACC
>CANQBS010000126.1 GCA_947589075.1 uncultured Acetatifactor sp.
GCAAAAGTCCCAAAAGCCGCTGTTTAAGCGGGTTCTGGGACTTTTTTCCTCAAAAAGCTGTCAAAAACCGGATTATAATACAGCTTTTCTAAAATTGGAAGAGGCTTTTTCATATTTTTTGCTCCTCCCACGGCCTTGTGTCCATTTTTGCCTGTTTTCTCAAAATAGGGCTTGCGGCAAGGTCAAATTTATTATATGATGTAGGGCGTAAATATCACCGGACTATGAAAATATACTGGAAGAGAGGATTTTCAATATGACCATCAATGAAAAAGCACTGCTTCTCCATGAACAATGGAACGGGAAGCTGGAAACCGTCGCCAAGGCTTCCGTAAAATCCAGGGAGGATCTGGCCCTTGCCTATACCCCCGGCGTCGCCGAGCCCTGCAAGGTGATCGCCCAGGATAAGGAGGCTGCTTATCGCTACACCATGAAGGCCAATACCATCGCCGTGGTATCTGACGGAAGCGCCGTGCTGGGTCTGGGCAACATCGGTCCTGACGCAGCCATGCCTGTTATGGAAGGAAAAGCCGTTCTGTTTAAGGAATTCGGCGGGGTAAACGCCGTTCCCATCTGCCTGAACACCCAGGACACCGAGGAGATCATCAAGGCTGTGACCTGGCTTGCCCCCAGCTTCGGCGGGATCAACCTGGAGGACATCAGCGCCCCCAGATGCTTTGAGATCGAGGAGCGCCTGAAGGAGACGCTGGATATCCCCGTTTTCCATGACGACCAGCATGGAACCGCCATCGTAGTCCTCGCCGCCATCATCAATTCCCTGAAGATCACGGGCAAGAAAAAAGAAGACTGTAAAGTCGTCATCAACGGCGCAGGAAGCGCGGGAGTCGCCATCGCGAAGCTGCTGCTCTCCTATGGCTTTGCGGACGTCATTCTCTGCAACAGATCCGGAATCGTTTCCAGGCAGTCCCAGGGCTTAAACTGGATGGTACAGAAGATGGCAGAGATCACAAATCCCCGAGGCATCACCGGCAGGCTGGCGGACGCCATGGCGGGCGCCGATATCTTCATCGGCGTATCCGCACCCAACACCGTTACTCCTGCGATGGTGGCTTCCATGAACCAGGATGCCATCCTGTTCGCCCTGGCCAACCCTGTTCCCGAGATCATGCCTGACGCAGCCAAGGCAGCCGGCGCCAGGATCGTGGGGACCGGCCGCAGCGATTTCCCCAACCAGGTCAACAACGTGGTGGCTTTCCCCGGGATCTTCAAGGGAGCTTTAGAAGGCCGCGCCCCTCAGATCACAGAGGAAATGAAGCTGGCGGCAGCTCTTGCCATCGCAGGCCTTGTTCCGGATGAGGAACTGAATGAAGAAAACATCATGCCGGAAGCCTTCAATCCAAAGGTGGCGGAAGTGGTGGCGGAAGCTGTCAAATCCCATATCCGCAAATGAGCGGCAGGGAAGAACTCTGGCTGGGCAAGCCCTACTATTCCCTGGACGCCTACTGCAAGAATACCTTCCGGCATAAATGCTATAAGATCGCCCTGGATGCTCACATGACCTGTCCCAACAGAGACGGCACGCTGGACACCCGGGGCTGTATCTTCTGCAGCCGGGGAGGCAGCGGAGATTTTGCGGTGCCTGTGGGGAAACCGAATCTTTCTTCCCTGGACGACCAGATCAGAAAAAACGCTGCGACAGCCGCCAGGGATCCCACTTCCCTGTCTTCCGTGGACGACCAGATCAAAGCAGGGCTCTCCCTATTTCGCGGCAAACGGGTAGGGAACCATTTTATCGCCTACTTTCAGGCCTATACCAATACCTATGCCCCTGTGGAATATCTGGAGACGATCTATACCCAGGCTCTGGATCATCCGGATATCTGCGGCATTTCCATCGCCACCAGGCCGGACTGCCTGCCCGAAGAGGTCATGTCCCTGCTCTCCCGTTTAAAAAGGGAATACCCGGAAAAATTCATCTGGATAGAGCTGGGGCTGCAGACGATGCACGACCGAAGCGCGGCATATATCCGCAGGGGATATGACCTGCCCTGCTTGACAGATGCCCTTTCCAGATTAAAAAAGGCGGATATTCCTGTGATCCTTCATACCATTCTGGGGCTGCCCGGTGAAACTGCCAAAGACATGTACCAGACCATCCGTTTTGTGAACGACTGCCGCCCATTCGGGGTCAAGCTGCAGCTGCTCCATGTTCTGAAAGACACGGATCTGGCGAAGGAATATGAGAAGGGAGCTTTTCAGGTCCTGACCATGGACGCTTACCTGGATATCCTGATCCACTGTCTGGAGCTGCTTTCCCCCGAGATCGTGGTTCACCGCGTAACAGGGGACGGTCCAAAGGGACTCACCCTTGCGCCCCTTTGGAGCCTGGATAAAAGAAATGTCCTGAATACCCTGCACAGCCGAATGAAGGCGCTGGACGCCTGGCAGGGAAAGGAGTATCGCCATGTATGATGATTCGCTTACCTTATACAAACTGATCGTGCTTTATATGCTGGATCGTGCCTCCGAACCCCTTACCACGGCGCATATCATCGATTTTGTCCTGGGAAAAGACTATACCGATTTTCTGACGCTGCAGCAGGTTTTCCATGAGCTGGAGGAGACGGATATGATCTTAAGCCGCACCCACCGCAACAGGACCCAACTGTCCCTTACCCAGGAAGGAAGCCAGACCCTCCATTTCTTCGAAAACCGCATCAATGACGTGATCAAGGAAGAGATCAACCTCTATTTGAAGGAAAACGAGATCGCCCTGCGCAACGAAAGGTCTATCCTGGGAGATTATTACAAATCTGCCTCCGGTGAATACGAGGTTCATCTTGTGGCAAAGGAAAAGGGCGCAAACCTGGCGGAGATCACCCTGTCTGTACCCGAGCGTGCGATCGCGGAAGCAGTCTGCGACAACTGGCAGAAACGCAACCAGGAGGTTTATCAGGCGCTGATGAAACTGCTGCTGTAAACCTCCCCGATTGTTTTTTCAGTGTAGGCCAACTTCTTTTTTCATAGTCTTATAGGTTTATCCTTCTGCCCAGCCACTTCAAATCCTTTTGTTTCATGCAGGCCGCTTTTCCACCCAATAACGAAACAAGGATCAGCAGCAATAAAGCGCAGGTCACAAACGGTACTGAAAGGAACTGGCTGCTGTTTACCAGATTTAACACTTCAGGGCTCACCCAGCTCACGGGAGACAAGGCAAGCAGCCATGAACGCTTCCCAAAAGAAAAACAATTCAGGATGGGATCCAAAAATACCAGGCTTCCTGGAGCCATAAGGATCCACACCACGTTCTGGGTAAACTGACCTGCCAAATACATCAATAATCCCAAAAAGATAAAGCAGCCCCACACGCTCAAAAATGTATATGCCTGTGCAGCATAGGGGGTGAGGTTCTGGATTGCCTGCTCCGGCAGGGCAACATGCCAGTAGCTTTCATATATTTCATCCGCAGTCATTACACCATTTCCCCAAACCATATCCTCCAGCACCCCTCCCCAGCTCCAAGGGTCAAAAGATGCGACCGGAAGCACCGCGAACACGCTTGCCAAAGTTATAAAAACGGCGTAGAGGAAGGTAACCGCAAGGATATAGAGACACCCGCCTCCCCACCAGCTCCTGCGGCCGCTCCGGTATAAGACATAAGGGGTTAATCCCGTAACAAAGGGCACATCGCACAAAAGCAGGAGCAGCCCGATAAATATCACCATCTTTATCGTTCCCACAGATATGCTAAAGGATAAAAACAGTACGGGAAGCATGCATACCGTACACTGCTGTCCCATGTCAAGTCCGTATTTCACAAAGCCCTGCAGGTCCTTTCCAATCAGGAGCCCTGTAAAAAGAAAGATCAAAATAACCCTCAGGTCTTTTTTCCATCTGCAAAAATTCAGCCATGCAATCCATAATGATGTTCTAAATGTACCCATGGGATAACCTCCATTTCAACCTTCCATAAAAACAAAGACCGCTAAGGCCGGCTGTCGCCGATGGCAGCAGCATCCCCCAGGCAAAATTTGTATACCAGGGGAATTCCCTTCCCAGTATGGGCAGCATGCTCATCATGTTAAGGATATCAAAAGGCGTTCCCAGAGGGAAATAGGAAATCGCTATAAAAAAAACAAGCCCGCTGACCCCTATGCTCACAAAGGCATTTGGCTGCCAGGCAGAGAAGCATAAACCTATACTGCTGCAGGCTGCCGTTATCATTCCAAACTGCAAAGCCATCATCCCCACATATAGGAAAGGGGCGTCTACCGCAATGTCCACATAATAAAAAGCAGCAGATGCCGCTTCTGCAGATATGACCGGGTATAAGGATAATAAAGAAAAAACAAAAAGGAAAAACGAAAGCCCGCAGGATATCAATATCGCTATCCCATTTGCCAGGAAACGGCACTGTGTATAGACAGCTGCATCAGTCCGCATAAAAAGCATCCTGGAAAAGTGGGAGTTTATATCCGCACAGAAGCTCGCCGTATGTAGACCGCTGAGGACTAATACCATCAGCACCTTAAACCTGTCAAAACTTAAGATAAAATGCAGGATATTCACCGCGCCCATTGTATGCTGATACCGGAAACCGGAACCTGCAATGAAATCTCCCCATGAAGAAGCGATCATCAGGGCTACCAAGATTACTGTGGCAGCCACCAGCCGCACAGGGGAACAGCTTCTTTTTAATTCCATCCGAAAAGTTCTCCCAAACATGATCCTCCCCCGCCTCACCTTGCAGGGAAATGTCCTGGGGTTATTCCATCCCTGACTTTCCCGCTGTCAAAATAAAAGATCCTGTCACACAGGTTTTCCAAGTCTTCTTTATAATGGCTGGCAATTACCAGAAGCTTTCCCTGTTTTTTTTGTTCCAGCAGAATCCGGTACATGTCCCGTACCCCTTCTTGGTCCAAGCTGTTCAACGGTTCGTCCAGCAGAAGGATATCCGGATTTTCCATCAGTGCTTGTGCAAGGCCCAGGCGCTGGCACATTCCCATGGAATATTTTCGCACCGGTTTGCGGCTGTCAGGGTCCAGTCCCACCAGCCTGAGGGAATCCCTGATTTCTTCCCTGCCTGCACGTCCCCTGACCATTGCCAGCAGCTTCAGGTTCCGAAAGGCAGAATACTCCGGCAGGAAACCCGGAGCCTCTATAATCGCCCCGACCTTATCCAGCACGCCCGCCTCCATCCCGACATCCTTTCCATAGATACGCACATGGCCGCTGGTTGGCCTCACAAAACCAAGCATGATCTTGAGCAGCATGGTTTTGCCGGAACCATTTCTCCCGGAAAAGCCATAAATATGCCCCGGAACCAAATCCATATTAACATCATCCAATACAGTATTGTCCTGAAATCTTTTCGTCACATGCTCTATTTCTATCATGGCCGCAGTTTCCTCTCCATAGGGGGACAGGCTGCCCATCCGGCAACCATGGGCAGCCTGTCATTCGGTTCAGTTTCCCTTCATTTCCCGGCTTCTCCTAACGGGTCAGGTTCGGATCCCAAAGTCCGCTCACTACATAACCCGTCTGACCGGTGGCAGGTCTCATACAGAGACTCACTTCCACACTGTCATCAACGTAATCATTCTCATATTCCAGGAAAAAAGAGCCTCGATACGTATTGGAAAACTGGTAGGCACTTTGTGCTATATAATCTTTGTCATCTTTCACATTAGCATACGTACTCCCTATGCTGTTGTTATTCTCCTGTACCAGCACGCCTATCGCATTTGAATACTCCTTTTTTAGCTGAGGAGCACTACTGACAAATTCCGCCTGAAGTGACATTGTAAGGGAATATGGTATATCAAATGCATTTTTAGATGCCGTGGCAATCAGACTGAAAGAGCCTGCCAAGAACAAAGCCAAAATAACCATTGAGGAAATCTTCATCCTTTTCATAAATATCACCCTTCTTTCTTTTATTTGTACCCATGCATTCTTCCAAAACAAAATTCCCCTGTATCCCGCTGAAAATTCGAATCCCACTTGCCGCCTGGCGATCCGACCTTTTCTTACATTTTTACAGCATCTGTCTCGTCCGGATGTATGGCAGGTACCACTGTAAATCTCCCTAAAATCTTTCCAAATTTTTCCAAGTCTTCCCCATAACCTCACTGGAAATTCTCGCTGAAATATAGCTTCAATCTGCTCTGGATCACATCCGTGGTTTCCTCCACGGTCTTGTCCCCGGCAAAATAAATCTCCGTTTCTTCCCGAATGATTCTGTCCAGCGTCCACAATTCATCATAAATCCGTCCATAACTGGGCCGCGCGGCATC
>CANQBS010000127.1 GCA_947589075.1 uncultured Acetatifactor sp.
AAGACCGCCCCAGTTCACTGATCATACTGTTCTTTTCGAAAACTTTTTACCCAGGTTTTTTACATGTCCAGAGTCAGGCTCGCGCAGAAGATACAGTTGGGATCTCCTCTCTCCGCAAGGGTTTCCTGCATGGTCTTCAGGGAGCGCTCCAGGACATGAACCTTTTCATGGCCGTCGGGATATAAAACCGTAACGGGTCGGTCCAGATCCAGCATTCCATCCCTTAACAGAACCGTAATGGGCACAGAGCAGGTATTGCTCTCCACCACGATGCGGTTTTTGTCCGCTTCCAGACGCACCACGATCTTCTCGCCGCTTTCCGGCACCGTCTGTCCCTCTGCCCGCAGCCAGAAGAAGGTTTTGATCTTCCGCTCCTGAAACTCCAGCCTGACACAGGGCTCCCAGATCAGACGCCCGGGCAGGGGATCCCTGACAAATCCCTGCAGAAAATGGATAGCGTTGGAGTCCACCTGTCTCCTGGTTTCCTTCCCGGTCTTAAGCCAGTAGCGGTTATCGATCAGCACCGTCTGATCCTCCTGGGAATTGTCCCGGAAGCCATGCCCCTTATCCACATGCACATAAACATTATGTACATACCCGTCCGGATCGTTCCTCTGCAGCTCCTCCAGGTACTCCTGATACTGTACCGTCACATGATTGCGGTCGTAGGCGTCGTCGTGGATCCCCACCTGCAGCTGAATCGGGGTATGGTACAGATTTGCCAGGCTGATCTCGTTGGGGTGGCCGGCGGACATATGCAGGGCCGCAAAACGATCCGGCATACAGGAACCGATCAGATATACCCCGTCTCCCCCGGCAGAATAGCCCAACAGATAGACCCTGTTGGGATTCGCCCCGTAAAAGACCACCAGATTCTCGATCAGACGGTCATATAGGGAATAGGATTCCGGATTGGCATGGGTATCCCAGGTATCCCTCACCCCTCTGGGATTGATGTAAATACCGCTCTGGACGCTGCCCTTGTAAATTCTTGCCATAAACTCCCACTGCTGGTTGTTGATGTGCGGCGTGGGGCTGTAGCCGCCTCCATGCAGGGCAATGTACACCGGGTAGCCGCCCTCCTCAGGTTCTCCTATAATAGCCATTCCATATTTCATGCTGACCTCTCCATAGGTCATGCACTGCGCCTCGACTTCCGCCCGGCGCTCCTTATCCCCCCGAAGATGTTCGCAATGCTCCTTCCAAAGCTGTTCCATGCATTGCTGTGCTTCCAAGCCATTCATTGCCTCTGTCTCCTTTTGTTGATCCTTTTGTTCATCCTTTTTTCAGGCAAGTGCGAAGCTGTCAGCCGGGACGCCCCGCACCTGCCCCTTATGCTTTTCTATCGCTCCGCTTCCAGGCGGATGCTGAATTCAAAGGTGAATTCAGTCTCATCGAACCGATACTGCTTCTCCGGTCCCGGTCCGCAGCTGTTGGAACCGATGCCGTCCTGCTTATAATCCAGGCACAGGACCGTATGTCCAGATTTCTCCAGCTCGTAATTGTGATCCTTTCTTGTGATCTCCTCCTGGGTATAGTGGGACGCGTTGAAGGAAAAAGGCTTTTCCGATACAACCGTAAGCTTCAGATCCTCCCTGCCCGTCTCCACAAAGTCCACATCCCAATGGCTTCCGTTTTCCTGAGGATAAATATAATCCTCCCACAGATCCTCCACCGTGGTGTCAAACAGGCCATGGAAGCTTGCCCGGTGCTTGTCGGTGTAGCTTTCATAAGGACCGAAGCCGAAGTACCTCACCTGCTCCATATCCTCCGGCAGCATCAGGCGGATTCCGAATCTGGGAAGCTCCGGGAATACCGGATCCTTCTTTACCTCCAGGCGCACATCCACGCTGCCCTCTCCCCAGACTCTCCAGAGGGCTTTGATCTCCAGGATCCTCTGGATAAAGATGCCGCCCAGGGACAGGTCGCTTGTAATGTCCACATAGGGCCTGCCGCAGTTTTCTCCCCGGGCAAGCTCAGTATGGTAGCTTCTTGCCACCGTCCTGTCATAATGGGCGTTCCGCCAGGTATGGCGGATATTCCGGTCGTTGTCCGTGGGAGCCCGCCACAGATTATACTCCATGGGATGCTCCAGCAGATTCCTGTTATGGTAAGCCATCCTGTCAAACAGGCCGGTGAGCTTATTATAGGTATAGCAGAAGCCCTCCGCCTCCACCGTAATATAGCGGTCGTCCTCCCTGACATCCAGGGATCCGCAGTTTGAGGAAGTGCCTTCCTCGTCCTTTCCGGCACAGCACTCCGCACCGGTCTCAGGGCAGCAGGGCTTCTTAAGCAGCTGCGTCACATAACCGCATTTTCCGTCGGAGGCAAGCTCCGCCTCGTCAAAGCCCAGAACCTTACCTGCGGGGAGCACACCCCAATCCGCTTTCAGGATCCAGTCCACCTTCAAATAACATTTTCCATGCTCCGGCACGGAAACCGCAAGAGGGATATTCCCTTCCCCGTGAGCCGGAATATCAAGAAGCTTTTCGTCCGTTACCTGGCCGCCGGCGCAGATTTCTCCGTCGCAGCTGACAGTCCAGTTCATCACACAGTAATCCTTCAGGTTCAGGAAGTCCATATAGTTATGAACCCTGAGCACCAGACCGCCGGCAGCTCCGGTTCCGGCCGTCCCTGCGCCGTCTACAGCAATTCCGGTTCCGGCTGCCCCTGTGCCGTCTACAGCAATTCCGGTCCCGACCGCCGCGCCGCCGCCTGAGGCAGAGCAGGACAGAACCCTTGCGGGACGGTTCACATTGCCGTATTCGATCAGACCCGTATGGGGCCTTCTGTCCGGATATACCAGACCGTCCATGCAGAAATTCACGTCATGGGGATACTCGCCGTGGTCCCCTCCGTAATAATAGATCTTCCTGCCGTCGGCGGTATAACCCTTATCGATGGCATGGTCGCACCATTCCCAGATAAAGCCGCCGCAGGCGCCGTCGTACTGCTGATACACCTGGAAATAATCCTCCAGGTTGCCGGGACCGTTGCCCATGGCGTGGCTGTATTCGCACTGGATCAGGGGACGCACCCTGGGAGCGTCATATCTGTGCACGCTGTCCCGCTCCTCTTCCAGGGCTGCAAAATAGCTGTGGATCTCATCCACGCTGATATACATCCTGCTGTACAGATCCAGATTGCTGTAATCGCATACCTGTCCCTGAGCCCGGTGATAAGCGTTCTCATAATGGGTCACACGGCTGTCGTCATAGGACTTCACCCATTTCAGGGCTTCCTCGAAGGTACAGCCATAGGCGCACTCATTGCCCATGGACCAGGAGAACACGCAGGGACGGTTCTTATCCCGTTTTACGCACCTTTTCACACGGTCCACCGTGGCGGCTGTAAAATCAGGATTGTTGGCGATCCACTTGGTACAGTCTCCCCAGCCCTGTCCGTAGGGCTCTATGGTGCCGTGGCTTTCGTTGTCCGCCTCGTCCACCACATAGAACCCGTATCTGTCGCAAAGCTGGTAGAACTGGGGCGCATTGGGATAATGGCTGGTGCGGATGCCGTTGATGCCAAACTGCTTCATAAGCGTCAGATCCCGGTGCATCTGCTCCAGGCTGATGGTAAATCCGGTCACAGGGTCGCTGTCGTGGCGGTTTACGCCGTGGATCTTGATATTCTGGCCGTTAAAATAAAGCACGCCGTCATGGATCTCTATCTCCCGAAGGCCCAGCTGATCCACGATCACTTCCCCCGGCGTCCTTAAAACCACCGTATAGAGATAGGGCTCCTCCGGATTCCAGAGACGGATCCCCTCCATCTCAAGGGTTACACGATCCGTTCCCAGACCGCCGCAGACCTGCCTGCTCTCTTCATCCTCAATGGAAACCTCCACAGGAACCGGACTTCCCAGATAGGTGAATTCAATCTGTACCTGAGCCTTCCCCCGGGCGCGGTCTAACTTCGTCTTGATAAAATAATCATACACACAGTCCCGGGGACGGCTGAGCAGATAGACATCCCGAAAAATGCCGCTCATGCGGAACTTATCCTGATCCTCCAGGTAGCTGCCGTCGCACCATTTTAAGACCAGCACCGCCAGCAGATTATCCCCCTCCCGCAAAAGTGCGCTCACATCGAATTCGCTGGTGGAATGAGACACCTGGCTGTATCCCACATACTGCCCGTTCAGCCACACATAGAAGCAGGAATCCACCCCTTCAAAATTCAGGAATACCCTGGGGGCAGCTTCATTCCCCTGCCAGTCAAAATGATGCAGATAAGCGCCGCAGGGATTCTCCTGGGGCACATAAGGGGGATCCATCACAAAAGGATACCTCACGTTGGTGTACTGATGCCGGTCAAAGCCGTGCATCTGCCACACGCTTGGCACTGGAATCTTGGTCCATCCGTGCGCGGCCTGATAGTCCTCTTCATAGAAGGCATCCTTCAGGTCATAGATACTGTCATAGTAGTGAAAATCCCAATCCCCGTTCAGCAGCATAAAACGGTCCGACTCTTCTCTGTGCTCCACCAGATCCCCCATGCGGGCGCCGGAAGGAATATAATAGGAACGATCGGGCATGGTATTTTCATGAAGCACTTTTAAATTCTCATAATGTCTCGGTATTATCATTGCAGCCCTCCCAATTCACATTTCATTTGTTTATTCTGCTGCAGCCCGGGCAGCCGGCAGACACCGCTTTGGCAGACCGCCCCTTCGGGGCTTTCTCCCTACCCGCTGCCCGGACATTTTTCTACTTCTCCAGCTTCAGGGTCACGATCTCATAAGGCTTTAGCACGACAGAAATCTCGTTCCCGCATACAGTCGCTTCCTCCTGCACCTCTTCCAGCAGATTGCAGACATAAGCCCTGGCAAAGGCGGTATTCACCGTTACTTTGGCCTTGGTGTAGGAATTCTCGGACTCATACATACGAAGCACGATTCCCTTTCCATCCTCGGAAGCCTTCACGGTCTCCAGCACTACATTGGGCATGTTTACGCCGGCAAAGGAAGCGGATTTTTCCGCCAGGTTGGAAGCCTTTGTCTGTGCCAGCAGAGGCTGATTCAGCTTGTAAGCCTCCTTCACCGTGCCTGCCGCCCTCCAGCCTTCCGCATGAGGATAAAGGGCGTAAGTGAAGAAATGCTCCTCCTGATCCGTCACGGGATTGGGTTCAATGCCGGACTTGATCAGGGTAACGGCCATGTTGCTGTCCTTTACGGAATGTCCGTACTTGCAGTCGTTTAACAGGCTGACGCCGTAATGGCCTTCGGAAAGGTCGATCCACTTCTGGCCGCAGCTCTCGAATCTGGCCATATCCCAGCTGGTGTTGGTGTGCACCTTTCTGGTCAGGTTGCCGAACTGGATATCAAAGGTGGCTTCGTCCGTATGCACCGCCACAGGGAAATGAGCCTTTAACAGGGTCTGATGCTCCTTCCAGTCCACATGATTCCGGAATTCGATCCTTCTGGAATCGGCGTAGAAAATGATCTCCTGATGGAAAGAGGACTTGCTGGCCCGTCTGTCGATCTCAAGGACAGCGCGCACCTTTCCTATCTCCGTCCATTCCAGCCTCTCCACCTGATCCACAGGCCAGGACTTCTCCGTATAATAAATATCAATATCCCAGTTATCAAAATAAATCGGCTTATCCTCATACATCCGCAGGGCGTTGACGCTCCTGCCGGGCTGCACCACCTCGCGGTCGTTCTCCTTGTCGTAGATGCGGTCCAGCTCCCCGTTTTCGTTCAGATGCACGGTATAGAAAGGCGTCTCCAGGGTATGGTCGTCCGTCAGGGTAAATACGCCGTTGGACTCAGGGGCGCACACAGCTGTCTGCCCTTCGCCGCAGGCTGTAGCCTCCTGCAGCCTTCCCTTGTGGAAAATACGGTAACCCTTGGAAGGGATCCCCTTTACAAAGGCCACAGCGCCTTCTTTCGTTTTCTGGCAGGGATAACGGTTTCCTTCCTCGGCTCGAACGATACACCGCTCTCCTCCAGCGCAGCTTTCGCCAGCGTCTCTTCCCTCTGAATCCGCA
>CANQBS010000128.1 GCA_947589075.1 uncultured Acetatifactor sp.
ATTTCAAGTGGAGGTTGGAGAAAGACTAATTTCTACTTGGCCCCCTTAGAAGTGGAAGTTAACTTTTCACTTCACCGTTCCCTGTAGGAATAGTTTGTCGGTTGTTCCCCATCTTGACAAACTAACAGCGTTAGTGTAAAACTATACACTGAAATCGGGTACTATGTCTTCTGCTGCTGGAAAATCTGGAGAAAGAGGTGCTGGCATGAAAACAGACAAGACAGAACTTTTTGAAAAAACTCCGGTTACACGTGCGGTTTTGGCGCTGGTGGTTCCTACAGTGATCAGTCAGATGATCACCGTACTTTACAATATGGCAGACACTTTTTTCGTCGGACAGGTTGGTGACCCTAATCAGGTGGCCGCCGCCTCTCTTTGCCTGCCGTTGTTTCTGGTGACCACGGGGCTTGCCAATCTCTTTGGCATCGGAGGCGCCAGTCTCATCTCCCGAAGCCTGGGACTGGGCGATACGGACAAAGCGCGGAGGACTTCTGATTTCTGCATCTGGACATCGGCTGCGGCGGCGCTTCTATATGGACTTGGGATATTTGCCCTCCACGGCATAATCCTCCCTTTAGTCGGGGCAGACGAATTCACCTATGATTTCTGCAGCAGCTACCTCTTTTGGACGCTGACCGTAGGCGCAGTGCCCACGGTGCTGAACGCTGCCCTGGCGCATCTCGTCCGGGCGGAAGGATATTCCGGACAGGCCAGCTTCGGCGTTGCCCTGGGAGGCTTTCTGAACATCATCCTCGACCCGGTATTTATCTTCGGGACCCACCTGGAGATCACGGGCGCTGCTGTGGCTACCATGCTCTCCAATTTAATCGCCATGCTGTATTTTATGGTTCTGATCCTGGGAAAACACGGGAGGTTCCACCTTACCCTGAATCCAAAGTATTATTCCATTTCGGACGGCATTCCCAAGGAAGTGCTGTTGGTGGGACTTCCCAGCTCTATTATGAACGTCATGGGAATTTTCTCTAACATCACCCTCAATAAACTCCTTGTCCATTACTCCAACGCAGCGGTGGCGGGAATCGGCATCGCCAAGAAGATCGATATGCTGGCCTTTGCCATCGCCAACGGCTTAAGCCAGGGCGTTATTCCGCTGATCGGCTATAATTTCTCCGCTAAAAACACGGAACGTATGCGGGCCGCCATCAAGGTGACGCTGATTCTGAGCCTTGCCGTTACGACGGTCGGGGCAATCCTATTGTTCACCTGTGCGAATCCGCTGGTGCGGGCGTTCATCAATGACGCCGAAACGGTGCGCTACGGCAGCATGTTCCAGAGAATCATCTGTATCACGGGACCTTTCACGGCAATTACAACGGTCATTATCTCCATATTTCAATCTGTAGGACAAAAGGGAAAGCCGCTGGTGCTGTCCATGCTGAGAAAAGGCGGGCTGGATGTGCCCTTTATGTTCCTCCTGGATTCCCTGGCTGGCGCCAACGCCATCGCCTGGGCAACTCCTATCGCAGACTGCGGCGCCATGCTGGTCGGCATTCTCCTGTTTGTGCCGTTATGGAAAAAGATGGGGAAAGAATCGTAAAAACATGCTCCCGCAACTTGCGGTTGACGAATTTCCAGCCGCTGTTTGGTGGTATGCAACCGTAAAATAAGCTATCCTGTTCCCAGCGGTTGGCAGTCAAGGCCGCCGAAAAATCCATGTGGAGGGAAGAAAAATGATCTTAGCGGACAAAATTATGAATTTAAGGAAGAAAAATGGTTGGTCGCAGGAGGAGCTTGCGGAGAAAATGCAGGTGTCCCGGCAAGCAGTTTCCAAGTGGGAGGGCGCACAGACTGTACCGGATCTGGAGAAGATTTTGGCACTCAGCAAGCTCTTTGACGTCACGACAGATTACCTTCTTAAGGACGAAATCGAGGACGAAGAATTTACGGACGATACAGACCGTGTATCTGTAAAACGGGTTTCTCTCGCCCTTGCGAACGAGTTCCTGGAGTGGAGAATGCGGGCGGCCAAACGGATTGCCGCCGCCACTTTTCTATGTATCGTAGCCGTGATCCCGCTGCTTCTTTTCAGTGCGGCAGCGGAAGTACCGGAATACTCTGTTTCCGAAAACTTAGCTGCGGGAGCAGGACTTGTCATTCTGCTTGTCCTTGTGGCTGCCGCCGTTGCGATTTTCACCTCCTGCAGTTTTAAGAACACCCCTTTCGAGTTTATCGATAAGGAGCCGTTTGAAACGGAGTACGGCGTAGACGGAATGGTAAAAGAAAAACAGAAAGCATATAGAACTGTCTATGTAAAATACAATATGATCGCCACTTGCCTGTGTATTCTCTCTCCTATCCCGCTTTTCATAGGCATGGTTACGGAAAAAGAGTTTTTCATGGTGGTAATGCTGACTATCACGTTACTCCTGGCGGGAATTGGCGTAGTCTTTTTTATCCTGGCCGGTGTCCCCTGGGAGAGTATGCAGAAGCTTTTAAAGGAGGGGGACTATACCCTGCGGAATCAGAAAAAGTCCCGCATCAAGGGAACAGTCTCCACAGTCTATTGGGTGAGTGCCACCGCCGTCTATCTCGGCTGGAGCTTTTGGACAAATTTCTGGAAGAATACCTGGATCGTCTGGCCCATCGCCGGGATATTATTTGCAGGCGTGATGTGCCTGTGCAATCTGTTCATTGACCAGGATAAGGAAAATTAGCAGGCTCCTATCCAAAATAGTCCACCGCAATCTGATCCAGTTGTGCCGCAATGAGGGAAAAGTCTTTATTCAGATCCAGTGTCGAACATCTCTCAAAAGATCCGCAAATTGGATAGCAGGACGGATAACCTTTCCACCTAAAAAGACCTGACAGAAGCCTATCCTGCCAGGTCTTTTATTGTGTACACCATCAGGCGAACTTTTCAGCCTATAGCTTCAATCTGCAAGCAGCCATTCGATCAGGCTCTCTGACTTGATCCCTTCGTATGATCTATCCAGTCCCGGTTCAAGCGACAGCACGATCTTTTCGTAGTTGTCACGTATTTTTCGCAGCGGGGTCAGTTCGCGTTTTCTGACATCCTCGCTGCCCATAGATTCTGTCACCTGAATATATTTCTTCTCATCGGCGGTAGTTGCAATGAAGTCCACCTCCATGTTATCGATCTTACCAATCGCTACGTCATATCCCCGGCGAAGCAACTCAAAATAGACGACATTTTCGATCGCATGGCCGCTGTCGCGATTTCGGAATCCCAACAGATAATTTCTCAGACCGACATCCACAATATAATACTTGCCGAGTGTGCGGAGATATTCTTTTCCTTTGATGTCGAAACGCTTAATCTCATAGAAAAAGTAGCTTTCAAGCAGTGCGTTGACATACGCCTGAACCGTATGTGCGCTCGGTGCGCTCTCCCGCTTGTCATCCTCAAGAAGACCTTCATTCATTAAGGTATTGCCTATGGATGCAATAGAAACGTTTGAACCGATATTGTCCGCAAGGAACATGATGATTTTGCGAAGCAGGATCGGATCCGTAATTCGCTTCTGCCCTCGGCGCTTTTCCCGTTCCAGAATATCCCGGACGACAACGGTAGAATAGATCCCGTCAAGAAGAGAACGCGCTTTTTCCTGATTGAGTCCGATGTCGGCAATACCAGGCATTCCGCCAAAACGCATGAATGCTTCAAATGCCTCCCTCAGTTCATATTGTTCGCCATTTTTATCAAACACACGCTTATGAACGCCGCCAAGAACGCTTTTAGTTTCCTTCACCTCAAATCCATGAAAAGAAAGAAATTCGCTGAAAGAAAGCGGCAGCATTTTGATCTCCACGCATCTGCCGGAAAGATAGGTAGAATATTCCGAGGAAAGCAGGTACGCGTTGGAACCTGTCACATAGATATCACAGTCCAAATCCACCCGCAGGGCATTGACCGCATCCTCCCAGCCGTCGATCCTCTGGATCTCATCCAAAAATAGATACATGCGCTTTCCAGATATGACTTTGTTTTTTACATAAGCGTAGACAGCGTCAGAGGTCATTTTTCGAAAATCATTTGACTCAAAATTCATCTCGACGATCTGCTCCGGCTGCATACCTGACTCGGTCAAATGAGCGATCATCAGCTTCAAAAGACTCGATTTCCCGCAGCGCCTTATGCCGATGATGACTTTTACAGGTTCCGTATCCTGAAAACCAATCAGTTTATTGAGATAACGATCCCTTCTTTTCAATTGATGTGATTCTATCATTGCGCATCCCTCCTGTTGCCTCTACAATAGCATAAACAGGCAGGAAAATCAAGTATCTGCACTTTAATGCATAAACTTTGATTTTTCGACCAATTATGCACTGGCTTTGCGGGCAATGCAGAAGGGAAATTCATCCTATTTCATAGCACCGATACCGGACAGTACCAGGCATTCCTGTTATATGGGATCAAATCATCGCTCAAGCAAAGGATAAGCCCCGGCTGGATTTCCAGGGAAAATTTCTGCAGGGCACTAAGCAGGTCGATCTCCTTTTTGTCATCTTCATTTACTGCCCAGCTTGCCGAGCAGCTCATACAGAATCCCGTACAGCATCTGCGCTTTTTCCGGCTCAAGACCCACACGGGCGGCGAGGCGCTGCGGCACAGAAAGAGCCTTTTCGCGCAAGGCAGTTCCCGCTTCGGTTATGGAAACAATCAGATCCCGTTCATCTTCGGTGGAACGGCGCCGCGCCACATAGCCCTTTTCCTCCAACCGTTTCAGCAAAGGGGTCAGTGTGCTGGAGTCGAGATACAGGTAGTTGCCGACCTCCTTCACCCGCAGCTCCTTATGCTCCCATAGTACCATCATCGTGATATACTGAGTGTAGGTCAGGTCGAGTTCGTCGAGATACGGTTTATACGCCTTCACAATTTCTTTTGCGCAGGCATAGAGAGGAAAACATATTTGGTTTTCCAGTTTTAGGGGATCAAATGGAACCGCCATGATTTCTGCCTCTCCTTACTCTATGATTTTCCTTGCGAAATCAGCTGCGGCCCTTTGGTCGTCTTCGTTCGGTCTGCCCTTATGAAGCATTGCAAAAGCGCCCCGGCAGGAAAACTCTTCCTTCGCAACAGGAATGTTCTTCTCCGCAAGCAGCTTTTCCACATACTTGCGGGTGGATTTGACGGCGGCGGATGTGCTGAAATTCACAACCTTGCCCACGGACACCTGAATGCCGTCTATGAATTTTTTTACCTCATCGTCCACATCGAAAGCATAAGGTGCGCTGCCGAGAAACAGGATATCCACATCTTCGGCTAACGGCTCCGACACCGTTTTTGCTTCCACATTGGCAGCCTTCGCGATCGCCTCCGCAATCTTTTTGGTATTGCCGCCTCTCGAATAATAACGTACTGCGATTTTCATGATATTCCTCCTTTTCCGAGCTTTTCGAGCAGCCTTTGCCACTCGTCAACACCCTTTTTCTATGTTATCAGTGATTTTGATATAAAGAAAAACTCTTTTTTCATGTCGTGATAGTTCATTTCTCCTATTGCAATACCATTTTGCTATACCACAAGCGCAGACCGGGAAGCGCTGCGAAACATCACAGCACCTCCTCAACCCTTGCCTTTACCTTGTCAAGAGATTCAGTCGGCTCAAAGCGGGCGACGATCTCGCCGTTACGGTCAATCAGGAATTTCGTGAAGTTCCACTTGATTTTACCGTTGTTCTTGTAGTCCTTGTCCATCTTCTTCACGACCGGTCCCAAAATCAGCCCCATCGGACCGGAAAACCCGGCAAATGTGGTATTCTCTGTCAGATATTTGTAGAGAGGGATCGCATTTTCACCGTTTACATCTATCTTTGCAAACTGCGGAAAAGTGATGCCATACCGTCCGGTGCAGAAGCTGTGGATCTCCTCGTCGCTGCCCGGAGCCTGCTCCCC
>CANQBS010000129.1 GCA_947589075.1 uncultured Acetatifactor sp.
GCAGATCTGCAGAAAAGCTTCGGAAAAGGCAGGAGAGGAACGCCGGAGGCAGGGTCCGGAAGAAGCCATGGAATTGAAAAATCCGATCAAAAAACGGGATGCGGTTTATTGTAATCTCAAGTTATTTTTAATTTTTCTTGTTATCTATGGGCATATGATCGAGGGCAGGATCTATGAGGATGCGGTGCTGATGCTGGTTTACCGTATGATCTACAGCTTTCATATGCCCGTATTTCTGTTCCTTTCCGGTCTCTTCCTGACAGATTCTGCCGGGTGCTTCCGGCAGATGAAAAAAATGCTTTTCCTCTATTGCCTGCTGCAGCCCTTTGCAGTGTTTGTCTGCAATCTTTCCGGAGATCATTTTTCCTTATGGATTCCAGTATGGCATCTTTGGTATCTCTTAAGTCTTGCCTGTATGGATCTGGCAGGTCTGTTATGGTATTGGTTCGCTGAAAAGTTACGGACAGCATGGAACACGAGTTTTGCGAAAACAGGCATTGTGATCCTGTCACTTCTGATTTCCTGTGGGGCAGGATATGTTCCGGCGTTGGGACGCTTTCTTTCCCTGTCCAGAACCCTGTGCTTCCTGCCTTATTTTTTCCTGGGGCTTTTTCTTCCTAAAGATATGGACTGGAAGGGCTTCCGCAGGATCGGACTGGCCGCTTTCTGGGTTTTTCTGATTCTTTTCAATCTTTGGGGCAGCAGGATTCCGGCTGATTTCTTTTATCAGGCGGACTGCTTTAGCGCATCAGGGATCGGCAGCCTGGGATTAAGGGGATTCTTTTACAGACTATTAAGCTTTTTTCTGGCATGCAGTATTGGTTTGTTTTTTCTTGTCTTCACAGCTGACTGCAGGCTGCCGATTTCCAGGCTCGGGATGGATACGTTGGTCCCTTTTCTTCTGCATGCGCCCATGGTAAGCGCCATGATCCGGCTGGCTGACTTCTTTCCCAGGATGTCCGGCGGCTGTTGGAATCTTTTCAGCATCGCAGTAAGCATTTACCTGATTTTTATTTTTTATAAAGTCACCCAATGGAAACAGCAGATGTGCCGGGTGACGGCAAAGTCGGCTGTAAGGGAAACAATGGGATTGAAGCGAAAGAAAAATCACGGCATAAGTTTGCGTCAAAGTTTGGGTTTGTAGCATGGTTTCAGGCAGAATTTAAAGCGGGAACAGTCATAAAGTTCACTGCAGAGGTTAAAGCTGAGAAGAAAGTAAAACTGGAAAGAAAACAGAGCTGGGAAGAAAGTAAATCTCCCGGCAGAAAGGAGGGGAAAGCAGAATGGCCACATTTCAGGAAATTTATGAGCAGTTCGGACGGCCTGTTTACCGATTTCTGCTTTCCCTGACCGGAAGCCGGGAAGAAGCGGAGGAGCTACTTCAGGAAACCTTTTATCAGGCTTTTTTACACATCGACCGTTTTGAGGGGAGATGCAGCGTCTACACCTGGCTCTGCCAGATCGGAAAAAACGCCTGGATCAGGGAGTGCAAACGCCGAAGCCGCTATGACCGCCTGGGTCTGGAGGGGATAGAAGCAAGGGCGGCGAAAGGAACTCCTGAAGAAATTTATGTGAAAAAAGAAGAATACCGGCGCATCAGGGAAGCGATAAGAAATCTGGAAGAACCTTACCGGGAGGTTTTTGTCATGCATCTGTTCGGCGGCGTGTCCTTAAAGGAAATCGCTGCTGCCAACGGCAGGGCGGAAAGCTGGGGGAGGGTCACTTTCCTCAGGGCAAAAAAGAAAATCGCGGAATCGGTTATGGATATGAAATAATCGAAAGAAGTATTGAAATAAAACAGAAAGCGAGGAGTCAGGATGAAGCTATCTTGTAATGTATACAGGGATTTGATGTTAATGCTGGAGGATGGACTTTGCAGCGAAGACAGCAGGCGGCTGGTGGAGGAGCATCTGGCGGAATGCGAGGATTGCCGAAAATTCTATGCCGGAATGCACCTGCCGCAGGAAATGGCAGGTGAAATGAATCCGGAGATTCCTGGAGAAACAGGTCAGGATGCTCCTGCTGGAACAAATTGGGATGCCGCCGGGGAGGATATCCCGGCAGAACCGAACCCGCAGGCTTTGGCGGAGAAGGAAGCGCTTCGCAAAAGCTTCCGCAAGATCAAGAGACGCTGGCTGCTGTCTTTAGTTCTGCTGGTTCTGCTCCTTCCCTTGTCCTGGCTGGGCAGGATGTTTATCAATCAAATACGCGGAGAAGGCACCTGTTTTTCCAATCTGGATGAAATTTATTTTGCCGGACGGTTCCTGGAGCTGATGCAGGACGGAAACTATGAAAAAGCGGTGGAAATGATCGATTTTGAGGGAAAATATCTGGATCTGATAAAAGCTCTGAATATGGAAGGAACAAAGCAGTATGAAGACTGTTTCAGGGAAGTATATGGGAATGTACAGGAAATGACGGTGGAGGAATTTGCGGCGCGGGAGCGGGCAGAATTCCTGGATTATATCAAGAGTCATGGAGGAGAAAATGGCTCCTGGATCTCAGGTTACCATTATAAAAACGCATTGTTCTATCCCAATTCCGGGGAATGGGAGATTTATTATGAGGTGAAAGAACCTGCCGAAGGAACCAGATATGAGGAAGAAATACCTTGGACTTTTGGACTGCGTTTCTCAAAAGAAGGAAAGTTCTGGGAAAACGCTTCCCGTTTTGACCCTATCCTGCTGGAGAATCTGGGAGATGCTGACTTGAGCAATTCCCCTGCCTTACATGGGCTTTTCTCCTTCCAGGGCGATCGGCTGAGCAGACTGATCAACGGGTTGGAGTGAAAATTGTAAGAAAAGTTTAAGAATGCTGTTCGGGATTTGTAAGCTTTCTTTTGTATTCTGGATATCGGCTATGTAATACCGGCTTAAATTCTGGTTCCAAAATAGCTAAAAATAGCGGCCGAATACAACAGAAAGGGTGTTTCTATGAAAATTTCCATGAAAAAATGTAGCTGGAAAAAGGCGTTTTCGCTTGCGCTTACAGTGCTTCTCTGTTTTCAGCTGTCCGGATGCTCAGGTTCTGGAAAAGCAGGGCAGGACAAGGGAGGACAGAAAACAGAAGGACTAAACAGTGTGGAATCAGGCGGTCAGGGGAACAGAGGCAGCGGTCAGGGCGGCAGCAAAGAGGATGACGAAATGATCTATGTGCCGGAAACCCTTCGCCTGAAGCTGCCTGAGGGAGTGGAGCTTAATGGCAATCAGATGGCTGCCGCAGGAGGCAGCCTGTATTTTTACAGCTCCAACCGGAACAACGGTTCCCTTGTCAGTGAATTTTACCGATTTGAACCGGGAAGCGGCGGACAAGAAACTGGCAGCGGCGGACAGAAAATCGACGGCAGCGGGCAGGAAACAAACAGCAGCGAACAGGAAAACGATAACGGCGGGCAGGAAATGGGTAGCGGCGAAGGAAGCTTCGTCAAGCTCCCGGTCAGCGTAAACGCCGGCATGGGCATCGCCTCCTATACTGTGGATCAAGATGGGAATTTTTATTTCTTTCTGCAGGACTACACCCTGAAAAAAGTAAATGCCCAGGGTCAGGAGCTGTTTTCAGTGGATCTTTCGGAGGCTTTCGGGGAAAAGGAAGAGACGGAAAACCAGACCGGGAGTATGGGGGGCTTCAGCTATGTCGTCATGTTCGCCCCTTTTACAAATGGGGCGGTGGACGCGGAAGGAAATCTCTATGCTACCAAGGATTCTAAGATTTATCTGATGGATTCGGCAGGAAATGCCCTGGGGGTGATTCCCGTGGAGGGGGAAGGTCTTCGCCTATCCAGTCTTGCAGCCGGAAAGGACGGGAAGGTCTATGCAGTTTTATGGGACTCTGCCGCAGGGGAAAACCTGCTCGCAGCGGTGGATCCTCAGAAAATGGAGCTGGGAAAACGCTTTGGCAGTCTGCCGGGGGACTCGGACGCCCATTTCTTTGCCGGGGCAGATGCGGATTTTCTCATCTATGACGGCACCGCCCTTTATGAATATGATATGAATACGGAAACTTCCAGAACCCTGGCAAAGTGGCTGGACTGCGATATTCAGGGAAGCTCTCTGCAGGCTGTGGCCCAGCAGGACGGGGAAATCTTTCTGGCAGTCTATGACTGGATGATGGAGGAGAACTCCACAGAGATTCTCCATCTGGTCAAAAGGAAGGCCTCCGAACTGCCTGTAAAGGAAGAGATCGTGATCGGAAGCCTTGCCTCCGACAAAGCCTTTCTCGGCTATGCGGTGGTGAGCTTTAACAAGCAAAGCGACAAATACCATGTTTCCATCCGGGAATATGGAGATGCGGACAGGGAGGGGACGGAGGCTCTGGCGGAAGCGATGCAGGCCATGAACAATGACCTTCTTTCCAGAAATTCCCCAGACCTTCTGGACCTATCCATGGTGGACATCGGTTCCCTGGTTTCCAGAGGGCTCTTAGAGGATCTAAACACCTATCTGGACTCGGACCAGAAGGTACGAAAAGAAGATTTCCTCCAGTCTGTTTTGGATGCAGCCACCTTTCAGGATACCCTGACCTGTATTCCCAGGAACTTTACCCTTTCCACCCTGGCGGGCAGAAGCGCCCTGGTGGGTGAGAAGATGGGCTGGAGACTGGAGGATCTGATGGCTCTGGCCAAGGCCAATCCCAATGCGGAGCTTTTTGAAAACGCCGACAGAGATACGATCCTGGAAAGCTGTCTGACTTTCGGCTGGTCCCGGTTCATTGACTGGGAAAGCGGAAAGGTCAGCCTGGATTCCCCGGAATTTAAGCAGCTCCTGGAGTTTGCGGCAAGCTTTCCCCAGGCGGATTCCGCAGTAAGTCAGGCAGACGGGAAAAGCACCATGCAGAAGCTCCTGGACGGGGACATGCTTCTGTATCAGGCCGATATAAGCAGTCCGGAACAGATCACAGAAGCGGCTGGAATGTTCGGGGCAGAAAAGGTAACCTTTGTGGGATATCCTTCCGAAAATGGAAACGGCTGCCGCATGATCCTGGGCGACGGCTGCTTCGGAATACTGTCCGCCTCCGGTCATAAGGAGGGAGCCTGGGAGTTCTTAAGATTTTTGCTGGAGGAGGACGGGCTTCCCAGAATCAGGTGGGAAACCGGAATGTCCGCCAGGGCGGATCAATTTGAACAGGAGATCGAAAAGGCTGCGGAGGATCCCTATGAAAAAGATATGGAGGGACAGATCCGTCTGGATGAGAAGGGCGATCCCGTCAGGAGATCCTATGGCGGCATTTATGATATGCAGGAAGGCACCATGATTCCCTTCTATGTTCCCCTTCCGGAGGATATCAATGTTCTGCGTAACCTGCTTGACGGAGCCGGAACAGCCGACTCCAGGGATGAGGTGATCTGGTCCATTGTTTCAGAGGAGGCCGCGGCTTTCTTCCAGGGGCAGAAAACAGTGGACGACGTGGCTGAAGTTATTCAGAACAGAGTTTCCCTTTATGTGAACGAGAGACAATGAAATGTTGGAGCTGCGGAAAATTTCTAATGACAACACCGCATAAAGCATGACAACAACATTCGCGGTGCGCAGTGTTTCTTACGAAACACGGTAATCGGAAATCCAAAATATTAGACCAAACGCCCGTTTCCGGTGGCTGAAACGTGTCAGCCGTATTGGAGACGGACGTTTGATTTTGGCGGGCTCGTGTGGGAGTATTTTGTCCTCCCGTCATGTTGATTTTCGCTTATTTGAGTGGTATAATTTAATTTGTGGTGATGTGTCACTTTGTAATATGCGCCATAATGCCTTATTAACTAAAGAACCATAGAGGGATTGCCTTATGAGCTTAATCAGCTGCCCGGAATGTAAAAAACAAATATCGGATAAAGCGGAGTTTTGCCCATATTGCGGGCTGCCTTCTGCATATT
>CANQBS010000130.1 GCA_947589075.1 uncultured Acetatifactor sp.
CAATATCGCAGTGAAGCTCTCCACCGGCGAACCTCCTGCATCGAACTACCTTGACCCCGACCTGATCCGTGATCTTTGAGCATGTGGACGGCACCATTGTGGAATGCAATACCGCTTATGGCGGTTCCCGTTCCGAAACTGCCATGCACTATCAGGTGGCGGAAGATCACGGCTTTACCGATCTCGGCAAAGGCTTTATCATCATGGATGAGGACGGTGAATCCATGATCCTTCCTGTAGAAGGCGGACAGCAGCTTTCCGAAAACTATGTAGGCGCGCATTTTGGCGACTTTGACGGCTTCCTGGTACTTTCCCACTTCAAAGGTCACGCCATGGCGGGATTTGGCGGGGCGATTAAAAATATTTCTATCGGGATCGGTTCAAAAGAAGGTAAATGCCTGATCCATACCGCAGGCAAAAGCCACACCAGCCCTTGGGGCGGCAATCAGGACGCTTTCCTGGAATCCATGGCGGACGCCGGAAAATCGGTGGTGGACGCCCTTGACGGCAACATTCTCTTTATCAACGTGATGAACAGGCTGTCCATTGACTGTGACTGCGATGGACGTCCTTCTGAACCGGACATCCACGACATCGGCATCCTCGCTTCCACCGACCCGGTGGCGCTGGATCAGGCCTGCGTTGACCTGATCTATCAGGCGGAGGGCAACGAAAGCTTTGTCCGCCGGATGGAGGGACAGCACGCGGAACACGTTCTGGAAGCGGGCGAAACCATCGGCCTTGGCAGCCGTACCTATCGGCTGGAAAGCATAGACAGTTAAGATAAAACAAACAAACGAAAGGGGTGATCGGCTTTGGAACAGATATGGGAAGTGCTTCAGCGGGAATTTGTATATGTTTGGTACTACTTTACCGTGCAGCTTCGGCAGATTGCTCTTTATTACGTCCTCGGCATCGTCCTCGGCTCGATCATCTCTGTCTTTGTCAAGGATAAAATTCACGGACTTTTCCGCAGCATGGGCGATAAAAAGCTGGGCGTCCTCGGCGTCATTCCGGCAAGTATTCTCGGCATCGCATCGCCGCTCTGTATGTATGGGACGATTCCGCTGGCGGCGTCTTTCTCCAAAAGCGGCATTCGGGACGACTGGCTGGCGGCCTTTATGATGAGCTCCATCCTCTTGAATCCCCAGCTCATCATTTACAGCACGGCGCTTGGCACTGCGGCGCTGACGGTGCGGATCGTGTCCTGCTTCATCTGCGGCTGTGTGGCGGGTATTTTGATCCGGGTGTTTTACAAAGACAAGCCGTTCTTCAATTTCACCGGCTTTGACGGCCCCCACAATCACGACACCGACCCGAATCTGTTTCTGCGGCTCATCAAGAACATCGGCAGGAATATCAAGGCGACCGGACTTTGGTTTCTCGTGGGCGTATTGCTGTCAGCGCTGTTCCAGCGATATGTCCCGGCGGATCAATTCGCGGCTCTCTTTGGGGAAGCCAACGAAGGCTTCGGCGTTCTCATGGCGGCCACCATCGGCGTTCCTCTCTATGCCTGCGGCGGCGGGACGATCCCGTTGATTCGGGAATGGCTCTATTCCGGCATGAGCAAGGGAAGCGCGGCGGCATTCATGCTTACCGGACCGTCCACAAAGATCACCAACCTGGGCGCGCTCAAAATCGTGCTGGGTGTGAAGCATTTTTTATTATACCTTGCCTTTGTTATGCTGTTCTCGTTCGCCACGGGAATGGTTGTCAATTTCATTTTATAAGAATGTGAACGTATTTGCAGTCACCAGGGTAAGACTATAACGTTTTAAGTAACAGTTCAGCCGCGCCTAAGCCGAAAAAATTCGGCTGGCAAAGCCGTGCAAGCACGATTTTCCATCAAATCAGGCGGCTGGCTGAACTGTTACAAGACCAAAAAAGAAAAACCAAGAAAGAAGGAATGTTTCTCATGAAAAAGTATTTTTCACTTCTGTTAACTGCCATAATGGTATTTTCTCTCGCCGCCTGCTCCGGTCAAAATGGGCAGAGCAATTCTGGTTCCGGCAATTCCAATGGCTCTTCCGGGGGCAACACACAGGCGGAAAACAACTCCGAACCGACTGGGCAGTCCAGCGAACCGTCTGATACGGCATCTTCAGGATCCCCTTCTGACACGTCCGGCACGGAATCGGTCCAATCGACCGAAACGGTCGGCGGGAAAACGCTTGTCGTTTACTTTTCTGCCACCAACAATACCGAAGCCATCGCAGGATATATTGCTGAAGCTACAGGCGCGGATCTGTTTGAGCTTGTTCCGGCAGAGCCTTATACTTCCGATGATCTGGACTGGACTGACCGGGACAGCCGTGTGTCAAAAGAGCACGACGATGAATCCCTGCGGGTGGTGGGGCTGGAAAACGCCGTCCCCGATAACTGGGAGGAATATGATACGGTATTCATCGGTTATCCCATTTGGTGGGGCATCGCCGCCTGGCCCACCGACACCTTCGTGAAAGCCAATGATTTCACCGGCAAAACCGTCATTCCGTTCTGCACCTCTTCTTCCTCAGGTCTGGGCCGCAGCGGCGAGCCGCTCAAAGAGGAAGCCGGAACCGGCAACTGGCTGGAAGGCCAGCGGTTCCAGTCGAGGGCAAGTGAGGACACGGTGAAGGAATGGGTAAACGGACTTGGCTTATGAAAACGCGGATAGTTTTATCTTTGAGCCTTGTAATTTGTCTGTTTCTGTTCGGCTGTGCTGACCGGTCAGGCAAAGGAAAGCTTTCCGACAGCGAAAATGCAGCCAGCACCAGCGTTCCGCAAAGCAGCGAAAAACCGTCATCAGGTGAAGCTTTCGCAGAGACTACGACCGAAACGAAGCCACAGAATCCTGGAAGCGTAACGGCGGGAGCCGAAACCTACCGCGGCTTTGTGATCGACAACGTATATCACTCTCCGGGCGACGGGGATATTCACTATAACGTCTATCTCCCCGAAAGCTACGACGGCAGCCGTCCCTATGCGCTGTTCTTCACGCTTCCGGGCTATGAGGGACTCTACTTTCAGGGCGTAGCCCGAAATTTGGAGGCGGAAGCCTTTGGCTTTGAAGCGCAGAAGTACAACGAGGAAATGATTGTCGTCGCTCCCCAGCTCTCCGATTGGGGCGAAACCTCCGCAAATCAGACCATCGCCCTGCTGGAATATTTTCTGGATGCCTACAACATCGACCGCGAGAAAGTCTATGCCAATGGCTATTCGGGCGGCGGGGAAACCATGTCCCTTGTGATGGGAAAGCGCCCCGAACTGTTCACAGCGTATCTGCACTGTTCCTCCCAGTGGGACGGCGACCTGGAAGTTTTGGCAGAGAGCCGCACACCGGTGTATCTTGCCATAGGCGAGGACGACGAATATTACGGCTCCGAACCGACCAAACGCGCCTATGATACCCTGCGCGGACTGTATGAGAACCAGGGGCTGACGGACACGGAGATCGGGGAGCTTCTGGTGCTGGACGTGAAGGATGACAGCTATTTTCGGGATAGAGGAATGAGCAACCAACACGGAGGCGGCGGACTATTCGCCTATGACGAGACCATCATGGGATGGCTGTTCGGAAATCATTAAAAACGAAACCCTTTTGCCCGCTGCTGCACGGCAGCCGCAAAAAGGGTACTCTTCTCCGGCGTTTCAAAAGAACCGGAGAAACAGGAGGCAACCATGGAAAGACCTTATGTGATATGCCATATGTTAACGGCGCTGGACGGGAAGATCGACGGGAGATTTTTCTCCGCGCCGGAAACGATGCCGGCCCTGCGCAAATACGGAGAGGTGCGGAAATTTTACGACTGCCCCGCCACCATTTACGGGACGACCACCATGGCGGAGGGCTATGCGGACGGGTTTGTATTCAATCTGCCGGAAAGCGGACTTACTTTTCCCCGGGAGGATTATCTTGGAGGAAGCGATGTGAAGAACTACATCGTGTCGCTGGACGGCGAAGGCGTTCTGAAATGGCATGGGAAATATCTTGAAAAGAAAGGACGCCCCAGGGCACATGTCATCGAGGTGCTGACGCAAAAAGTGTCCGACCGTTATCTTGCCTATCTGCGCGGTTTTGGGATCTCCTATCTCTTTGCCGGGAAGGAAACCATCGACTGCGAAGTGCTGCTGCGAAAGCTCAAAACGCTGTTCGGAATCGAGCGGATTCTGCTGGCCGGAGGCGGCGTGACCAATCAGGCTTTCGCTGTGGCAGGGCTGATCGACGAACTCAGCATCGTTTTAGCGCCCACGGCGGACGGCGACAGCGGCTCCGCCTCTCTGTTTGAAACGGGCGGGTTTTCCGCTGCCGCGCCTGCCGCATATTCCCTGAAAGCGGTGGAGCAGATCGAAAACGACACGCTTTGGCTTCGCTATACGGCAAAATAACCTTCCCTCACGCCTTGACCTCTCGCCACTTTTTGCACTATAATATTTGTATCAATCGGACGCGATTCAATTACAAAATGCACCTATATATGGCGGCTGCCTGAATCAGAGGGGAATGAAAACATGAATAACATCGAACGCAAAAAGCTGGGATTGCCGTATCGTTATGACGATCCCGAACTGCTCGGTGATCAACATATTTACCAAAATAAGATGACTGAATATAATCGCACCTTGCCTACGGAAACGGAGCTTCGACAAAAACTTCTGCGTGAAGTTTTCGCGGAGGTCGGAACGGACTGTACAGTCGAAACACCGCTCAATGCAAATTGGGGCTGCAAACACGTTCACTTGGGAAAAGGTATTTATATCAATTCAAACGTCACCTTTGTGGATGACGAGCATATCTTTATAGGCGATTACTCTATGATTTCCCCGAATGTGGTCTTTACAACCTCCGGGCATCCCATCCTGCCGGTTTTGCGTGAGCATCACTATGTTTACAATCTCCCCATCCATATCGGGCGAAATGTTTGGATAGGTTCGGGCTGTCAAATCATGCCGGGAATCACCATCGGCGATAATGCCGTCATCGGGGCAGGCAGTGTCGTAACGCACGATATCCCCGCAAATACCGTAGCATACGGCGTTCCCTGCAAAGTTATCCGCAAGATCGGTGAGAAAGACATCGAGTTTTACTATAAAGACAGAAAACTCGATGTTTGGGAATGACATTTTTTTCGCCCAACGGCAAAGCAGGCTAAAATAGAATTATAAAAAACCAAGACAGGAGGACAAAACAATGAGAAAGAATTTTGGAGTGAAACCGTGGGTCTATCCGCAGCCGGTGCTGATGATTGGCACCTATGACGAAAACGGAAAGCCAAACCTGATGAACGCGGCATGGGGCGGCCAATATGACGCCAATCAGGTCATGCTGTGCCTGAGTTCCCACAAAACCACGGACAATATCAAAGTGACCGGCGCTTTTACAGTCAGTTTTGCTACCGCTTCTACTGTCGTACCCTGCGACTATGTGGGAATCGTTTCCGCAAAGCAGGAGCCAAACAAAATGGAGAAAGCGGGCTTCACCACGGTGAAAAGCGAATTTGTCAACGCCCCGATCATCAATGAGCTTCCCTTGACGCTCGAATGTAAATTCCTCAAATGCAACGAGGACGGCAATGTGATCGGCCAGATCGTCAACGTCAGCGCCGACGAGAGCATCCTGACGGACGGCAACGTGGACTACAAAAAGCTGGACGCCATCATCTTCGATCCGACGGCGGCTGCCTACATCCGCTTGGGCGAGAAAGTAGGAAACGCTTTCAAAGACGGCGCAAAGCTGAAATAACGAAACGCAGGATCATATACCCGTCCACACTGCTTTGTGGGCGGGTATTTTTATCAGTTCTAACTTGTGGTAACAACTGACGAA
>CANQBS010000131.1 GCA_947589075.1 uncultured Acetatifactor sp.
TGACGCTATTTTATGAGCTAAAGTATTGATTTTTCAAGGTGCGAACCCCATTTTTAATATGGGAAGTTTGAGTAATTTATATCCAGCAAATGACCTGTTTTTATATAGGTCGAAAGAATTGTATGCCGAATTAGGACAAGTCGATGAACTCGATGTTTTTGGAATGTCACCATATGGAGATGATGATATTATAGATAAAATAAATAGCAAAAATAAGGTGCGTGTTTTTGTATATAAGAAAGATGAAAATGAAGAAACAAAGATTTGGGAGAGTAAATTGATTTGCAACCATGAAATTTATGATTCGAGCGATATGTGTTAGTATGCGCTTAGGTCCAATTTGTCCCAAATAAATATAATCATATACTTTAAGAGTATGCAGGATGTGAACTATTATGAAAGATGTTACAAAAAACCAATATCGGGAAATAGAAGTTGATACTTACGAAGAAATAATTCAAATTACCAAAGAATACAATAAGTATTTCGATTTACCGCGTGCATCTAATATTCAAAAGGATGTTTTTGTGCAGCCATTTTATAGAGGACAGCCTGATAGTGAATGGGATATAGAGCCGAGTCTTTTACATACGAAATTATCCGAACAACAGATAAAAATACCGAAAGGATTGTTGCTTTTTAGTGCAATAGCGTACAAACAGCATTATTATACGGGAACACGGTTTATTGATTTTACAATGAACCCTGATATTGCGGTTTATTTTGCCTGTAATAAAGATGATGTTAAGGATGGGGCAGTGTTTGTATATTGCTATGCACCACATAAGGCGGAATGGTATTCTGCAATAGTCATGTCTGAAGTGGAAGAGATTGTTAGTGCAGATAAGGTGAGCCTGCAATCTTTGTCAGAAAAGATATTTCACAACTATCCGGATATTCAAAGGAACTTTCGAGATATCAGGGAATTAAACGGATGGATCATATCTTTTTTAGATCATGGATTTATGGTACTGCCAGATGAAAAAAGCATACAGGATAATTTGAGGATGCAAAGACAGCAAGGATGCTTTTACGTATGTGGGGTTAAATTTGATCATGATTTGCGGGCAAATGATCGTTTCTTTTCAACGGCTGGAATACAGTATTTTTATCCTCAATCAGCAGTTGTTCCAAATGATCTGAAAAGTGGCAGATGGCTGCTGAAAATTATTATTCCTAAAGAGAAAAAAGCCGATATTCTTAAACAACTTTCAGATAAAGGAATTACACATGATTATTTATTCCCTGATGGTGATTAGTATTGCTTGTGATAACAGGTTAGTTTTATTGGATTAAGTGGAAGGCTATGTGGAATCCTGGCAGGATGAATAGCATAGTTTTTTCATGGCATGGTTCGACGCACCGTAATATCCCAAGATAAAAAAGGGCTCCATCAAATGAACCAAAATCCTTTTAAAGAATACATCAAAGAATCCGAACCGAATAAGCGAGATAAAGGTTATGCGTGGCATACGGCGATTGGGCTGCAGGCAGTGGACGGGCTGAAGACGTCCGAATATTTGGTGCGTACAGCAATTCGTAATATTGAGGGCGAGATATCTTTTGAAGAGGCAAATGCGTTTTTGCAGGCCTACTACGAAGAGAATCCTTCTCGCCTTGCCCAGGATCGAACCGAAGAAGCCGACAAGGTCTCCGCAAGAATCGCGGCGCTTCTCTCTGAAAAGGCTTTCAGCTTCACACCAAACGAATATCTCTCTATTCACAGGAAGCTGTTCACGGGCATTTATCCTCATGCGGGACAGATTCGAGGTTACAACATAACGAAAAAGGAATGGGTGCTGGGCGGAGCGACGGTGCTCTATGGCAGCGCCACGGAACTTAGAGCGACGATTTGAAAGCGAAAAAGTGAACATTGCGGCTCAAAAAGTGAACATTGAGAGTCAAAAAGCGAACATTGCGGCCGCATTTTCAGCAAAAACAGCTTCCCATGTTTATAAATTGCTGGAGGAATTTGGTTTTCAGACGGTTTTTGGGAGGTCGGATGTTCAGAAAGTTCTTGGCCTGAAAGCGACCCGAAGCACTGCACTGCTTCACGAGATGGCTGAGAAGGGATTCATCGAACCGATTACGGGATTTGGAAAGGGAAAATACAGATTTAGGCAAAAAATATGGATTTCAAGGAGCTCATGAACACAACTGAATATGATTTTCTCCGCACGAATGAGCGGCTTGGAGATAGGATCATGCTTCTTGGTCTTGGGGGCAGCCATGCCTATGGGACGGATAATGAGGAGAGTGACATCGATCTCCGCGGGGTTACGCTTATGCTGCCTTCTGATCTGCTGGGACTCACTGAATTTGAGCAGTACGAGGATGCTCATACGGATACCGTTATCTATGGTTTCAATAAATTGGTAAAGCTCCTTCTGGAATGTAACCCAAACACATGTGAAATGCTGGGACTGGATGAGGATCAGTATCTGATCAAATCGAAATTAGGACAGGAATTAATCGATCACAGCGGTCTCTTTCTTTCCAGGAGAGCTATCAAATCCTTTGGAGGATATGCGGACGCCCAGCTTAGGAGGCTCCAAAACGCCATAGCAAGGGATGCCTTGCCCCAGAGTGAACGGGAAAAACACATTCTGAAATCCGTGACGAATGCGCTGGAAGATTTTAACCGCAGATATGCAGGAAAAGAAAACGGAAGCATCCGTTTATATATTGACCGGGCTGAGAACCCGGAGCTGGATACGGAGATATTTGTAGATGCCAGTTACAAACATTTCCCCCTCCGGGATTATACGGACATCTGGGGAACCATGAAGACCGTGGTCCGGGATTATGATAAGCTTGGGAAGAGAAATAAGAAAAAGGACGATAACCATCTGAACAAGCATGCCATGCATCTGATCAGACTTTTTATGATGGCGATTGATATTCTGGAAAAGGGTGAGATCCGTACTCACAGAAGGGAGGATCTGCCGACGCTCCTTGCCATTCGAAGGGGCGGCTATATGCTTTCTGACGGTACATTTTCAACGGAATTTTATGAGATGCTTGAAGAATATGAGCACAGACTTGACCAGGCCGCTGTGAGGACGGCGCTGTCGGATAATCCCGACATGGAGAAGGTTGAAGCCTTTGTGGAACGAATCAACAGATATGCGGTTACGGGGGAATTGACGTGAGAGATATCATTTTCGAGATAAATGAGAAACTGGATGAAATAGAAAGAAAAGAGGGCGTGCGGATTCTGCACGCTGTTGAGTCCGGCAGCAGAGCCTGGGGATTTGCCTCGCCGGACAGTGACTATGATGTACGCTTTGTATATGTTAGACCGAAGGAAGACTATCTGAGGCTGGACGAGCCGAGAGATGTGATCGAATGGCAGCTTGACGAGGTGCTGGATATCAACGGCTGGGATCTGAAGAAGGCTCTCAGGCAATTCGCAAAAGGGAATGCGACACTGTTTGAATGGAGCGGCTCTCCGATCGTTTACCGGACAACGGACGAATGGGCAAGGATCAGGGAGGTATCGAAGCAGTATTTTTCTGAGAAGGGAGCAGTTTGCCATTACTATGGAACCGCAAACAGTACGCTTCAGTACGCTTCAGGAGTATCTGCTTGGAGATACGGTCAGGTATAAGAAGTATTTCTATGCCATAAGACCTTTGCTGGCGGCACGGTACATTGAAGAGTACCATACAGCCCCGCCTGTATTGTTTGAAGACCTTTTGAAGATGGATCTGCCAAAGGATTTGAGACAGGCTATTGAAGAGCTATTATGTGTGAAGAAAATAACGACAGAGGGGGAAAAGAATCCTCAGATGCCTGTTATAAAGGAATTTATTAAGGCTGAGACAGAAAGGCAAAAGAGAATTGCAGAGGATCTTGAGGATGACCATAATAAGGATTATGCGGCGTTAAACCGTATTTTCCTGGATATAATAACATAAACCGTATTTTCCTGTCGCTAATTGAACTGATGATGCTCACTAAAAAAGTAAAAAATCAGATTAAAGTAAAAATCAAACCGAGGTAACTTAAGATGCTTGCATATGAATATGGAACCCCGTCAGCTCCAATAGTCCTGATCCAAATGGTGGGGGATCAGGATCTCGCGTCGCTGGAAAAGGAGTTCCTTTCCATAAGAGAAAATACCGGCGCAGATTTCCGCTTCCTTGCTTTGAAGGTGGAAAACTGGAATTCGGATCTGTCTCCCTGGAGCGCTCCTGCCGTATATGGGAAAGAGGATTTCGGAGGCGGGGCGGCCGCCACCCTTTCCGAGGTGCAGAAATATTGTACGGACTTAAGCAAAACCTATTATATCGGCGGCTATTCCCTGGCGGGGCTCTTTGCCCTGTGGGCGGCGTATCAGGTGGATCTGTTCAAAGGGGTTGCCGCGGCGTCGCCGTCCATCTGGTTCCCGGGATTTGTAGAATATATGAAGGAGCACGAGCTTCGGAGCCGGACGGTTTATTTAAGCCTCGGCGACAAAGAGGAAAAGACCCGCAATCCCCTTATGGCGACAGTAGGGGAGAAGATCCGCGAAGCCCAAGACCTGCTGAAGAGACAGGGCAGGAATTGCATCCTGGAGTGGAATCCCGGGAATCATTTTAAGGATGCTGACCTGAGAACTGCGAAAGCGTTTTGCTGGGTGATGAAGCAATAAGCTACGGAAATTTTTAAATTTACCCGCTTGAAATTTTGAAGGATCCGGGATATAATGTAACAACAACGTGTGGCGTTTCAACTGCGTAAATCCGGTTGGAACCCATGCGTTATTTTTTTTTGACTATTTTTGAAAGGATGTGATTCCCATGTCTTCCATGAAGGAAAAAACAAATCAGTTTCTCGGGGAGGAGCATATCGGCAGATTGATGCGGAAATATGCGGTCCCCTGTATTATCTCGCTGTTAGTCGGCGCCCTTTATAACATTGTGGATCAGATTTTCATTGCCAACGCTTCTTATCTCGGCTCTTACGGAAACGCGGCCAACACAGTGGTTTTCCCGCTGACGGTCATCGCCCTTGCCATCGCCGTCATGATCGGGGACGGCTGCTGCGCCTTTGTAAGCCTCAGCCTCGGCATGGGGCAGCCCCGGACCGCCAGAAAAAGCGTGGGCAATTCTGTGACGATGGTGATCGCGGCCAGTCTGATCCTCTGCGCGGCGTACCTGATCTTCAGCGATCAGATCATTGCCATGTTCGGCGGAACCGTGAATCAGGAAACTTTCCGGTACTCGAAGGAATATTTCTTTTACATTACCCTTGGAATTCCTTTTTATATGTTCGGGCAGGCGCTGAATCCCATCATCCGGGCGGACGGCAGTCCCCGCTTCGCCATGGCCTCCACCCTTGCCGGGGCAGTGATCAATATTATTCTGGATCCCGTCTTTATCTTCGTTTTCCGGTGGGGCATGATGGGAGCTGCCGTCGCCACCGTTCTCGGGCAGGTTGTGACCGCCGCCCTTGCGGTCTGGTATATTGTCCGCATGAAGCAGGTAAAACCGACAAAATCGGACTTTGTGCCGGAGGGCGCCGCCTGCCGGAAAACCCTGACACTCGGGGCAACCAGCTTCCTGTCCCAGATTTCCCTGGTGGCTTCCATGGCTGCCATCAACAATATGGTCCGGAAATACGGCGGGCTGGATCCGATATTCGGGCAGGAGCAGTACGCCCAGATCCCCATGGCGGTGGTGGGCATCGTCATGAAATTCTTTCAGATCGTCATTTCCATCGTGGTGGGTATGGCTGCCGGGTGCATC
>CANQBS010000132.1 GCA_947589075.1 uncultured Acetatifactor sp.
TTGGTCTTATATTTTGGATTTCTGATTACCGCCGCACCGCTGATGTTGTTGTCATGCTTTATGCGGTGTTGTCATTTGAATTCATCGCGACAGATCCTTTTGCATCAAATATCCGCTGCATGTGGGAAGTTTTTTCGACAGAAACAAATAAAGGCAGATGAAAACATCAAATAGATAGAAACATCAGATAGATTGAAGCATCAAAAAAAGCATACCGGAAAGGTATGCTCAACCATTCGAAAATTTAACATGGTCACATTACATAAAATCAGCCGTCTGAAAAGATCGATGGTTATATGAGCTCCCGCAATATAGATTTGTTGCTGTCATCATAACCACCTCTCTTTCTCTTCCTTGCAGCTTCGTTATTTGTTACAGGTAAAAATTTAACATGTTTTCAATGTAAAGTCAAGGTAAGATTTCCTCGCCGCTGTAAAAATAAGTAAATTCCCCGCTGTCCAACAGATTGTCCTTATCGTCAAGAATCTTTACTTCGAAAACGGCCAGATGTCTGCCTGCGCGAAGCAGCCTGGCTTCGCAATATACCCAGGAGGTTCCAATAGCGGGTTCCAGATAGTTCATGCTTCCGGAAACCGTGGTAACAAATCTTCCTCCCATACAGGCGGCGTTTCCGGCTATGATATCCGCCAGGGAATACAGGCACCCTCCATGGAGGAATCCATAGGGGTTCAGAAGTTCCTTTTTATAGGGGATCCTTCCCCTGGCATAATCAGGTCTAAGCTCCAGGATCTCAAGCCCCAGGAGCCCTGCATATTCATTATCCGCCATTCTCTTTCGAAGCAGCCCTTCTATCTGGTTCAGCTTTTCCGCTGAATCGGGACTCTTTTGTGTTGTCTGCAACGCAGTGTCCTCCTTTTTCCCCTTCTCTCCTGCCAACTTAACTTTTCTCTGCATTCATAAGTTTTCTACTGTCAAGTTTTCTACTGTCGTAACATAATTTATTTCCCTGCCATCATAACATTTCGGGACAAATTGCGCAACATAAAAAATGTTGGTAGATATGACTGTAACAGTTCCGCCTCGCCACTTGCTTAGCCGTGCTTATGCACTTTTCGTCAGTTCGCGTTTGGTGCGCCCGGCATATCATTTCTGCTTTCTTTTCTGCAGGGATCCGGGAAGCCTTCTTCTGATCAGCCGGTTTTTTAATTTTTCCCAGTCCAGAGGAAGAAGGGGATACAGGTAGCTGGTGTGGGAAACGGTTTTATTGCAGATGAGTTCCAGGAAAAAGATCACAAGACCTGCCAAATAGCCTGTCAGCCCGAATATTGCCGTCAGGATCAGATTCAGGATCCTCATGAATTTCAGGGCATAGCCCATTTCATAATTGGTCTGGGTATAATTGGCGATGGCCACAAAGGCCATATACAGCATAACTTCCGATGAAAACCATCCGCTGTTGACGGAAAACTCCCCCAGCACCAGAGCCGCCATAACGCTTAAAGGGGTGCTCAGCATATTGGGCGTGTTTACAGAAGCCAGCCGCAGTCCGTCAATGGCCAGCTCCAGGATCAGGAACTGCCAGAGCAAAGGCACGTTGGGAGGCTCCTTCAACAGGATAAAGGAAAAGGATTCCGGAATCCACTGGGGATGTTCCATCAAAAGAAGGAAGGTGGGCGTCATGATATAGGTGAGTATGGCGATCAGAAATCTGGTGAGGCGCAGATAAGTGCCGGTCAGGGGAGGAAAATAATAATCATCCGCTTCCTCCACCACATCAAAAACAGTGGTCGGAAGCATCATGGCGGAAGGAGAATTGTCCACCAGGATGACCAGATTGCCCTCCAGCACCTGGGCTGCCGCAGTATCAGGGCGCTCGGAATATTTGAATTTGGGGAAAGGATTCAGCCACCGCCTTCCAAAAAGGCATTCTGCCAGGCTTTCCTGATTCATGGTCAGGGCATCCGCATGAATATTTCTGATCTTCTCTTCCACTTCTGCGAGAAATTTATGGTCCACCCTGGAATCCATGTAGCAGAGAACGATATCTGTCTGGGAGCAGTCCCCCGCCTTCATCATTTTCATACGAAGGTCAGTGCTGCGGATCCTCCTTCTGATCAGAGCAGTGTTAAAAACCACTGTTTCAACAAAGCCGTCTTTGGAACCTCTCATGACCTTATCCTTTTCCGGCTCTTCCACATCTCTGGCAGGATAAGTCCTGGCATCGATGAGCAGCGCCTCATGATAGCCATCCACCAGCAGCACAAATACGCCGGACAGCAGTGAAAAAATAATGTTCTCCCACTTTTTCTCCAGATCTACCTCCACGTAGGGGATACCCCGCTTGGACATTTCATGGGCGTTTTCCGGGAAATCCTCCGGCTTCATGCCCATAAGATACTGCAGAAGCTTCTGCATGGTATCATCCTTACAGAAACCGTCAATAAAGTACATACAGGCTTCCCTGCCGCCGATATAAATGATCCTGTATACTACGTCAAAATTAGTATCCACAGCCAGGAGACGGTTTAAATACTGCATATCCAGCTGAAGGGTACCGGACAATTCTGATGGTTTGCCGCTTGGGTCAATGCTGCGAATATATTTTTCCACGTTAAAAACTCCCTTTCTGCGAACCGTGATAGCGTAGTCTATTGTGTCCTCAGAAGGGAGTTCTTATTCTTTTGTACTTTATTCCGCTCTTATCCTTTGCATCTTATCTTTCGTATCTTTGACCTGACAGTCTTTTTCCTGTGTACGGGCAATACCCGATACTGCTGTGAATATATAAGAAAAGGATATTGTTGAGGGCTTTTAATAAAAGAAAACTCAGCGGGCTGATGTAGTGCTTCCGAATCCGCCGTTGCGGATTCCCTCAGCATTGTCATCCACCGTGACCCCATATTCCAGGAAAATGCCCTGCATGAAGCCCATGCCGACAGATACGTCCAAAGTTTTGCCTTCCCGGGAATCGTTGGTCAGCTTGGTCATAATATGGCCTTCCTTATCGGAATAGAAATAATCGCTGTCGATGATCCCTACAGTGTTGTTCAGCTGCAGCCGATATTTAAAACCCAGGCCGCTTCTGGGATAAAGCTTTAATACCCAGTCAGGCTCCATCTCCACACGAATTCCGGTAGGGATCTTGATGGTAGCGCCTGCAGGCAGGGAAAAGGCAAAGGGTGCAAAAAAATCATAACCTGCGCTCCCCTTTGTGGCGCGTCTGGGAAGTTCTATGGCATCATAAATATCTTTGATATCCTCGTCCGTATATTCAGGGAAATTATCCTTCATGGCCTCCAGGAACTGTTCCAGGCTCACCTTGTGGAATTTTGCGATTCTGCGCATCCTTGCGCCCCTCCTGTCATCATCTCTTAAATACCTGCCGGACCCCTATCCGCATCTCTTTTTCGGATGTACCAAACTCTTTCAAACGTGCTTTCTTACCGGATGCGCTAAACTTTCTGCAGATGTGATGCGCTAAACCTCCTGCAGATGTGCCAACCCCTTACCGGATGTGCCGAAGTATCACGCCGTACAGCCGCATTCCGGAAGTTTCAGGGGACCGTATCCCACTTCCTGGTTCTCCTCATAATCCGGGCTGTGCAGCACGGGGACAGAAGGATCTTCTTTCGCCAGCGTCTGCTGCACATCGATCACTCTCTGATTCCGGCTTCCCTTCCATAAAAGCTTCGTATCCTTTTCCTCCACATGGAACTCCCCGTCCACCAGCACATCCACATATTTCATCATAGGATAGTGCATGATATTCTCCCAGGAATCCCCGGTATAGAGCCATATGGTTTTGTCAGGGTATTTTTCCTTGATCTCAGCCATCAGCTTTCTCACATCAGCCCGGTTGGCAGGATGCAGAGGATCTCCGCCGGAAAAGGTAATCCCGGAAATATAGCTCTTATCCAGCTGCTCAAAAATTTCTTCCTTTGCTGCCTGATCGAACAAAAGCCCTCCGTTGGGATCCCAGGTAACCGGGTTATGGCACTCCCTGCAGCAATGGTCGCAGCCTGCCACCCACAGTACGACCCGAAGTCCATCGCCGTTGAGCATGTCATCCTTTGTAATATTATGGTACCTCATTTTTACATGCTCTTCCTTTCTGCGATCTCAGCCATCTTTGCCTCGTTCAGTCTGGTATCCCCATGAACCCGGGAATAAGAAAGATAACCGTTCATTCGGTCTATCTTGGTGAGGTTGCGGCTGCCGCACTTCGGACACACATCCATCTCCAGCTCCTGATGACCGCAGTCGTCACAATAAGCCAGGGACAGATTCACACCTTCATAGAAGCCCATATCCATGGCACGTCTGATCAGGGTTTTCACTGCCTCGATATTATAATCGATAGGATATTTTACATATTGTATCTTACCGCCGTTGCACAGATCCCAGAAACGGTTCTCCAGATCCTGTTTCTGAATGGGGGTGATATCTTCCGTCACATGGCAGTGGAAACTGTTGCTCACATACTCTCTGTCGGATACGCCTTCCACGATACCATATTTTTCACGGAACTGCTTCACCTGCAGACCGCAGAGACTTTCCGCCGGAGTGCCGTAGATCGCGTAAAGATTGCCGTCCTCTTCCTTGAATTCAGCCACCTTGGCATTGATATGTTCCATAACCTCCAGGGCGAAAGCACCGTCCTCCACCAGAGACTTGCCGTTATACAGCTCCTGCAGCTCGTTTAAAGCGGTGATGCCGAAGCTGGCGGTGGCGGACTTTAACAAAGGCTTGATCTTATCCCGAAGCTTCAGATGCCCTCCCAGGAATCCTCCCTCACAATAAGCCAGGGGATTGGTGGACGCCCGCATCTCTCCCAGGTATGCGTAAGTACGGATATGAAGCTGCCTGATCAGGTTCAGGTAATAATCCAGGACTTCATAGAAATCCCTGCTTTCCTTGCGGGACTTGGCCAGGATCATAGGCAGATGCAGAGACACTGCGCCGATGTTGAACCGCCCCACAAATACAGGCATATCCTGGTCGTCCGCCGGATGCATGCCTCCTCTTTCATACCATGGAGAAAGGAACGCTCTGCAGCCCATGGGTGAAATGATCTTGCCGTAACGCTTATAGATACTGGCCACATACCCCTTGCCCGTAAGGCTCAGCCAGTCGGGATACATGGTCTTGGCAGAACACTTTACGCCTGCCTCAAATACATCCTCCAGGGGCTTGCCGGGACCATGGAGGTTCTCATCATATAAGAATACGATCTTCGGGAAAAGCACAGGCTTTTTGCATTCCGCCTTGCCCTGCCCGCGGCGGCGCACATTCAGCATGGCGATGGTAGCGAGCTTTGCAAATCTTCCGGTGCCCGTGCCCGCGGTCACGGTGATGAAGGGATAATCTCCCCGGCTGCTGGCAACGGTATTGAATTTATATTCCCAGCCCTGGAAGCCCTGTTCGAACTCCCTTACCACATCGTTATAGCTTTCTTCCTCTGCCTTTTCCTGGCTGACCCCCAGACGCAGATACTTGTCCACGTTTCTCTTATAGGACTTTTCCGCATAGGGCTCCAGGATCAGGTCCACGCTGGGCACGGTAAAACCGCCGTACTGCTGGCTGGCCGCGCTCAGCACGATATCTCCGATGACATCAAAAGCCACA
>CANQBS010000133.1 GCA_947589075.1 uncultured Acetatifactor sp.
GAAGATTTTGCTTTCGTCTGCACCGGCCTCAGTAAGGCGCGGCTTGATGGTATCTCCGAGTCCGTCCTCCGCTGTCTGGTACAGTACCGGAAACGGTTCATGCGTCTTTACTCCGGGGAGCGGCGCTCCTGCGGAACAGGCAGCGGCAAGGCGAAGAGCCAGCGTCGTTTTTCCTTCGCCGGGATCGCCTTGGATCATGGTGATTTTTCCGAAAGGCAGATACGGATACCACAGCCAATCTACTTCCCGCATCTGTACTTCCGACATTCGGACAATTTCAAGTTCTTCGGTTTGCATAGCATTTTTCCTTTCTTTGTGGTGTTCTGTTTCATCGGTTGGCACAATCATATACATCCCGCCTTTCATTAAATTTTTTGCAGACCGTGATTCCGTTCCGTGAGAGAAAGTTCACAGCCCTTTCTCATGTTCTGCTGTTTTTACCTGTACGCCCGACATCGTTCCTACGCTCACTCTGACCGTGTATCGCATCGGTGTTTGTGCTTCGCTCGCCGTGTCCTCTTTCGAGAGCGCATCGTTTGCGCCTTTCTCCTACGGCACGATCTTTCGGATCGCTGTCGTCGCAAAGTCCACCGCCGCATATCCTGTCGGCAGGTTATTCAGTTGTGTATCGGAAGATATCCCTCCACTTGTCTAAGGGAAATCATTATCTATGCGACATAAAACTGACACAGAGGATAAAAGCAAAGAGAAATTTTATCCCTCTACCCTTGTATTCCTCAATTTACTGGTTTTTGTCATAGTTCTGACACAGCGGAGGAGAGCAGAAAAAATGTTCTCTCACTTTTCCAGCCGATTCAACTCTCCGACTGACACAGTTCTGCCATAAGAGAGACGGCAAAAACACCTTTTCTCACTTGTATCGGAACGACAATTCCTTTTTGACATAATTCTGTCATAGGTATTTGGGCATAAAAAAAGACACCTGCTTTTTCAAGCAGATGTCGGTCAGGATGATATTTCATTACTTTTTACGCAGGCGGCATACTCCGTCCGCCTCGTCCCTTGCTTTGAGGACGGCGGCAAGTTCCGAAATAAATTTTCGGTTTAGGTGATCCACGCTGCCTCGGTTCATATTGTGTGCCTCGGCATACTTGCGAACGGATTTTCCTTCGATATACCGTTCTCTAAAATAGGCACTGTGGCTTTTGAGAACAGTTTTGAGACAGTCGTTCATAAAAGCCAAGTCCTCTTTGAGAATATCAAATTCCACTTTGCCCCATACGCCGATATACCGCTTTTGCGCGACACACAAATTGTATCGGCACTGATCGATTTTGTAATTGGTGCAGAGGTCTTTTGCATAAGCGGCGTAGGTTTCAGAGCAGCGAAACCGGCGGCTCTCGTAGGCAAGTTCTTCCTCGTCCTTCGGCTTCTTCTTTCGGACGGGACCGTTGAAACCGCCGTCGATGAGATTTTGGATGTGGGTATCCGTAATTCTGATCTGCGGCTGACGGACAAACTTATCTACCCATTCGCCGTCCACTTCCACCATCTCGCAGAAGGACTGCTTGGTCATGGAGTAATATTTACATTCGCAGGCATCGATCCCCTCGTGGAAGATGACTACCTGACCGCCGGTATCTATGTCGGGAACGACAGCGACAACGTATATGTATTTGTTATCGTACCGCTTGTAGAAGCCGGCGAATATTCTTCTGTTGTGCTGTTTTCCCATAGGTGTTCCTTTCCCGCTTTTTTATTTAGGTCTGTCCGTTACAGTATGGAATATGACTATTTTATTCGCTTCTTTCTATGTATCCTTCATTTTGAAATCATTTTTCTTAACTTGCTGCTTATTATGGTACGCTCGAAATATCACAAATGTGAGAATACCCAGTGCAATACCAAAACAAATACCCACACCGATACCGGCGTAGCTCTCCAATACTTTGCAGAAAATTACGCTGAAAAGGATACTCATGGATATTCCCACGCTGAATCCAACGCTGATAGCAGAACCTCGTTTCATTGCTGCTTTGCCCTCCTTGTTTCATCTGTGCTCATAGTATCTACTCCTTAAAGCGCAGGCGAAAACCAATGAATTTTTTCCGATATCCTGTGCGGAGTTTTATCGGGTCTTTTTTATTGCTACATACAGGACGGCGAACTCCGTTTCTCGCCGTGCTGTGATTTGCAGTCCGGCAGCGTGTATCCCGTTTTCGATATCTTCCGGCTTGTCCGGGTAAATTTTCACCGTTCTATCTCCCATATCAATGGTATCGTTTTGGTTCTTGTCGATCGACAGAACAAACCGTCCACCATTGTTCAGCAGCGCCGCCACATTGTTGAGCGCCGCCTGTTTATCCTTTATGTGCATAAAGGTCAGCGAGGAGTATATGATGTCGAAGGTTTCGCCGAACGAATAAGTCAGAAAATCCCCGCAGACGAGGCGCACGTTCGAGAGTCCTGCAAGGTTTTCCTTCGCCCGTTTCACGGTTTTAGAAGACAGGTCGATACCACAGAAATTACCACACAAAAGCGCTGTCCGCACCGCCAGCCGCCCGGTTCCTACGCCGATTTCCAGCACGGATTTTTTCTCATCTAATTCCATCGCGTCGATAAACGCCTGTCCGTCCCACTTGTCCATGTATTCCCGAAGCGTCGGCGGGTCAAAAACCGGGTCGTTGCCTTCGTCTATAAGAGCGTCGTAATGATGGATCACGATGTCAAGATCGCTCATTCTCTTTTGCCTCCAAAAGAAAGGTGACCACTCCATCGGGGGCAACAGAAATGGATTTTGTTTTCATAACGCCGGATGGATTTTTCTTTCCATCAACAATGGTAATGGTAAAAGATATGTTTTCTTGCATGAATTTTTTCATAACAAACGCTCCTTTATAAAGGTTTCCTCGCCAACTCCAAATCCATTGTGTAATACACCGTCATCATGCCGCCGTGGTGATGGATTGCAGAAGAAATCCCTTCAAACAGTTTTTTTCTGTCCGGAACATCGAGCTTCCTATGATCGGGGTATGTTCGCAATAGCGCCATATATTCCTCCGCCGTGAAATCTTTTGTCGTATGGTAAAGCGAATGCTTCACGTCGACAAAACCATAGGAAATCGCTTTTTCGGCCAGCTTTTTTGCATCCACATCGCAAAAGGCGGCGGGCGGATTCTCGGTGTGCATATATCGACGGTAAAGCGCCTGTATTTCCTCCGTCAAGGCGATGCGTCCCTGATCCGCCCCGGCATGATAGGCAAAGCGAGCAAAAGCGCCGCCGGGCTTTAAGAGCCGAAAAATTTTGGTGTATCCGTACTCCTCCGGAATCCAATGAAATGCAGTCGCAGCGAAAATCAAGTCAAAGGAATTGTCGGCGCAAACAAAATCCTGCAAGGTCTGATTCAATAGTGTGAATTTTTTATAAGTCTGAAACCGTTTCTGTGCCAAATCGGCAAGCTGCTCTCCCGGCTCGATGCCGACAAACCGGCAATGCGTATCCAGTATGGGCTGAGTTGCTTTGCCTGTTCCAACACCGATTTCCAGCACATCGCTTTCGGGGCCAATCGGAGTATAGCGCAGAATATCCCCATAAATTTCCGGCACGTATGTAGGGCGACTTTTTTCATAATCCAAAGCGGCGCTGTCAAAGGTTGTTTCAAATGTAGTCATGTTTTTTCTCCGAAAAAATGGATATTAGGCGAGCGGCTCATAGCAGATTTCCGTTGGCATCGTAAAACGCATCACAGTAAACAAGTCGTCCGGAAGCCTTACCCTTCGCCGATTCGTCCAGAAATAAGATCTGCACATGTTCATTGTCAAATGCATTCTCTGACACGGTGATTCCATAAGGCTTTCCGCTTTCAAATCCAAACCGGGCGTAATAGCTTCCACCTAATAAAGCGATCCAAGGAAAGCCTGCCTTTTTTGCCCTTTGAATACACTGCTTCACAAGCGCAGAACCGATCCCTGTATTCTGAGCTTCTTTTCGTACTCCCAACGGGCCCAAAGCCAGCCCTGAAAAACTTCCTATCTTTGCTTTCGTCAATGCATTGTAACCAACCACAGTTTCCCCATCTATCGCAATAACACATAGCTCCGGCAAATAACCATCCGATTGGAGCAAGGTTTCCGCAAATTCCCATTCGTTGAAAACCGCATTGCTGTTTTCATGGTAAAATGCACTTTTTAATGTGTCTTTTGTTCCGCTCAAATACGGAAACTCAAATGTTTTTATTTCCATCCTTTTTCCCTTCAAACGCCGTTTTTCTCTCTGCCTTCCGAAAAACAGAAAGTTACTTTATATGTTTCGATAGATACAATACAAGCTCATCGTCATTCCGGCAATCGGCATACGGCTCGCAGATTTCATCTTTATACCAGACGCCGCTGCCGTCAGGGACGTACCCCCGCTTGACGTACATTCTCTGGGCGCTTCCGTATCCGCTGTGCAGTCCCACGCCAAGGTATATCATGTCAGAATACGAAAATGCGATCTGTTCCGCAACATCCATGAGCTTGCCGCCGATCCCTCTGTGTCGGTATTTTTCCAGAACGGCGATGTCAACGATTTCCGCATAGCCTCGATTACCAAACGCACCGCTTTTGGCTTCTGGATAAACATTCACATACCCGGCGACGTTGCCATTCCATTCGGCAACTAATGCGATTGCTTTGCCCTCGGCTTGATGCCTCAGCCGCATTTCGTATTTGTCTATTGTCACATCCCAGCCCTGTGCGATCTCTTCTTCTGTCAGGATCTGGGCATCGCTTGACCGCAGATCCCGCACGACGATTCCGCTTTTATCATAATAGACCATGGCTCTGTCTCCCAACACAGCGATTTTTCACTCGGATCCACTCCCGCAAACGGGAATTTAAGTCAACTCCATCTTATAAAACTTTGCCTGAAAGGTTTGGCTTCCGTCGAGCTTTGTGTATTCTCCGTAATGGTCAAATTTCAGGCCGCATTTTTCCATAACTTTACCAGAGCGTGGATTATCCACTGCATGGTCTGAACAAATCTTGTTTACACCAAGCTCTTTGTGCGCAAAATTGATAATAGCACGCATCGCTTCGGTACAATATCCCTTGTGCCAATAATCATAGTGGAGATTATATCCGATGCCCCAATAACCTTTCATTTGGGCGCTTGGCCCTATACCTCCTGTTCCGATTACTTTGTTTTCTTCTTTCAGAACAAATGCCCAGTTATATTCGTTTTCGTCAGTAAAAGTCGACTTTATCCAATCGACAGTTTGGCTGATATTGGTATATGTAGAATATGACATATACTTTGTAACTCTTTCATCGCTGTTCCAACTGTAACAGGCTTCCGCGTCGTCCAGTGTGAGCGGACGCAAAATCAGCCTGTCTGTCTCGATAATCGGTTCTTTACTCATGTTTAATGCCCCCTCGAATCGCTCATTAGCTTCCCCTTCCGTCATCGGTTTTTCTTTTTCGGCTTTTTCACCGGCAATTCATCGGCTACAGTTCGAAACAGATCGGCCAAAAAGGCTCTGTCGTCCACGTTATCGACGAGCAGCATTTCTTTTGCGCCTTCATACGGCAATTCCAAAAGGGCGTCCGGTAGGAGCATTCTTGCCGATTTTGTCGGCTTGACA
>CANQBS010000134.1 GCA_947589075.1 uncultured Acetatifactor sp.
CACGCCGGAACGGTTATAGTCCACCAGAGTGCAGTCCTCCCATTCGTCGTGAATGAGCTTGCCCGCATCCTCCTCCATATGGATCTCGTGAATCCCTATTTTTTTACTGCCGGAGGTCGTTTCGATCTCCACATACCCATCGTGGCAGATAGGGAGATAAAGCTGGGATATCTGGTAATTCTGGGGATTATCCGGGTAAAAATAGTTTTTCCGGTCAAATTTGCAGTACTGGTTGACGGCACAGTTGGCAGCAAGTCCCACTGCCAGGGCATATTCCACCACCTGTCTGTTGAGCACCGGAAGGGAACCCGGCATTCCCGTGCAGACCGGGCAGGTATGGGAATTGGGAGCTCCCCCGAAGGCGGTGGAGCAGCCGCAGAAAATCTTCGTTTTGGCCGCCAGTTCCACATGAACCTCTAACCCGATGACCGTTTCATATTGCTTCATAAGCGTATCGCCTCCTGCATTTTCACGCATATTTTTCAAGGCATAGGAAAGCATCTTTTCTCTATCCCTTCTCTGTGGCGGAACATTCTGTCTGCCAATGGACAAACACATCCCGATTGTCCGTTCACGCAGGCGGAAGCTTCTCCCGCGCAGCCTGCTCATACTGGTAAGCTGCCGCTAACAGCTTCTTCTCGCTGCAGCGGTCTCCGATCAGCTGAAACCCGATGGGAAGACCCTTCTGATCCCTGCCGCAGGGCACGCTGATGGCAGGAAGACCCGCAAGGTTGACGGATATGGTATAAATATCTCCAAGATACATTTTTATGGGATCCGACAAGCTCTCCCCCAGCCTGGGCGCCGTTGTGGGAGCCACAGGTCCCAGAATACAGTCATAACGGGCAAAGGCCTGGTCAAAGGCTTTTTTGATCAGCGCCTTGACCCGAAGGGCTTTCAGATAATAGGCGTCATAATAACCGGAGCTTAAAACAAAGGAACCCAGCATAATGCGGCGTTTCACCTCTGTCCCAAAGCCCTGGGAACGGGTTTTTTTGTACATTTGGTGCAGCTCTTCATTTCCCGGGGCGCGATACCCGTATTTGATGCCGTCAAAACGCTCCAGATTGGAGCTGGCCTCCGCCGCAGCAATGGTATAATAGGTGGGGATCGCATATTCCACCAGGCTCAGATCGAATTCCTCCACCACGGCACCTCTTTCCTCCAGAACCTTTGCCGCTTTCAGGACTGCCGCCGCCACCTCCGGATCCAGACCGCTTCCGCTCTGTCCGCTTCCATCCTGTCCATCTCCGGTTTGCCTGTCCGCGCCCTCGGTTTTGCCTTCTCCGATCTGCCCGCTCGCGCTTTGCGACAGTGCAAAATAATCTCTGGGGATCCCGATGCGCATCCCCCTGATATCCTCTCCTATCGCTTTGGTAAAATCCGTATCCCCTCTCTTCATGGAGGTGGAATCCTTAGGGTCATGACCTGCAATGACCTCCAGGATCGCCGCGCAGTCCCGTACATTCCTGGCAAGCGGCCCGATCTGGTCCAAAGAAGAACCATATGCCACCAGTCCATATCTGGACACCGTTCCATAAGTGGGTTTCATCCCCACCACCCCGCAAAAGGACGCCGGCTGCCGGATGCTTCCTCCTGTATCAGAACCCAGGGCAGCAAAGCATTCCCCAGCCGCCACGGCAGCCGCTGAGCCGCCTGAAGAACCTCCGGGAACACGGTCTGTGTCATGGGGATTGCGGGTCACCCCAAAATAAGAGGTTTCCGTGGTGCTTCCCATGGCAAACTCATCCATATTGGTTTTCCCGATGATCACTGCCCCCGCCTCCTGCAGGCGCTTCACCGCCTCGGCAGAATAGGTCGGCACAAAATTTTCCAGTATTCTGGAAGAACAGGTCGTAAGGGTGCCTTCCGTGCAAAGATTGTCCTTAAGGGCAAAAGGGACTCCTGCCAGGGGAGAAGTAAGAAGCCCCTGATCTATTTTCTTCTGGATCTCCGCCGCCTGCCGATATGCCTTCTCCTTCTCCAGGGTGACATAACAATGAAGAAGGGGCTCTTTTTCCTCAATTGCGGCAAAAACCGCGTCCAGGGCGTCCGTCACCTTCAACTGCCCTGCTTTGATCCGGTCTGACAGCTCCACGGCTGAATATTGCAGGATATAATCCCGGGAGTCCTCTCCCTGTAATCCCCTTTCCTGCAATCCTTTTTCCTGTATTCTTTTCTGCTGCATGCTTTGTGACAACATAACGCGCCTCCCTTACTCTACTGTTCTCGGAACCTGGAACATCCCTTGTTTGCAGGCAGGGGCGCTGCTTAAAATGGCGGCGCTGTCATCCCCGTTGGTGACCACATCCTCCCGGAAAACATTTGTCACCTGAAACACGTGGGACATGGGTTCCACGCCGGCAGTATCCAGTTCATTCAGCTTGTCGATATAAGCGAGCATATCGGACATATCCTTTTTCGCCTGCAGCTTTTCTTCCGGCGTAAGCTCCAGCTTCGCCAGGATCGCAACATAATCTATAGTTTCCAGTGTAATCGGGTCGGACATTTTATTCTGGGTACCTCCTTATATTTTTACGGTTCCAACCTGGATAAGTCTCGTGGGAACAACGTGGTTTCCCGGACGTTATCTTCCCCGAGGAGCTTCATGGTAAGCCGCTCCAGGCCGATCCCGAGTCCCCCGTGGGGAGGCATGCCGTGTTTGAAGGCGGAAAGATAAGAATCCATTCCTTCCGTGGTCATGCCGCGCCTTGCGATCTTATCGAGCAGAGCCTGGTAATCATGGATACGCTGCCCGCCGGTGGTGATCTCCATCCCCCTGAAGAGGCAGTCGAAGCTCAGGGTAAACACCGGGTCCGCAGGATCATCCATGGCATAAAAAGGACGCTTCTTGCTGGGATAATGGGTAACGAACACGAAATCCGCCCCGTATTCCTCCTGAAAATAGCGGCTGATAAGGATCTCCTCCTCCGGCTCCAGATCGTAGGGGTTGCGGATAGGACGGATATATTTGGCGCTTGCCAGGCGTTTCGCCTCATCAAACCTTACCACCGGGATCCGCCCGGTATCCGGCAGCTTCACCTTTAAAAGCTCCAGCTCCCCGGAATACTGCTGCTTCAGCACCTCCATGATCCGCTGGAGCGCCCCTGTCTCCATGGCCATCACATCCTCAAAGCCGTCAATGTACCCCATTTCAAAATCCAAAGAGGTGTATTCGTTTAAATGCCGCTTGGTATTGTGCTTCTCCGCCCGGAAAACAGGGGCGGTTTCAAACACCCTGTCGAACACCCCCACCATCATCTGCTTATAAAACTGGGGACTCTGAGCCAGCACCGCCGGGCGGTGAAAATAATCCAGTTTGAAAATATTGGCTCCCCCTTCCGCCCCTTTGCTGCCGATCTTAGGCGTGTGAATCTCGGTAAAGCCCTGCTCATAAAGGAAATCCCGAAAGCCCCTCACGATCCCTTCCTGGATCTTAAATTTTGCCCGCTCCCTGATATTGCGCAGAGAAATAGGGCGTAGATTCAGATTGGTCTCCAGGGAAGTGTTGAGCTTCCATTTCGCAATGGGAATAGGCATGGGCTCCGCAGGCTGGGATAGAAGGGTAATGGCTTCCAGACGGATTTCAATGCCCCCGGGAGCCTTCCCATTGTGAACCAGAATCCCTTCCGCCTCTATCGCGGAGCCTTCCTTTAACTCCCTCAGGCTAAAGGCAGTGACCCCTTCTTCATAAACGCACTGCAGAAGACCCTCCCTTTTCCTCAGAATGATAAAAGCGATGTTTCCCATATCCCTTATGGTATGGACGGCGCCGTTTACCTTTACGGTTTTTCCCTTCTCCTCAATCTGCTGTAATTCACGCAGCTCCAGGGTTTCCTTTTCCATGACTCCTGATAAGAATTCCATATGAGACTCCTCCTGTCCTGTCTTTTCTGAGATAAAAAATATCCCGGAATACAAACAACTGTATTCCGGGACGAATATTCTCAGATATCCGCGGTACCACCCGCATTGGCAAGCCGCGCTTCCATCAAAGCGAACTATCGGCTCACCCTCTCCTGCACTTAACGCGTACCGCGTATTACCCTAGTGTATTCTGAATTGGGAAGCCCCGCCAGGTCATTCCCTGGTTTCTGAATACAGTTCAGATAATCTGCTCCGGAGTGTTCCCTTTGTAAGCTCCCGCGAACAGCGCTCTCAGTCGGTGACGCCGCATCCCTGTCGTTTTCCTTTACAAGAGTCTCCTTCTCAGCATTTTCAATATTTTCGCCTTTAAAATAAAAAAACAGAACACTCCCTTGGTTACTCGCCATTGAGTGTCCTGCAATCTTTTTATATTTTATTCGAATAAGAGGTTTTTGTCAAGTGTTTTTAATATATTCTCTCGGCGATACATGATAGTATCCCCGGAATGCCCGGTAAAAATTGCTGGTATCATTATAGCCCACCATCGCGGATACTTCCTCAACAGAAAGGCTGGTCCCTTTCAGCAGCGCCAACGCCCGATCCATCCGCTGCTCCAGCAAAATTTCAGAAAACGTCCTGCCGGTTTTCCGACGGATCAGGGATGAGATGTAATTGGGATGATAAGAAAAATGAGCGGCAGTCATCCCCAAAGTCACTTGCCCCGTATGTTCGCCGATATAACGGATGATCCGGTCAGATAAAGACTGACTTTCGGTTTTCGCCGATATATTGCGGTATTCTCTCGCAACGTGCATCAGAAGCGCAAGGGTCATCGGCTTCAAAATCGCCTGTGTGTCCTCTTTCCTGTCCGCGTATTCAAGGATCATCAGTTCCAGCAGCTTTCGGAACGGATGGCTGCCGTCAAATGTCAGATGAATCACATCCTGCGAAAACTGATCCGTCTGCGGGTCAAGGAAAAAATGAAACATGGAGTTGTCTACGGACAGGGAGGAAAGGTATTCCCGGAAAAAAGCATTTTTCTGGATCAGCACGCCGACGATCACAATATCCTCCTCCGACTCTCCCCGAATCGCGTAACCGCTGAACGGCTGCCCGATATAGCAGCTGTTTTCTTTGATCGTCAGCAGATTATCGGACCTTGTGCTGAGCGCCTGATAATCCTGACGGTATGCAAAATTCAGGAAGAAAAAGTCCTGGCGGTGAAAGACTTCTCTCACATGCCGTGTTTTCAGGACGCAGACCATAACATCCTCCTGCGGCTCGCCGGGCCAATAGGACATAACCTCTTCGTTTTCCCGGATATTTTCAGGCACAAAGTCCCAATTCAGATTCGGAAAATCATTTCCCAGTTTTTGGATTGCGTCTTCAATCGTCATACAGAGCGTTCTCCTGTCATATTGTGATAAGCTATCTTGTATCTTACCTTTAAGCCTGTCTTTGAAAAGCCTCTCTTTAAAAAGCCTCTGTCTATTGTAGCATGAATCTTAAAAAAAGTCACTATAATCATTAAGATATACCGCTGATTCTTCGCACCGGAAAGCGTATGATCATGGCACAAAGATAAAACACATTGTAAGGAGGATCCTATCATGTATAACTGGACGCATTATAATCCCGTAAAAGTTTTATTCGGGCCCGGCAGGCTGAACGACCTGCATAAGGAGACGCTCCCCGGCAGGAAAG
>CANQBS010000135.1 GCA_947589075.1 uncultured Acetatifactor sp.
GGGAGATGGGGGATTCCCATGTGGGCCTGCAGGCGCGGCTGATGTCCCAGGCTCTGCGGAAGCTCACCGCCATTGTCAGCAAGTCCAACTGTACCGTGGTGTTCATCAACCAGCTCAGAGAGAAAGTGGGTGTGATGTTCGGCAATCCGGAGACCACTACCGGCGGCCGGGCTTTGAAGTTCTATTCTTCCGTGCGCCTGGATGTGCGGAGGATCGAATCTTTGAAGCAGGGAGGCGAGGTGATCGGTAACCGTACCAGGATAAAGGTGGTGAAGAATAAGATCGCCCCTCCTTTTAAGGAAGCGGAGTTTGATATCATGTTCGGAGAAGGCATTTCCACCGTGGGGGATATTCTGGATCTGGCCGCCAGCATTGATATCGTAAATAAATCCGGCGCCTGGTATGCTTATGAAGGGAATAAGATCGGTCAGGGCAGGGAGAACGCCAAGGCGTATTTAAAGGAGCATCCCGAAGTGACGGCCGCTATTGAAGCCAGGGTCCGCGCCTATTATGGGCTGAACGGAGGCCAGACGTCTGCAGAAGAGCCTGCGGATGAGAAATCATAAGAAACGGGCTGCAGAAGAGTGCTCGGACTGTGAATGCTTTGGAGAGGAAGAAGCAGAGAACCGGCAGAGATGAAGAAATGAGAGAAAAAGCCGGGAGATGAAAAAACTAAGCGAGGAAGAAAAAACTGAGATAAAGAAACGGCGGTAAAATGACGGTTACACAGATCATTGAGATATCGGGGACCCGCAGCAGGGTTTATCTGGACGGGCAGCCTGCCTTTGTATTGTACAAGGCAGAATTGGGAAAGTTTCGTCTGGAAGAGGGACAGGAGGTCCGGGAGGCAGACTACCGCATGATCATGGAGGAGCTGCTTCCCAGGCGTGTAAAGCTTCGCAGCATGAATCTTCTGAAAAGCAGGGACTATACGGTCTGGCAGCTGAGAAACAAACTGAAACAGGACGGTTATCCGGATAAGATCATTGAGGAAGGGATCCAATATGTAAGTTCTTTTCATTATCTGGATGATTTCAGGTACGCCTCCGATTATATTGCCTCCAATGAAGAGTCTAAGAGCAGACTGCAGATTGAGAGAACCCTCCTTCAAAAGGGGATCTGCCGTGAAACGGTGGAAGGCGCCTGGCGGCAGTGGGAGGAAAAGGGCGGCTGTCAGGATGAGCAGGAAATGATCCGCAGGCTTTTGGAGAAAAGGCATTATCAGCAGGAGACGGCCGATGATAAGGAGAAGCGGAGGGTATATGCATTTCTCCTCCGCCGGGGTTTTTCCGCCTCGGCGATCGCACATGCGCTGCGGGTTGATTCGTGATAATTATAGGGCGCTTTTGTATGAAAAGGATAGATTTTGTTATATTTACTGAAACAATATATTTTTTTTGTGCAAATTAGATTACTTCTACTTGACATAAGCAGAAAATGAGTATAAAATTTAACTGTTGTGAATTGCTTGTTAGGAAATATGAAAACTAAATAAGGAGGTGCTCCTGTCGTGAGTCCGATGGAGATCATTATCGCATTGGCCGCAGCACTTGTCCTGATTGCCGTGACTGTTTTCGTTACCTGGGTCGTAACTACCAGATACCAGAAGAAGGTAACTGAGAAGACCATTGGCAATGCAGAGGACCGGGCGAGGGAAATTGTGGATGAAGCTCTGAAGACTGCTGAAGCGAAGAAGCGTGAAGCGCTCCTTGAGGTCAAGGAAGAGTCCATTCGCACCAAGAATGAGCTTGACAAGGAGATCAAGGAGAGAAGAGCGGAGGTACAGCGCTCGGAACGCAGGATCCAGCAGAAGGAAGAGAACATCGACAAGAAGGCTGATGCACTTGAGAAGCGCGAATCGAGCCTTTCGGCAAGGGAAGAGAACCTGAACAAGATGAAGGTTGAGATTTCCAAGCTGAATGAGCAGAGATTGCAGGAACTGGAACGGATTTCCGGCTTAACCTCTGAACAGGCAAAAGACTACTTATTGAAAATTGTTGAGGATGAAGTAAAGCATGAATCGGCCGTGATGATCAAAGAAATGGAGAATCGGGCCAAAGAAGAAGCAGACAAAAAGGCGCGGGATATCATCGTGTCTGCGATTCAGAGATGTGCTGCAGACCATGTCTCTGAAACAACGATTTCCGTCGTACAGCTTCCAAATGATGAAATGAAAGGAAGAATTATTGGCCGAGAGGGAAGGAATATCCGTACCCTGGAGACCATGACCGGTGTTGATCTGATCATTGACGATACGCCGGAGGCAGTGATCCTGTCAGGATTCGATCCGATTCGTCGTGAAGTCGCCAGAATCGCCCTGGAGAAACTGATCGTGGATGGCCGTATCCATCCCGCCAGAATCGAAGAGACGGTGGAAAAAGCACAAAAAGAAGTAGAAGTAATGATTAAGGAGGAGGGTGAAGCCGCTACCTTGGAGGTAGGGGTGCACGGCATTCATCCGGAGCTTGTCAAATTACTTGGAAAGATGAAGTTCAGGACCAGTTATGGTCAGAATGCGCTGAAGCATTCCATTGAGGTGGCACAGCTTTCCGGGCTGATCGCAGCCGAGATGGGGCTGGATGTGAGGCTGGCCAAGCGTGCAGGTCTTCTGCATGATATCGGAAAGGCTGTTGACCATGAAATGGAAGGCTCCCATATCCAGCTGGGCGTTGAACTTTGCAAAAAATACAAGGAGAATGCTACGGTCATCAATGCCGTGGAATCTCATCATGGCGATGTAGAGCCAACTTCCCTGATTGCATGTATTGTACAAGCTGCTGATACAATCTCTGCTGCAAGACCGGGAGCTAGAAGGGAGACTTTGGAAACCTATACTAGCAGATTAAAGCAATTAGAAGAAATAACAAACAATTTCAAAGGTGTAGAAAAATCTTTTGCTATTCAGGCAGGTCGTGAAGTTCGTGTAATGGTAGTGCCGGAACAGGTTTCGGATGCGGACATGGTTCTATTGGCGCGTGATATTTCCAAGCAGATTGAATCTGAACTGGAATATCCCGGACAGATCAAAGTCAATGTGATCCGTGAGAGCCGTGTGATCGATTATGCAAAGTAATTACCATACAGTAGTGTAAAGAGACATCGTGAATGTCTTACAACTTAATAAAAAAGATATTGGCAAAACATAAGCCGGACAGATGAGGAAACATTTGTCCGGCTTGTATTATTCAACAGAGGAATGGTGAAAAGGATGGGATGAAGGGATCAAAGCAGCTGCAGTCCCAGCCTTTCCGCCTCCTTCATGGTCTCCTCCGGCCAGAGGGAAGACTGAACCTCCCCGATGTGGGCCTTCCGCAGCAAAAACATACAGATCCGGGACTGCCCGATACCGCCGCCTATGGTGTAGGGGAGTTCTTCGTTGATGATGGCCTTCTGGAAAGGAAGTTCAGCACGCTCCGGGCATCCTGCCTTTTCCAGCTGGCTGATCAGGGAGTCTTTGTCCACCCGGATGCCCATGCTGGACAGCTCCAGGGCAATGTCCAGAACAGGATAATAAACGACGATATCAGCGTTTAACTCCCAGTCATCATAGTCCGGAGCCCGGCCGTCATGAGGCTTGCCATTTGCCAGGACATCCCCGATCTGCATGATGCAGACTGCCCCCTTTGCCTTTGCGATGTAGTATTCCCTTTCCTTGGGGGTGTTGTCCGGGAACATTTCCTCCAGTTCATGGGTGGTCACAAAGAAAATATCGTAGGGCAGTATTTCCTGAATGTAGTCATAGTGGATGGACATATATTTTTCGGTTTTCCGCAGCACACTATATACATCCCGCACCACGTCCTTTAAGGTATCCAGGTTGCGCTCCTGTCTGGTGATGATCTTCTCCCAGTCCCACTGATCCACATAGATGGAATGGATCTGGTCGGCTTCCTCATCCCGGCGGATGGCGTTCATATCGGTATATAGCCCCTCCCCAACCGAGAAGCCGTATTTCTTGAGCGCGTATCTTTTCCATTTCGCAAGAGACTGTACGATTTCCGCGTTCCTGCCGTCCTGGTATTTGATATCAAAGGAGACGGGCCGCTCCACTCCGTTCAGATTGTCGTTCATGCCGGAGGCGGGGTCCACAAACAGAGGAGCCGTTACACGCAAAAGCTGCAGCTGTTTGGACAACATGGATTGGAAGAAATCCTTTACTGTCTTAATAGCGATCTGGGTTTCATACAGATTTAAATCGGATTTGTAGTTTTTGGGTAAATTGATGCCAGCCATAAAGATTACCTGCTTTCTGAGAAAACTCTTTTTTCAACAGTTTTATTTAAACTCTTTTCCGGGGAATTTGCAATAGTTTTTTAGAATTTTCCCTGTCAGCGCGGCTTTGCCAGCCGAATCTATTCGGCTTGGGCGCGGCTGAACTGCTACAAAGTATGCGTGCAGTTCACAGAAGGATCCGCCTGAGCCTTCCTCCGAGACGGCTTAAGATCTCGTTGGCGATGGTATCTGTCTGTTCAGCAAGGTCGCAGGCGGTGATCTCATGATCGCCGGATCTGCCTATGATGACGGCGATGGATCCGGCAGCAGCTTCCGGGATATCCGTCACGTCCGCCAGCATCTGATCCATACAGATGCGCCCTACGACGGGGGCTGGCTGCCCGTCTATCAGAACATGGGCACGGCCGCAGGAGAGAGCCCTGGGCAGGCCGTCCGCATAACCGATGGAAAGGGCGGCGATCCGGCTGGGGCGCTTCGCGGTGAACATCAGGCCGTAACCGGCGGATTCCCCAGGAAGCAGGGTGCGTACGGAGGAAACTCTGGCTTTGAGGGTCAGTACCGGCCTGAAAGGGAGGGAGCAGTCTTCCGTATCTTTTTTTGTGCTGAGCATCCCGTAGAGAGCGATGCCGGTTCGGACATAATCTGCGCAAAAGTCGGGATAATTCAGCAGACCATAGCTGGAAAGCAGGTGCAGTCCGGGACAATGATACCCCAGAGCCTCCAGCTTTCGGATCGTTTCATAGAAGGCCCGGATCTGTGCATGGGTATAGTCTTGATCCTCCGGGGACCGGGTATCTGCCACGCACAGATGGGTATACAGCCCGTCTATCTGCAGATGAGGCATGTGGAAAATGGCGCAGAGTTCTTCCAGGTGCTCATATCGTTCCCCAAGCCTGTGCATCCCGGTATCGATTCCCACATGGACATGAAATTTCGAAGTCATTCCTGAAGCTTCCGCATACGCCTCCAGAGAGGAGGCGTACGGAAAGTCCACAACGGTCTGGGTCAGCTGATAATCCGTCAGCAGGGGAAATTGTTCCGGATGGGTATAGCCGAGAATTAAGATGGTCCCTTTGATCCCGCCTTCGCGCAGCCGGAGGCCTTCCTCCGCACATGCTGCGCAGAAGGCTTTGATTCCCAGCTCCTGGAGCCGTCCGGCGATCAGGAGATCTCCATG
>CANQBS010000136.1 GCA_947589075.1 uncultured Acetatifactor sp.
GAAAAAAATTTGACAAAAAAATACAGGCTTTTTGCGGCCTGTAGCGATTTTTCCTTTATTCAACTGTCGAAGACCCGTTCCTGGAAGGATAAGAAAGCGGATAATAAAGAGACCAAGAAATCTGTCCGCAGGCGCAAAATAAAAATAAAAATTTGTTCGCAGGCGTAAAATAACAGTTGACAAAGCCGGAATCATCTATTATACTGAAACAGTGTGCGAATGAATTTACACAGGAGAACACTATGTTAGTGGATTTATCGGATATCTTCACAACGGAGGGGAAAGTTACAGAGATTCAGGTTCCTTTGGAACTGACAAGCTTTTGCAGCAGGATCGGTAATTTTTCTGTTCTGGAGAAATCTCCGGTTTCGCTGATCTTGACGAATGCAGGAGCTGGAAAGGTGAAGATGGAGGGATCCGCTGACTTGACTTTCCGTACCAGGTGCGACCGCTGCCTGAGCGAAGTCCCAACCAGGCTCGAGCTGGAGTTTCATGAGATCGTCGTCTCTCCGGATGCGGTACGGAAGGAAGAAGAGGAAGAAATTCCCTCCTATCTGGAAGGATATCAGCTCAATGTGGAGTCTTTCGTATATGACGAGGTTTTAATGAACTGGCCCATGAAGATTCTTTGCCGTGAAGATTGTAAGGGCGTATGCCCGGTGTGCGGTAAGAATCGAAATGACGGTGACTGCGGATGTGATACATTCGTCCCGGATCCGCGCATGGCGGCGATACAAGATATTTTCAACGCGAATAAGGAGGTGTAACAATGTCGATTTGTCCCAAGAATAAATCTTCTAAAAGCAGAAGAGATAAGAGAAGAGCTAACTGGAAGATGAGCGTTCCTGCCTTGGTAAAGTGCAGCAAGTGCGGCGCACTGATGATGCCTCACAGAGTATGTAAGGCTTGTGGTTCTTATAATAAGAAGCAAGTTGTAAGCGTTGATTGATCCAGAGAGTGGTATTGAGAAGATGAAAGCAGGCTTTTCCAGGTATGGAAGAGCCTTTTTTCATTCTTTTCACGCGGAGCCGAACTGTAATAAAGGAATGGCCGGCAGAGTATATTTCCATAAAAAATCCTTGATTTTTACAGGAGGGTCTAGTATAGTAGAGATAAATTTATCATAAAGGACTTGCCGGGGATCTGACGGCAATGGAGGATATATGGCGGAATATGTAAATGTAGCGGTGGATGCTATGGGAGGGGACAATGCCCCGGCGGAAGTGATAAAGGGTGCGGTAGACGCCTTAAACGAGGACAACAGGGTAAAGATATTCCTGCTGGGCAGGGAAGATGTGATAAAGGAAGAACTGAAAAAATATACTTATGATGGAGCCCGCATGGAGATCATACATGCGCCGGAGGTGATCGAGACTGCGGAATCTCCGGTAATGGCGATCCGCAGGAAGCGGGATTCTTCTATTGTGAAGGGAATGTATCTTGTAAAGGACGGAACCTGTGATGCATTTGTTTCTGCCGGGAATACAGGCGCCATTCTGGTGGGCGGACAGATCATCGTAGGAAGGATCAGGGGTGTGGAGAGGCCGCCTCTGGCGCCGCTGATCCCGACGGAAAAGGGAGTCAGCCTTTTGATCGACTGCGGCGCCAATGTGGATGCGAGACCTTCTCATCTGGTACAGTTTGCTCAGATGGGAAGTATCTACATGGAAAATGTGATGGGCGTTCATAATCCTACCGTCGGTATCGTAAATAACGGCGCCGAAGAGGAAAAGGGCAATGCTCTGGTGAAGGAAACTTTCCCGCTCTTAAAGGAGTGTAAGGACATTCATTTTATCGGCAGCGTAGAAGCCAGGGACATTCCATCCGGATTCTGCGATGTGGTGGTGTGCGAGGCTTTTGTAGGCAATGTGGTTTTAAAGATGTATGAGGGAGTGGCCGCTGCGCTTTTAAGACAGGTAAAGGCGGGCATGATGACCTCCCTTCGCAGTAAGATCGGCGCTCTTTTGGTGAAGCCTGCGCTGAAGCAGACTTTGAAATCCTTTCAGACCGACCAGTACGGCGGAGCTCCTCTCCTGGGGCTGAAAGGACTGGTGGTAAAATCCCACGGCAACAGCAACGCTGTGGAAATCAAGAATTCTATCCTGCAATGCATTGCATTTAAGGAACAGAAGATAAATGAAAAAATCAAAGAAAAAATCCAGGCAGAAGGATAAGAAGGAAGGATGAACCATGGTATTTGAAAAATTGAAAAAGATCATCACCGAAGTAAAGTTCGACGTCGCACCGGACGAGATCAGGATGGAATCTACTTTTATGCACGATCTGGGCGCGGATTCTCTGGATGTATATCAGATCATTGAGAACATTCAGGATGAGTTTGATATTGAGATCTCCCCGGAGGATGCTGAGAAGATCACCACAGTTGGGGATGCAGTGAAAATGATCGAGGATGCGATTAAATAAAAAGAGAAGACAGAGGGCTTCTGGTACAGGGGTGTCCCGTTTCGCGGGACGCCCATTTGTGGTGGATTCTTTGTTTATGAAACAAATCAGCAGGCTGTATTCGGCCGGGAAAAGAGTTTGGGAAGATGAGAATAGAAGGATATACTTTACAGGTGCTGGAGGAGCGCATCGGTTATCTGTTTCAGGATATCCGGCTTTTAAAGCAGGCGATGACTCACAGCTCTTTTACCAATGAACAGAAGATCAATAAACAGAAAAATTATGAACGCCTGGAATTTCTGGGGGATGCCGTCCTGGAGCTTGTGACCAGCGAATTTTTATATCTCAGGAATCCGCAGATGCCTGAGGGTGAACTGACCAAGACGCGGGCTTCCCTGGTCTGCGAACCGGCTCTGGCTTTTTGCGCCAGAGATCTGGAACTGGGGCAGTTTATGCTTTTTGGCAAAGGAGAAGAGGTCACCGGCGGACGCAGAAGGGAATCCATCATAGCGGATGCTGTGGAGGCTGTGATCGGCGCCATTTATCTGGACGGGGGAATGGAGCCTGCAAAGGCTTTTATCAACCGATTTATCCTTTCCGATCTGGAGGCCAAACAGTTATTTTACGACAGCAAAACGAACCTCCAGGAGCTGATACAGGGAACCCTGAAAAAGGAGCTGCGCTATGAAGAAGTGAGGGAATATGGTCCTGAGCACGACAAAACCTTTGTGGCAGAGGTATACATGGACAATAAGAAGATCGGCGTAGGAGAAGGGCATACCAAAAAGGCTGCCGAGCAGAACGCCGCGTATGAAGCCCTTCGCCTGTTAAAGGACAGGGGGATTCGATAGAGAAAAGAGGAAAAGGAACTTTGGAGGACGCATGTATCTAAAGAGCATTGAAGTACAGGGATTTAAGTCTTTTGCAAATAAGATTATCTTTCAGTTCCACAATGGCATCACCGGCATTGTAGGGCCCAACGGAAGCGGCAAGAGCAATGTTGCGGACGCCGTCCGGTGGGTGTTGGGAGAACAAAGGATCAAGCAGCTGCGGGGCGCCAGCATGCAGGATGTCATTTTCTCGGGAACAGAGATGCGTAAGCCTTTAAGCTATGCTTATGTAGCGATCACGCTGGACAACAGCGATCATCAGCTTTCCATTGATTCGGAGGAGGTCACTGTTGCGAGAAGAATCTACCGTTCCGGAGAAAGTGAGTATCTGATCAACGGTTCCGCCGTGCGTCTGAGAGATGTGAATGAGTTGTTTTACGACACCGGGATCGGCAAAGAAGGCTATTCCATTATCGGGCAGGGACAGATCGACAAGATTTTAAGCGGAAAGCCGGAAGAAAGGCGCGAGCTTTTTGACGAAGCCGCAGGGATCGTGAAATTTAAGCGCCGTAAGGCCGCGGCCCAGATCAAGCTGGAAAATGAAAAACAGAATCTTGTGCGGGTGAACGATATCCTTTCGGAGCAGGAAAAGCAGATCGGTCCCCTGGAACGCCAGGCTGATGTGGCCCGGGTGTATCTGCGGAAAAAGGAAGAGCTGAAAAATCTGGATATCAATGTCTTCCTCCTGGAGAACGACCGGATCAGTCAACAACTTAGGGCTGTTGAAGAGAATTATGAGAATGCTTTCAGAGATCTGAATGAGACCACCGAGCATTATGAGGGGATCAAGGCTGAGTACGAGCGTATCCAAAAGGAAGTAGAGACGCTGGATGCTGAAATCGAAAATGAGAGAAAAAAACTCAGCGACGCCGGGCTTTTGCATGGGAAGCTGGAAGGGGATATCAACGTCCTGAAGGAGCAGATCAATTCTGCCAGGGGAAGCGAGGCGCACTTGCTGAACCGGAAAGATAAAGTGACCCAGGATATCGAAGAAAAGAATCGGGAAAAGGATTCTTTGCTGGAGAAAAAAGCCAGGATCGACGAGTCTTTCATGGAGATCACGGCAGTAAGGGACGAGCAGAAGTCCAGACTGGAAGAGCTGCAGGAACAGATCGCCGGCCTGAGTCAGGGGATCGAGGATGGAAAAAACCGCATTATCGAAGAACTGAACCAGAGAGCCTCCATCAGATCGCGTCTGGGACGTTTCGACACCATAGAGGAGCAGACCAATATCCGCAGGGCGGAGCTGAATTCCAGACTGCTGCAGGCAAAGACGGACGAGGCCTCCAGGGAGGAAACTATCCGCCAGCTGGAAGCCGCTTTCCTGGAGATCACGGAAGAATTAAAGGGATTAAAAAAACGGGAAAGTGAAACGGACCAGGCCCTTGGAGGATTCAGGGGCAGACTGATGGGACATGACGCCAGGCTTCAGGAAACACAAAGCAGGTACCATCAGGAGAGTTCCAGACTGGATGCCCTGGTCAATCTGACAGAACGCTATGAAGGCTATGGCGGCAGCGTCAAGAAGGTCATGGAACAGAAGGAAAAGGAAAAAGGCATCATCGGCGTGGTGGCGGATATCATTCAGACGGATAAGAAATATGAGACCGCCATTGAGACCGCTTTGGGAGGAAGCATCCAAAATATCGTAACGGATAAGGAAGATACGGCCAAGAAGATGATCCAGTACCTGAAGCTGAACCGTCTTGGGCGGGCCACCTTCCTTCCCCTCAACAGCCTGACCCATATTCAGGAGTTTCATAATGATTCCGCCCTGAAGGAGGAAGGAGTGATCGGCCTTGCGGACAGTCTGGTGCAGATCGATCCCAGATACCGCAATGTGGCGAAATCCCTTTTAGGGCGTATCCTGGTAGTAGACCATATGGATCATGCGGTCCGGATCGCCAGAAAATACGAATATTCCCTGAGAATGGTGACCCTGGAAGGGGAACTTTT
>CANQBS010000137.1 GCA_947589075.1 uncultured Acetatifactor sp.
ATGTTTTCATAGGAAATAGGCTGCCCGCCAATCAGGTTGGTGCCGGCTTCCAGACGGATAAAGGGAACATTTTCCGGAGTCTCTTTCAGGATGCAGGCCTCCAGCTTCTCCAGATCGATATTGCCCTTAAAAGGCAGATCGCTCTTGGAGATCAGCCCCTCGTCCTTTACAAGTTCTTCCACTCTGCCTCCCACACGGGTGATGTGAGCCTTGGCAGTAGTGAAATGATAATTCATGATCACACAGTTGTCCGGCTTTACGAAACGGGTCGCCAGAATATTCTCGCAGGCGCGTCCCTGGTGAGCCGGCAGAAGATTGGGAATCCCGAAGATCTCCTCCAGCTTGTCCCGCATCCTGAAGAAGGTTTCGCTCCCCGCATAGGCATCGTCCGCCCGCATCATGGCAGCCAGCATATTGTCGCTCATGGCGTTTACGCCAGAGTCCGTCAGCATGTCCATAAAAATATCCCCATTGTGGAGCTGGAAAGTGTTGAAGCCCGCTTCCCTCATCTTTTTCACCCGCTGGTCCACAGGAAGCAGGGTGAGCTGCTGGACGATCTTCACCTTGTGCATCTCCATAGGCAGCGGTTCATGTTTGTAAAATTTGATTTCCGGCATCGATAAATCCTCCTAAAAATATGTATATCTTTGTGGCTTTAAAGCATTAAAGCCGAATTGCCCATATTATACTACAGATCACCGGAAAATACAAACATTATTTTCCCTCTTCATTGATTTCATTGATTTCTGTCATTAAATATGATACAATGATTTTATGCTTGCGGTGCATGGACTCCGGAAAAGCATAAAATTACTATAATTAAGGGGAGCGGCAGTTTCATGAAAAAATGGGTGGGGAAGTTTTTGCCGTTGTTTTTAATATGCGCTGTTGGCATTGCGGCCATTTGGATAGGAATTGTCTATTTTGATTTTATCTCTGAAAGGATCTATGAGGACAGCACGGAGCACCTCGGGGAGATATACGGTCAGGTGAACCGCTCCTTTGGAGCCTTTGTCGAGAGGAACTGGGGACTTCTGGACAACTGGGGCGACTATTTTGCGCTGGCAGGGGAGCAGAAAGGCGACGCCATTTCTGATTTTATCGCTGACAAACAGGAATACTGGGGATTCTCGGAATTTTATTTCCTTTCTGAAAACAAAACCTTTATGCGGTCGGACGGCTCCCAGGGGGAAACGGATCTGGGCGGTTTCTGGGAAACTCTTCTGCAGGATAACGAGCCCGTTATGGTAGGAGAAACCCTTTCCACCGGTCAGGAAGTCACTGTTTTTGCGGCGCCGGTCCGGCACGGTGAATACCGTGGCTTTGATTTCGACGCCATCGCGGTCAGTTATACAAACGCCGATCTGGCAAATTCCCTGAATGTAGACGCTTTTTCCGGAAAGGCAAAGTGCTTTGTGATCCATAACGACGGCAGCGTGCTGCTCTCCACCCAGAGCGGCGGCGGCGTGTTCGGCAACTATCTTGTTTATCTGAGGGCTGCCTCTGACCTGGATGAAGAAAAGCTTTCACAGATCCAGGCTGACTGGCAGAATGGGAAGACGGGTCTCCTGCAGTGTAAAATAGGCGGGGTAAGTCATTGTGTTCTATATCAGCCCGTAGGCTATCAGGATTATTTTCTGTTGAGCGCAGTGCCCCAGAGCGTTGTCAGCGCCGGCTTTTTATCCATTCAGAAAACTACCATAAACGTCCTGATCGTCATTTTCCTTCTGATCGGCGCGGCTGTCATTATCCTGATCATCCTGCGCAGCTATAAGCAGTCCAGAAAAAGTCAGATGGAGCTCCAGTACCGGGAGCTGATGTTTGATGTTCTTTCCAACAGCGTCGACGATATTTTCATTATGCTGGATTCCACAGATCAGAAAGTGGATTATATCAGTCCCAATATTGAACGGCTTCTGGGGATTCCCGCAAAGGAGGCCCGGGAAAATATCCGGGTCATGGAAAAATGTGCTGTGAATTACAATGTGGTCATTCCCAAAGGCGAGCTGGAGTCCATTCCTCTCCACGGCAATCGGTACTGGGAATGCGAATATATGCACCAGTCCACCGGGGAACGCCGCTGGTACAGGATGACCGTATATCACATGAGCATCCAGAATATCCGGAAGTATATCATTGTGCTGTCTGACCGTACTTTAGAGCAGCAGATGAACCAAAAGCTTCAGGAAGCTCTGACTGCGGCCAAGAGCGCCAATGAGGCGAAAAGCAACTTCCTTTCCAATATGTCCCATGATATCCGTACTCCTATGAATGCGATCGTGGGCTTTTCCCTGTTATTGGAAAAGGATGCCGACGATGTGGACAAGGTAAGGGAATACACCCGCAAGATCAAGGCTTCCAGCCATCATCTTTTGAGCCTTATCAACGATGTGCTGGATATGAGCAAGATCGAAAGCGGCAAGACCTCCCTGAATGTGGATCATTTCAGTCTTCCCGAGCTTCTGGAGGAGCTGAATATCATATTGACGCCCCAGGCGAAGGCCAAGGATCAGGAGTTTAAGATTTATGTCCAGGGAGCGCCGCCGGAACAGCTGTTGGGAGATAAACTGCGGCTGAATCAGATCCTGCTCAATCTTCTGTCCAACGCCATCAAATATACGCCCGAGGGCGGAAAAATTGATTTTCTTGTCTGCGAGCTTCCTCAGAGTCTGCAGCAGTACGTCAAGCTCCGCTTCGTGGTACGGGACAACGGCATTGGAATGAGCGAAGAATTCCAGAAGCGGATTTTCGCTCCTTTCAGCAGAGAGATCAGCTCCGTCACCAATAAGATACAGGGAACCGGTCTGGGTATGGCCATCACCAAGAATCTGGTGGATCTGATGGGCGGCATCATCCAGCTGGAAAGCGTGCCCGGAAAGGGCAGCACTTTTACGGTAGAACTTTCCTTTATGCTGCCGGAACAGTCCGAAAAGGCACAGTGGGTCTCCCAGAACATTACACGGATGCTGGTAGCCGACGACGAGGAAGAAATCTGTCTGGATATTCAGGAAATGATGAAGGATTCCGGCGTGAATGTCTCCTATGCAACAGACGGCGCCGCCGCTGCAGACGCTGCGGTTAAGGCACACGAACAGGGAGAGGATTTCCATGTGATCCTCCTGGACTGGAAGATGCCGGGCATGAATGGAATTGAAACGGCCCGCAGAATAAGGACAGAGCTGGGGAACGATGTTCCCATCCTGGTGCTGACTTCCTATGATTGGAGTGAGATTGAAACAGAGGCCCGGCAGGCGGGCATCAATGCTTTCATGCCAAAGCCTTTCTTCGCTTCTACCTTCTGGCAGACGGTCCAGCCTCTGTTTTCAGATCTGACGATGCAGGAAAAGCAGCCGGAAGCCGCCGAGGAAGGAACTCCGGAAAGGGTCATGGAGGGCAGGCTTTTCCTCGTAGCGGAAGATAATGAGCTGAACAAGGAAATTCTGACAGAAATGCTGCATATGGAAGGCGCGGACTGTGAAGTGGCCGTAAACGGCAAAGAGGCCGTGCAGATGTTTGAGCAGTCCGCTCCGGGTCACTATGATATGATATTAATGGACGTACAGATGCCGGTCATGAACGGATACGAAGCGACCCGGCAGATCCGTTCCGGAAGCCATCCCGATGCAAAAACGATCCCCATCGCCGCCATGACGGCCAACACTTTTGCAGAGGATGTCCGAAACGCCCTGGATGCCGGGATGAACGGCCACCTTGGAAAGCCCATCGACATGGACTGCGTAAGGAAGCTGGTGGGACAGCTGCTGAAGGAAAGGCAGCTGTCATCCGAATCCTGCAAAAAAAATGATTAAACAGTTCTCACAGCGGAACAGATCTTACGGTTAAAGGAGAAGATATTTCATGAGCAAGAAATTTCTGTCTGTATTATTGGTTTTTATCACAGCCTGTTCTCTGATATCCTGCAATGGCATCCTGAGAACTTCCGACTCCTCCAAAGAGGTAACACTCACGATCATGGGGAAAAAAAGCGATCTGGAAAAGAACTATATCAACAGTATTTTTGAACAGTATCAAAAAGCTACGGGGAATAAACTGAAGATCATTTCCGTTGATGATGTTGATTTTGAAACCACTGCCTCCCAAAAATTTGCGGAGGGAGATGCTCCCGATATTTTGATGCACTTTCATAATGCGGATCTGAACCGCTTTGACATCTCCAATAACTTCTACTACCTGAACGGCGAAAGCTGGGTGGATGACCTGACGGACAGCGCCCGGGCATATTGTCAGGATAAGGAAGGAAATCTTCTGGGGCTTCCCTTCTGGGAAAGTTCTGTATCCGGATGTTACTATAATAAAACACTGCTGGACAGCTTTGGCATGAAACCGGCCAGCACCCAGGCGGAATTTGATGTTCTCTGCCAGGTTCTCGCTGAGATCGGCTACACTCCCATCTGTTGGCCGGCAAACGGATGCACCTGGATGTTCCAGTTTGGACTGGATCCAATCTTTGCGGACCAGCCCGATCTGCTGGAACAGCTGAACAGAAATGAGATCACCTATTCCGATATTCCCGCCGTAACCGATATGGTGACATGGATTTTTAACGCCGCAAAAAAGGGATGGTTCGGCGCTGATTATCTGAAATATGGCTGGTCTGACATCAGCACGGAGCTGAGCTCGGGAAAAGCCGTCATGACCTTCATCTGGGATACCTGGTTCTACACGGATTTTACAGCGGACGGTCAATATTCTCTGGAAGACTTCGCACTTATGCCTGTATTTATGGATACCGCAGACCACGGCACCTACGAGGGCGGCAATCTGAATATGATGATGGCCAACAAAAACAGCAAACACCTGGACACGGTTTTGGAATTTCTCTCCTTCTGTGCGACGCCGGAAAATTACAATACAGCCTTTGACGGCATTTCCACGGTGAACTGCTTTAAGGGACAAAACACCAATATTCAGTCTCCCATGGTCACGGCCGCAAGGGGATCCATTGATGCCAACGAGCGTGTTTCCACTGCGGCGACCAGGATCATCGGCTACAATGCGGAAGATGTATCCGCCGCATTTGACAGCCTGTTCCGGGACAAAACAGATATTGCCGGCTGCATAAAGCTTATGGACGATTACCGGATGGAAGAAGCCCGGAAACAGGGAGCGGAGGGATTTCTCACAATCGAGTAGGGCGGATTTCCTCCGCCCTCTCACACCACCGTACATGCCGTTCGGCATACGGCGGTTCAACATAA
>CANQBS010000138.1 GCA_947589075.1 uncultured Acetatifactor sp.
CATAGGTTTCCTGTCCCCCGTTTATGGAAAGGCTTAAAACCCCTACCGGTCTGGGCTTTATGACCAGATTTCCCTCCGGCCAGCCCAGCTGGCTTCCGGTCTTATTGATCCGATAGCCCCCCAGGAAGGTAACAAAAGCGTCCACATTCAGGGAGTCCTCTTCCTTTAACTCTATCGCTTCCCTTCCCGAGCCCTGCTGCTGTATCACATGGGGTTCTCCGTTTAAAGTATAAGTGACAGTATAATCCGTGGTCCCTAACAGGCTGGAGCTCACCGCATTCCCCTGGCTGTCCACCAGCCCGTACTCCAGGTAATAGGTTCCCGCATAAGACTCTTTTGTAAAATCAACCCTCTCTCCGTTTTCGTCCAAAAGAAATACCGCGAGATCCACATCCGGCTCATAGTACGCCGTCACACTGCTGGCTGTTCCGGAATAGCTCAGCTGGTATTGATCCGCAGGACAATTTCCATAAGTAACGATCATCCCCTGCAGGGTGTTGTCGATTTCGAACATATCCGCATATTTGGCGCCGCCCCCAAGGGTGCTGTATTTTGCGGAATAGGAACTTACCTCCGTCAGTCTCGTTCCCGCCGAATTCTGCACCGTGATATCCTGTACATTTTCTCCCTGTACGAAAACGATCAGCTTTCCAAGGGGAATGTCGATATCCAGGACATTATTTCTCTTATTCGCTTCCGGCAGCTCATCCCGCCCGAAAATAAGGTTGCACATTCTGCTTAACACCGCCGGCACCTCTGCGGAAGGAACCGATGTCCCGGAATGGGTATAAGAACCTTCTATTCCCGGAACGCTGGTGGTGTCTATGCCAAGATAAAGCACATTCACGCCCTGATTACATTCCGTAAGGATCTCCGTCAGTCTCTCCTGAGTCTTGGCCTGGCTGAGCTCCTTGGAGTTCTCATAAAAGGTATTGCCATCGGTCAGCACGATCAGCCATCTCTCATCCGCCTGAGTCTGGGTCAGACCGCTGTATGCGGCGGAAATGGTCTCCACCGGAGTAATGCTGGGCTTGGGTGTGTAGATATTCCTGATCCGGGAAGCATCCTGCACATTATTAACCATATAGGGGTTGTCACTGTCATACGAGGTTCCGTCTATCTCAATGGGATTCATGGGATAAACCTGCAGCACATCCCCGCTGTTCATCATGGATGCAAAGATTTCAATGGCGTATGTGGCCTGACACCATGCCTTGGGAAGATCCGAATACATGGAACCTGAATTATCAAATACGATAGCGATCGCCCGGCTGGTGCTGGTCTTGGGAATAACATTTGCGATTCCGCCAGCAGAAGCAGAGACCGCCATAGATGAAAAAAGCACCGCGGCAAGCAGGATCCCCAATAATCGTTTCCCTGCACCCCGTCCGAATACACATCTGCAGAAACCCTTCATATGTACTCCTCCTTCTGTTCCATAAGTCCGAAACCTGCTTTGTATCCCCACGGAACAGTTTTCAAATGATTTTGTTAAAATTTACTATAATGCCGTTCCTCAAAAGCAGATTTTTGAAAGAAACCATTGACAAAATTCGACAATTCGCCTTAAACATTTTATAAAAATTTAAGAAACTTGTCAAGGCTATTCTTACTTTATTGCTTTAAATAATTCTTACTTTATCGCTTTAAAAAAACAAAAAATCTGCCATTTCAAATCCTTCCGATTCACAATGGCAGATTTTTTCCCGTTATTCATTTCTCCGCTTTTCATTTTCCCGTTATTCAGGGCTCTCGCAGGGCAGCTCAATGGTAAATGTTCTGATATCAAAACTCCCCTCCGCCAGAATAGCCAGTTGCGGCACAAACTCCATCGGCACCAACAAAGGAACGCGCCGGAAAGATTCCTTTTCCGGAGATTCCTGAAATGTTTCCTTTTCTTTTGCCACAGCATCAAAAAACTCCCTGATCTGAGAGGAATCCAGATATGCGGTAATGGACTCAATAAGATTCCTTTTTTCTTCCGCCAGCTCCTCCTTGCGCTTCTGGAACCTGGCTTCCAGCTCCTTTTTCCTCTGATTACGGCGTTCCCTGAGACGGACTGCCTCCGTTTTCGCATACTGAAGCTGTCCGGTGACCTCTGTATACAAAGCCGGAGCATAATCCCCTCCTCCGGATGCGCTGTTAAACTGCGCCAGAAGCCTTGAAACCCTTCCGGGATCCAAAACGATCGCTTCCCGGGACTCCACCAGATTGTCCATATTGGATCTGGCGATATCGGCCAGTGCACGGAGTTTGACCTGATACTGCTCGCTCTCCGCCAGTTCGTTCTGGAAATACTGCTCCACTGCAACACAGCTGTCTCCGAAGGATTCTGAAATCGCTTCCTGCTTTGCCTGGTTTCGCTTCAGCTTCAGATCATAATCTCTCAGTTTTTCATAAATTTCCTGATAGGCCTGTTCAAATGACTTCATCCCTGCTCACATCCTTTTCTTTTGTAAATACAGCAAAGCCCTTTCACTGTATGCTTCCTTTTTTATATTATACACCGATTGCAGGGAATTGTCATCCAGGGATTTTTCGAAAAGCGCTTGCCAATCCTTTTCATCGGACTTAAAATATGCTAAAGGAGATCAGTTTAGATTGAAAAATAAGCTTGATAGCGTAAATGCTCTGGAATGGAGATTAAGATGATAAAGTTCAACTTCGATTTTGGGAACGGTCCCAAAAGGGACGGTTCTGTCAGAGTAAGAAAAACGGATGTATTTTGCCCGGATAAGGGCTATGGCTTCTTAGGCGTCAGCCGGGAAAGCGCAGAACTTCCCAAGATTATAGACGGCTACTACCAGGACGGCCGCCACCTGACTGTGCTGTCTGAGCGCGAGGGCGGTGTGTTTGCCGGATACGGGGATGCCGGGCATGGAGTTTCTGGATATGGAAGTTCCAGCCATGGACCCTCTGAAGACGGCAGCAGATATCCCCTGCGTTTTGCGGTAAAGGTTCCTCCCAACACGTATTACCGGGTGAAAGTCACCATGGCGGCCCTGGGCGGGGACGCCTGCATCACCCTGACCTCCGAGCGCCGTCATTTTATCCTGACGAAAGAACAGCTAATGGAGAACCAGACCCTTACAAAGACCTTCACTGTCGCCGTCCATGATGTAAAATGGAAAAACCGGGATCATGGGAAGGTAACTCCCACCGTCTACCGGGACGATCTGCTCAACCTCTGCCTTATGGGAAAACATGCGGCACTTTGCCGGGTCGAAATAGAGCAGATTGAAAAGCCCAGGGTGCTGTGGATCTTCGGGGATTCCACAGTATGCGACTCCTGGACGGGGATTCCCTACAGCGGCTTCGATACCGCCACAGGCTGGGGCGCAGCCGCCGCCAAGTACCTTACGGAAGAAACCGCCGTGGTAAATCTGGCGGAGGGCGGGCTCAACACAGGGGATACTGATTTCTTCGAGCTGGGAAAAAATGACATGGAAAAAGGGGATGTCCTGCTGCTGCAGATGGGACATAATGAACGATCGGCGGAACAGTACCTGGAAAGACTTGAGTACTACCGCCGCCTGGCTTCCGATACCGGGGTAAAGCTTGTGCTCTGCTCCCCTATCCACCGTCTTACCGCCGGACAAAAGACCCTTCCCTGGCCCATGACGGACGTGGATTCCCTCTACGCCCCGGCGGCAAGGGTATATGCGCGGACAAAGGGCATTTCCTTTATCGACCTCAACGCCCTTACAAGGGAACTGGATCATTCCCTGGACCTGATCAAACCCTGGTATCTCCATGGGGCGCTATGGGAAGAGAAGACAGACGAAACTCCAGACAAAATCACCTTCCTCCCCCATAACGACGCCACCCACATCAACGATTTTGGGGCGGATATTATCTGCCATATGGTAATGGAGCAGCTGGCTCTGATAACGGAAGGACTGGTCAGACCTGGTCTTCCGGCACCGATGACTCCCTCGGAGTCCATTATAAAAGATTCCGAAGGGAACTACCGCATGCCGCCTTATGAGGACGCCGCCTTTCCCTACAGGAAATGACCTTGGGACAGCAGTTGCGATTGCCCTGTTACTTCCTTTCTTTATTTTAAATTCTGTTGACAAATCCTGTCTACTGTAGTAGACTGTATGTATAGTCTACTACAGTAGACAGGAGGCGTATCTATGGAAATCCCTAAAATTCATGAAAGCGAATATCGTTTTTGCCTGATCCTGTGGGAACAGGAGCCCATTACAGCAGTTCACCTTGCAAAACTGTGCCAGGAACGGCTGGGCTGGAAAAGAACCACCACTTATACCGTCATCAAGCGTCTGGGAGAGAGGGGCATCCTGAAAAATGAAGATGGCGTAGTCACCTCCCTCATTTCCAAAGAAATGGCACAGACCTGGGAACTGGACGAACTGGTAGAGAAAAAATTTGAGGGTTCCCTGCCCGCCTTTATTGCGGCTTTCGCCAGGCGTCAGGAACTGTCGGAAGAGGAAATTGAGGAAATCAGGAGAATCATCGAAAAATAAAAAAGAAGCATCAGCAGGAAATAAGCGGGAAAAGCAGCGAAAAATAAAAGGAGAAGAAAAGGATGAAGCTGGAAGAGTTATTTTTAAACTTAGTGAATCTCAGCATTACCGCCAGTTATATGGCGGCGGCAGTTTTGGTCCTAAGGCTGATATTAGGAAGAGCGCCCCGGTGGATGATCTGCCTCCTGTGGGGTATGGTTGCCCTGCGGCTTATCTGTCCCATTTCCATAGAAAGCACCTTCAGCCTGATCCCCAGCCCCCAGCCTCTGCCCGGGGAGCTTTTATATACAGCTTCCCAGGAGGTTCCGGACGATATCCAGACCTGGTTCCGCTTTCTCTCCAGAATATGGGCTTCAGGAACAATTCTAATGCTTTTCTACGGACTGATCAGCTATATTCTTCTGTACCGTCGTGTTATGGAGGCCACGAAGCTGCGCGGAAACATCCGCCAGAGCGAATCCATCGATTCTCCTTTCGTCCTGGGGTTTTTTTGCCCGCGGATCTATGTGCCCTACAAGGTTGAAGAAGCAGATCTGAAATATGTACTCGCCCATGAGCAGGCTCATATCCGAAGGGGAGATCACTGGTGGAAGCCCCTGGGATTCGTACTTTTGGCCGTCTATTGGTTTCATCCGCTTTTATGGGCGGCATATATGATG
>CANQBS010000139.1 GCA_947589075.1 uncultured Acetatifactor sp.
AATTCGCGCCGGAGGGAAGATACACCTTCCTGCCCCTTGCGCCCGGATAACAAATGGGAGCTACCAGAATATCAGAGCCAAAAAGGTAGCTGTCCTTTATATTCCAGCATTCGGCATCCTCGGGAAACTCATAGAAAAGCGCCCTTATGACGGGATCCCCCTTTTCATGAGCTTCCTTCATAAGTTCCCTGATATAGTTCCTCATACTCTCCCGGATCAGAATGAACTTTTTCAGGATCGGATAAGCCTCCTCCCCGAAGCTCCATATCTCGTTGTCCGCTCCGGTCTGTTCCCGCACCTCTCCCGCTTTATTTATGATCTGCGTTGCCGGCTGTCTGCATCCGTGGATCCGCATAACAGGGCAAAAAGTACCGAACTGAAACCATCTGATCAAAAGTTCCCTGAAATCCTCATGCTCCGTCCATCCCCCGTGGAAACCGCCAATATCCGTGGTCCACCAGGGAATACCGCACAAGCCCATATGAATCCCTGCACAGATCTGCTTACAGAAATCCTCATAGGAAGAGAAAATATCCCCGGACCATACCAACGCCCCATATCTCTGGCTGCCAGCCCAGGCGCAGCGGATCAGGTTAACGATTTTTTCCTGCCCCAGGGCGCGCTGACCTTCATAGAAAAGTCTGGCGTATTCCCTAGGATAGATGTTGCCGATCTCTTCCACGTTTCCCGCATAATACCTGTAATTTTCAAACTCATAGGTGGTGAATTCCGGCTCCGCCTCGTCCAGCCAGAAGGTATGGATCCCTAAGTCCGCATAATTCTTCCTGCATTTTTCCCACACATATTTCCTGGTACGGGGATTGGTGGCGTCCATGAACACATTATTGCCATGAAAAAGCATCTGCACATCGATGCCGGCATTGCTCTTTACCAGAAGCCCCTGCTGCTTCATTTCCTCATAATTCTCGCTGCGCCAGTCCACCTGGGGCCAGACGGAAACCATAAGTTCAACTCCCAGTTCCTTCAGTTCCCGGCACATGGCCTGAGGATCCGGAAAATATTCCTCGTCAAAACGATAGTCGCCGCACCTGGGCCAGTGATAATAATCGATCACCAGCACGTCCAGGGGAATTCCTCTCCTGCGGTACTCCCGGGCCACCTGAAGCACCTGTTCCTGGTTATAATAGCGAAGCTTGCACTGCCAGAAGCCCAGTCCGAATTCCGGCATCATAGGCACCTTGCCGGTGGCATCCCCATAATGCTCCACGATCTCGGCCGGGGTGTCCCCAGCGGTGATCCAATAATCCAGCTGTTTCGCAGACTGCGCCACCCACTCCGTGGTGTTGGTTCCAAAATGAACCTCCCCGATGGAGGCGTTATGCCACAAAAAGCCGTAGCCCAGGCTGGAAACATAGAAAGGGATGCTGGCCTGGGAATTCCTGTGGGCCAGCTCCAGATTGCAGCCCTTCAGATCCAGACATTCCTGCTGATACTGACCCATGCCGTATATTTTTTCATAGGGATTCGCCTGAAAGGAAGCCCTCAGGAAAAAACTGTCTCCCTTAAGGGGACGGTAATAGCGTGCCCGCAGGGAAAGGGCTCCCCCGTTTGGGATCTCCGAAAGAAGAAGCTCTCCCTTTTCATTATAAAAAGAAATCTGCAGCCATCTGCCCCAGGGATGCACTTCCAGGACAGCCCTGAGCTTTCCGTTTACGATCTCCGCTTTCCATTCCTCAATGTGAACCTGCGACTCTGTCGGTTCAGGCTCAAGCAGCGCGATGCTCCCCTCGTCGATCTCCGACAATATTCTTCCCCTGACACGCAGGCTGTCCCTGCCCCATGCCTCAACGCACAGGGTCTCTCCGTTTTCCCGGAAAAATAATCTGCCCTTTACCTCTTCAAAAAAAGACTCTCTGCCAGCCATATTCTTTCTCATACTTCCTTAAATTTTGTTCAACACTTTGAAATGCGGTTTATAAACCGTATAAATATCGGAACCCAGCTCATGGCCGAATTCCTTCTGCAGGGAGGCTCGGATCGAATTGAGGTTTTTCCTCGGGATGCGGAGCAGGAACTTCCCCAGTTCCTCTGCGTCCAATTCCTGCAAATCGCTTCTTTCCAGGACGATCCCTGCATAATGAAGGAATCTCTCCTTCTGGGTAGGAAGAAACAGATCGTCCAGAGCCTTTCTGCATTCCTGATGCTCTTTCAGTTCCCTGTAAATATCATTTCCCGCTTCATTCCCGATAAAAATCTTCAAAGCGGTATTCACCTCTGTCAGGGTGGACATAGAAAGAGAAAAGAACATCTCATAAACACATTTTGCATCCTTCTCCGGTTGTGTGCTCCTGCTGTTATAAACGATATTGCGGATCTTCTCCTGAATGGAAGGCTCCTCTCCTTCCTCCGGCTCCTTCTGGGAAGCCGCGGGAATTTCCCTTGAAACATCAAAAGCCTCCCCCATCTCAGGGACATAGGGCAATTCAGGTTCTTCCAGCCCATCCTGCCTGCTTTGAAGCATCTCATATGCCGCGGGCAGGGACCGCTCCATAACCGCCTGTACAGACTGCTCCTCCTGGATAAGGACACATTCTTCATTATGCTCTTCCTTTTTAACAGAAGCTGCATAACGGCAAAACTTTCTTCCAATCCTGCGAATCCTGTAATGCTTGTCAGACCAGTACCTTACCACAGCATCAAAGCCATTATCATCGGAAACAATGATAAATTCCTCCGACTGCTCCTGTGCCATCTGAAATCCCAGTTCCGACACCAGCTGAAAATCCAGAGCGTTCCTGCCTTCATGACATTTCAGGAAAACGGGAACGCTGCCATAGGCAATTACCTGCAGCAGGCTCTCATAGCTGATATAAGGACTCTTGTCCGTATAAAAAACATATATCTTGTCCTCGCCGGCCATGGAAGACAACAGCTGGATCCAGCTGTCACCTACATTTTCACTGTCTATAAAGTATATTTTAGCCATTTTTACCTCGTAAAATATGGCTGGCAGTCAAACCTCAATCGTTTCTACGCGCACAGCATTCACAACAAACCTCGAACCCGTTACAGAACAGGTGGACAGGGTGATGATCTTGTCATAAACTCCTGCCTCCACCCCCGTATCTTCATAGGAACAGCTGTACATCTTGTCAAGAAACGCCTGAAACTCCTCTATCGTCTCAAAATGAACGTTATAAATAAATCCTGTCTCGGAGATATCATAATAAGCAAAAATATGATACCGATAGATCCTGTCCGTTGTATATATGGTAAAATACTGATGATCCTGATAATAATCCTCAATCTGCTTATAGTTCTTCAGCTTTCCGAACATGGTCTCATTTCTCATATTATGTCCGTAAATAATGGTATGACTGTCCTGGAAATCAGCATGATTAAGCGTTTCCATAAAAATACAGCCTGCCGTTTTGTACTCTCCGGAAAGCGTATGCCTCAGGTATTGATCATTTGAATCCCCCTGCACTATAGGATAACTGATATCCACGTTGTCCATCTCGATCCAGCCGATCACATCTTCATATTCTTCCTGCATCTCGGCGATGGCACTGCAGACAGAGGTCTGGGGATTCCATGCATTGGGATCCAGTTCATCCTGCGCGGGCTCTTCCGTTTCATCCCTGCCTAAACTGCCTTCCTCAGGCTTCGTCTCTGCATCCGCAAAGACTTTTTGCCTGATTTCGTCATACTCCTCTATGCTTTCATGATAATCTTTAAAAAGACGCACCATGTAGATTCCTGAAAACACCAACAGCAAAATCCCCAGCACCAGCACACAGCATGCAAGCAGTTCGCGCATCCATTTCTTTTTATTTTTCTTCATGACCCTCAACCTTCTTCATACACATCAAATAAAAGGATACATCTGTTTTCATTATAACAGTGGGATATATATCCGTCAACGGCAAATTCCAAAAACAAAACAGGGATAAAATTCCCAAAAGCAGGGCCAAAAGACCGGATATGTAAAACGGGTTATACCCTGCTTCAGCATATCCCGCAGGTTATAACCCGTCCGAACTCACGCATACATCTTTTTTTCCAGCACCTTCGCAATATAGCCTTCTACCTCATCCCTGGGCATTTCCAGCGCCACAGCAAATTCCCCATACAAACAGTCCTGGGCGGTTTTCAGGTACCTGGCATCCAGGGAAGTTACCTTTCTGCCGGCTGCCAGACGCTTCTGCTTTCTGACATGGATCGTTTTGATGATGCGCACCCACTCCTCACAATTATCCGTTCTCAGGCAATTCTTATATTCCTGTTCCAAAAGCTTATCGCTCGCAATGGTAATCTGCGGGATTTCAGGAATTCTTGCGATCAAAGCCATTACCTCTTCCAGCGTCAGGACCCTCCGCATCGTCTGGTCCGCTGTATCCACCGGAAGATAGACCGTGCTGGAAGCCATATAAAGCGGCTTTAAAATATAATATTCCCTCATCTTATCCACACCCGGAATGTTTAACGTCGTGATCTCTTCAACAATGCATACCCCCTTGCTGCCGCAAACAACCTTGTCACCCTTCTGGTACACTCGCATCTTCCTTTCTTTCTTTTACGCCTTCCGCGTTTTTTCTGACCATTATCCTTCTATTATCTTTATGTCCATATTTTATCAGATTTAATCATGAAATGTCAGTAAAATTTTAATTTATGGCTCATTTTCGTGATAATGCGCAGATATAAGGGTGTATTTTTTGTGCATTTTGAGGATAATATGCGCCGCAGTATTTCCGGCTGCTGGATGCAGGTAAAACTGCCTCAGATGAATGTACCGGCGTTCCCGCTGAAATTCTCACCTGCCTGCATAAAAAGAAAATAGTATATTCAGATACTTTTCCAGCACCTGATTGCCTGAACGGTAAATCTCATGTTTAGAACCTGAAATTTTGACCAGCTGCCCCTGACTGAGGGTCTGTACAAACTTCTGCTGGGGCTTCGGTTTCACAAGGGTGTCGTTGCTTGCCTGAAACAACAACACAGGTATACGGATCCGGGAAGCCAGCTCACAGGCTTTTCTGCCGGCAAGGATGGATTCCTTCACCCAGGTATAGCTTGCAGAGCTCGTCTGCAGGT
>CANQBS010000140.1 GCA_947589075.1 uncultured Acetatifactor sp.
CTGCCCCGGACTGGTTCCCTTCTGCAGCTTTCTGATAGGGTGATTCATATACGTCGCCGGTGCGGGTATAATAAACCTTTACCCCTTCCGCCTCCAGGATGCTGCCTACTGCCAGGGTAAGGGAGAGAACATCGTCTTTTTCCTGTCTTTCTCTGTAGACTGCGCCGGGATTGGACCCCCCGTGTCCTGCATCTAATACTATAAGTGCCATTTATCCTCATTTCTGCGCTGATTTTTTTGCACAACTACTTTAATGACTTATTCTATCATATGAAAAAGGATTTAAAATATTCGGTAAAAATGTAACGGAAAATGTAAGGGCAAAAGAACTTTACACGCTGAAAAGAATCTGTTACAATGTTTTACAAATAAGATAGAAGGAGAGGAGGTGAAGACATGGGTGAAGAGAATAAACTGGATATGATCCTGAGTCAGCTTGGTGTGATCACAACGGACATGCAGGATATGAAGCAGGAGATGAAGGGCCTGAAGCAGGAGATGAAGGGCCTGAAGCAGGACATGCAAGGCATGAAACAGGAGATGAAAGGCCTGAAAGAAGATGTACAAGGTCTGAAAGAAGATGTACAGGTTCTGAAGGAAGACGTACAAGGTCTGAAAGAGGATGTACAGGTTCTGAAAGAAGAGACGCAGGTTCTGAAGGAAGACGTACAGGTACTGAAAGAAGATGTACAGGGCTTGAAACAAGATGTCGAGAGGATTGACTCCCAGGTTTCTGCTTTGAAAGAGGGACAATTGGATATGAGAAAAGATATCAAAGCCATCGGTCAGAAGGTGTCGGATACTTATGATCTGGCGCTTGATGCCTGGGGACAAAGTACAGAAAACAGAGTATGGCTTGAAAAGATCAATTAATATTACTTTTTCATCATTTTAAAATTCAAAAGCCCACAAAACCGCGTAAACAGGCTGTTTTTGACAACAAAAAATGGAAACAAAGGGGCTCGAACCCTTGGCCTCCCGCTAGTCAGGCGAGCGCTCATCCCAGCTGAGCTATGTTTCCATGTCTGGTATTATACCATTATGAAAGAAGAAAAGCAACCCTTCTAAAACATATTCCCCGTAATTTTACATAAATTTTATTTGAAACAGCTGTATATTTTATATGGGGGATGTTGTGGATTTTTTTGATCTTTTGACGATGACAGGAGGTCTGGCACTTTTTCTGTATGGGATGTACCTGATGGAAGATGGGCTGTCCCGGGCGTCCGGAAGGCGTCTGGAAAGTATTTTGGAAAAGCTTGCCGGCAATCCGGTAAAAGCGGTTCTGGCGGGGGCAGGAGTGACGGCATTGGTCCAGTCTTCTTCCGCAGTCACGGTTATGTTGGTTGGGCTTGTCAATTCCGGTATCATGAAGTTAAACCAGGCGGCGGGTGTCATCATGGGAGCCAATATCGGAACCACGGTAACCTCCTGGATCTTAAGTCTGACGGCAATAGACAGCGATGATTTCTTTGTACGGCTGTTAAGGCCTTCTTCTTTTTCTCCCATCCTTGCCCTGGCAGGGGCGGTAATCATCATGTTTTCCCAAAAAGAAAAGCTGCGGAATAAAGCCATGATATTTTTAGGTTTTGCGATTCTGATGTTCGGTATGGACACCATGTGTTCTGCAGTGGAACCCTTAAAGGATGTACCGGAATTTATCGGTATCCTGACCGGGTTTTCCAATCCTGTCCTGGGGATGCTGGCGGGCCTTGTCCTGACAGCTGTGATCCAGTCTTCCTCCGCTTCTGTGGGAATCCTTCAGGCCTTGTGCGCGACGGGGTCTGTGAGCTACAGCGCAGCGATCCCCATCATCATGGGACAGAATGTGGGTACCTGCGTGACTGCCCTGATCTCCGGAATCGGCGCATCCAGGGATGCAAAAAGGGCCGCCCTGGTGCATCTTTATTTCAATCTCATCGGCACGATTCTGTTCATGACGGTTTTTTATACCCTGCATGCCGTGCTGGATTTCCCTTTTATGGAGAGGGCGGCAACCAGGGCAGGGATTGCCGCAGTCCACAGTGTATTCAATATCGCTGCGGTGATCTGCCTGCTTCCGTTTTCAAGGCTTCTGGTGGGGCTGGCCTGCCTGACCGTCAGGGAAAAAAGGGAGCTTAGGGGACTCGCCCAGTAAAAAGCACAAAAACCTGTCCGGCAAAACCGGATCCAAAGATTCTGTTGGCATGAGACAGCCGCGCTCCGTTATGAAAATGCAGATCCTGACCGGAGGAGTTGTCAAGTTTTTCCATTTGGATGAATATATTTTATTAAATTTCAGATAAAGGAAAAACAGAATGGAAAGAAAGCTTCGGCCGAGAAAAACGCAGGAGGAAAAAAGTGCCGGAATTCTGGATCTTTTAAAATATCTTTTATTTTCTTATATTGTGACGGGAATCGTTCTTTTGCTGATGGCGTTTGTGCTGTATCGGTTCGGTCTCACAGAAAAAATCGTCTCCATCGCCATGATTCTTCTTTATACTGCCGCCTCCTTTCTGGCAGGGAACCTGGCTGGGAAAAAAATGGGCAGCCGCAGATTTTTGTGGGGATTTCTCATGGGAACAGCCTATTTTTTGGTGCTGGTGATTTTATCCCTTGTGGTGAACCATTCCATAGGGGACATCACGAGCTCCTTTTTCACCACCCTGTTATTGTGCGCAGGAGGCGGAATGCTGGGAGGAATGTTAAGCCATTAAAAAATCGTTCATTGAAAAATTTCTTCCCGATCCATCAATTTTTTTCATAAAAACCCTTTTACAAATGACAAAATTATGTTATACTACAAAAAGTCTATTAACGTCTAAATTTTGAGGAGGCAATAGCATGAAGCACATTAAGACATTAACCACCAGAGATCTGAAGGAATCCATGAAGAAGGGCGGCTGCGGCGAGTGCCAGACTTCCTGCCAGTCCGCATGCAAGACTTCCTGCACCGTGGGCAACCAGAGCTGCGAACAGTTAAAGAAGGCATGAGGGTACATTTTCATAGTTGAATCAGGATTAGCGTAAGCAGCGATTCTTATGTCGCTGCTTATTCAATGTTGTATCTACGGGGATAACGGTTCTGCGGTCTGGTCCGTTTTAATTCGGTCTGATCCTGTATGGTCTGATCCGGTTCAATTCGGTCTGATTCTGTATGATCTGATCTGGTCCTATTCGGGCGTGTCCGGACTGTCAATAAGAGACAATAAAAAAGAGAGGAAGGATTCCGTGATTCATCAGTTTATCAATAACGGCTATCCTATTGTAATGGATGTGAACAGCGGCTCCATACATGTGGTGGACGAGCTTGTGTACCGGCTGATCCCCCTGGCGGAGGAGCTGGTGGAGGGCGGCGTCACAGAGCCCGGGCAGCTGAAGGAAGCCCTATGCAGGCGGGCGGAAGAATCCACAGCGGCAGAGGGAAAGACAGGGTCATCTGCATCAGACCCGGAAGAAGTTTCCGAAGCGGCGGATGAGATCATTGAGTTGTGGAAGGCCGGACAGCTGTTCGCTCAGGATATTTATGAGGAATATGTCTTTGATTTTAAAAAGAGAAAAACGGTGGTGAAGGCCCTGTGTCTGCATATCGCCCATGACTGTAACCTGGCCTGTCAGTATTGCTTCGCCGGAGAAGGGGAGTACCATGGAAGGCGGGCGCTGATGAGCTTTGAGGTAGGGAAGAAGGCTCTGGATTTTCTGGTGGCCAATTCCGGAAACCGGGTTAATCTGGAGGTGGATTTCTTCGGCGGGGAACCTCTGATGAACTGGCAGGTGGTGAAGGATCTGGTAGCCTATGGCAGAAGCCTGGAGGAGCCTTATCATAAGAAGTTCCGTTTCACCCTGACCACCAACGGAGTGCTCTTAAACGATGAGGTGCTGGAATTCGTTAACCGTGAGATGGGGAATCTGGTGCTGAGCATTGATGGGCGCAAAGAAGTCCATGACCGGATGAGACCCTTCCGGGGCGGGCAGGGAAGCTATGATGCGATCGTGCCAAAGTTCCAGAAGGCGGCAGAGAGCAGAGGACAGATGAATTATTATGTCCGGGGCACATATACCCATTACAATCTGGACTTTGCAGAGGATGTGCTGCATCTTGCGGATCTGGGTTTCGAACAGATCTCCGTGGAGCCGGTCGTGGCTCAGCCCTCGGATCCTTATGCTATCAGGGAAGAGGATCTCCCAAAGCTTAAGCAGGAATATGACAGGCTGGCGGCGGAGATGATAAAACGCCGCCAGGAAGGGAGACCCTTCAATTTCTTCCATTTCATGATCGATCTGGAAGGAGGACCCTGTGTGGCAAAAAGGCTTTCAGGCTGCGGCTCCGGAACGGAATATCTGGCGGTGACCCCCTGGGGAGATCTGTATCCCTGCCATCAGTTTGTGGGAAACGAGGATTTTCTCATGGGCAATGTGGAGGAAGGGATCCTGAGAGAGGATATTCGGGACGAGTTCAAATGCTGCAATGTCTATGCCAAGGAGAAATGCAGGAAATGTTTTGCAAAGTTCTACTGCAGCGGAGGATGTGCGGCCAACGCCTACAATTTCCACGGCGACATCAACGAGGCGTACGATATCGGCTGCGAACTGCAGCGTAAGCGTGTGGAGTGCGCCATCATGTTAAAGGCGGCATTTGCCCAGATGGATTAAATATTGCCGCGGCATGCGGCAGAATGGAGTGAGTATTAAAGATGAAGAAAAACAAAGCAATCGCAGTCATTTTAATTGTCCTTGTGATACTGGCAGGGATCACCTATGTGGATCTGAAGGGAACCAATGCATCGGGATCCGGCAGCGCTTCCGACATTAAGCTGGGCCTGGATCTGGCAGGGGGCGTGAGTATCACCTATCAGGTGGTGGGGGAAGAGAATCCCAGCCGTACCGATATGCAGGATACCATAGCCAAGCTGCAGGAACGTGTGTACCATAACAGCACGGAGGCT
>CANQBS010000141.1 GCA_947589075.1 uncultured Acetatifactor sp.
GTCCCGTCTGCACAGGCGCCAGGGAACACAGCTCGCTGGGCACCACTGCCCATTCCGAAAGCCTGCTGTTGCCCGCCTCGTTGCCGCACCAGCGGATGTCCGGCCCCTTGTCGTGGAAGATCACCGCTCCCGGCTGGTATCTGCGGATCAGTTCTATGTATCTGGGAAAGTCATATACCTGACGCCTTCCGTTGGGACCCTCCCCGCAGGCGCCGTCGAACCAGACGCAGAACAGCTCCCCGTATCCCGTCAGGAGCTCCTCCAGCTGGCTGCAGTAATAATCGTTGTATTCCGGCGTTCCATATAAGGGACAGTTTCTGTCCCAGGGGGAAAGATAGATGCCGAATTTGATGCCGCCCCGCCTGCAGGCCTGCGCCGCTTCTTTTACCACATCCCTGCCGCAGGGAGAATTCTTTACGCTGTGCTCCGTATATTTGGAGGGCCACAGACAGAAGCCGTCATGATGCTTTACCGTCAGAATCATGCCCTTCATCCCGGCGCTTTTCACCGCTTCCACCCACTGATCGCAGTTAAGATATACCGGGTTAAACAGGCTCTCCGGCTCCGTACCGTCCCCCCACTCCTTATCGGTGAAGGTGTTCATGCCGAAATGGATGAATGCGTAAAAACCCACCTCAAACCAGGCGAGCTGCCTTTCTGTAGGCGCCACCCGGGAAGCCTCTCTTAAATATTCGATCATACGCCCTCCTCCACAAGGATCCTTAACAGGATATCGGCAAGCCCCACATTATAGCCGGCATCGCTGTAGATACAGTCTCCCACGGGGGTGACGATGAGGGAAAGAGGAAACTTGTCGATCTCCTGTCCCACATACCTGGTGAGCTGCTGATACCTTGTTCCAAAATCATTGAGCATGGGAACCAGCTTCGGCACAGCCTCCATGGTGCGTTTCAGGGTTCTGTTCTCCAGCTCCTTTTCGGACTTCACGATGACGTACAGGGGCACCGTCAGGGTGTTGTAATCCTCTTTTTTCTCATAGATCTCATTCAGGATATGCTCCGTAGGCTCCTTGCCCACCTCAAGCCACAAAAACAGCGCCTTCTTCTCCCCGATCATATGGGACAGGTATCTGGGTTCGCCGTCCATGGTGGTAAGCGGGAAGTCCGCGATCTCATCCTTGGTGAGCATGGCCTCCACAGGGATATCCCGCATGGACAGGTCTATCTTCTTCGTCTCTCCGGCACTCAGCCGAAATACCGCCATCCTCGCCTTCTGGTTGCCGTTGGTCTGACGGTTGGTGGTGACGATCCTGTAGATCCCGGGCTCCAGATCCAGCTCCAGCTCGCTTCCCTCATGATGGAACAGCTTGTGCCAGATCCCCACTCCCCGGAAACGTCCCTCCGCGAAGCGTTCAATGGAATAATGCTCCCAGTCCGTCAGCTTCAGGGAACCGTCCTCCCTGAGAACCAGACAGCCCGTGACCCGCTCCCCTGCTTTGTCTGCAGGACAGCCTTCCTTCGTCACGTCCGCACCCTTCCCTGAGCCGGCATTGAGCCTGTCTGCCGTCCCAGCGGACACGAATTCCCCGTTCTGATAATATTGAACGGAACGGTCCAGGAAGCTCATTCTGGCAGGAATTCCAAGGGTCCTGTACAGGGTGATGCAGAAAATATCCTTGGAAAATCTGCTGGCGATGCCGCCCCTTAAGCAGCCCAAAGGAGAGGTGATGAGGTTCTCATATTCCTGTCCCGGCATGGAAAGGATCAAACGATCCACGAAGGCCGGCAGAATGGCAGGATCCCTGCGGACCGCTTCTTTTTCTTCTTCGCTCATGGCAGCGGCAAGAGCGCCTCTGCACAGACGCAGCATCTCGTTGCCCACCCTGGGATTCAGCAGGAACCGGAAGAAAATCTCGTCCGGCATGCTGCCCGCATAGGGCAGGGCATACATACATGCCTCGATGATGATATCCGCGTTGGTGTCCCAGCAGTCTTTCTCCCGCAGAACATCCAGCACCTTAAGCTTCCAGTTCTCATTCTTCCCGGTCTCCCAGTTCTCCGGAAGGAAGCCTGACGCATCCCATTCCAGGAAACGGACGATCTCATGAATATTGCTGAAGGAATCCCGAAGATGCTTCTCTGCCTCTTCTCTGTCCTCCGGAGCGAAACGCTCCAGCGCCCTGGCAGCCTCCCTGGCGTCATAAAAATCCGCTTTTTTCTGTTCCCGATGAGCCGCGCATTCAGCCTGGCGTCTGGCTCCTTCTTCCTTTTGTTCTTTCGTCAAAAGCTCCGTATGGATGAAGCCCAGGACAGGGGCGTGGAAATCCAGATCCTTCCAGCCCTCCCAGCATTGGGGCTCTTCCCGGAGGGTCAGCTCATATTCCGTGACAGCCCCGGGGGCTGCGTCTCCCAGGCTGATCTGCATTTCTCCGTAAAGCCCTTCCGCGCTGGCGCAGGCGTAAAGATCCCCGCAGCCGGTGGTCAGGCGCACGATTCCCTTATCCTCTCCTTCGCTGCCTGCGGTAAGGGTGGCCACTTCCCCCAGGGAGCCGTGATTGAGCACCTGGAAGGTCACTCTGGCACCGGGTAAAAGATTGCCCTGGCCGTCCGCGACCTTCACCACCAGCTTTGTGGTATGGGCGTAGAAGGAAAGATGGTTCAGCACCCTGGACATTCCCTTGGGTCCCACCACTTCGTCCAGAGGCTCATCCTTGCCGAACCATCTGGAATGTAAAAGCATTGCCCGGGAAGCAGGTCCGATGAACCAGCCGAAATTCAGCCGTTCCTCCGGCTCGCAGGCTCCCAGGAAATACCATTTTCCGTCGCACCAGGCTTCCACCCAGGCATGATTGTCGTCGCAGTGAGCCCACAGGGGCGCATAAACCTGACGGGCAGGAATCCCCAGGCTTCTGAGCACTGTGGTGCCCAGAGTGGATTCCTCTCCGCATCTGCCTGTAGCGGTGCTGTACAGAGTGCGGGCGTTCTGGGTGCGACCGTCCGTGGAACGATAGGTGGCCTCGCTGCAGCACCAGTAATTCGCTTCCATGGCGGCGTGATACATATCCTTTCCCCGGATGCTTTCCGCCACCTTATCATAGAAAAATCCCCTGGTGTCCACAATATCTTCATTATTTACCCGATAATGCAAAACATAGTTGGCAAACAGCTTCTCCGGCACCCTGCCGGCAAAGGGTCCCTCATGCCACAGGAATACGCCGTGCTTCGCGTACGCCGCAAACAGGGACGCAGGATAATCCAGCAGGTCGCTTATGGGCATTGCGCTGTAAAGGAAGACGAGGGCCTGCGCCTCCTCCTCCCCCAGGCGTTTCATTGTAGTAAGGATTTCCTCCTTTTTCTGCTTTAAAAGGGGCAGACGCACCCCCTGTAAGCTTCCCGCGCTCTGTAAACCTTCCGTCCCCCCGGCTGTCTTTTCCTTTTGAAGCGCCTCTATCCTCTCGTCCAGGATCGCCATCTGGGCGTCAAAGGCGGCCTTGATCTCCTGATAATATGCCTCCGAAAACATAGTAAACTATCGTGTCCTTTCCTTGTTACTGTCTCAATTCTTTTTTGTCTTCTTTCAGCTCTTGGCGTTCTTCATCTCTTCGTAAAGAGTATCCAGCAGGACTCTGGTGGGGTCGCAGCCATGCTCCCAGTAGAAGATGCCGCCGTAGCCCTTTTCCTGAACATAAGCCACCTTTTCCTTTAAGGATCTGGGGTCGTCAAAGGACAGGAAGGTGGAGCTGTTAAACAGATAGGGGGCCTTCGCCTCATCGTCCCAGTAATAGGTATAGCCGTTCTTGTTGATATAATTCGCCGCCAGAACCGCGTAGTCCGGTCCGTAGCCGCCGCCCTTCGGGGTGAGAGCCAGCAGTCCGTGATATCTGTCAGGCACATCCTCCCACTTTCTGGAATAGAAGGCAGCCCCCATCAAAAGCCGGTCCGCAGGCACTCCATGGGCTTCAAACAAAGCCAGGGCCTGGGCGCAGCTGTTGCGGAATACATCCCCCAGATTGGAGAACAGAGCGGTATGATGTCCCGCCAGGGCATGGAAGCCGCACTTTAAATCGTAGGTCATCACGTTGATATAGTCCAGATAATCCATCAGTTCAGGCAGCTCGATGCAGTTTACCATATACAGATCGGCGCCTGCGGCAATGGTAAGGTACTTTTTCCCCTCCAGCCGGTCCAGATGCCTGCGGATGGCTTCGCAGAACAGAGTAAAGTTGTGCTTGTCATCCGGGGAAACGGCGCTGCTGTTGGAGGGCACACAGGGGTATTCCCAGTCCAGATCCACCCCGTCCAGATCATATTTCACCACGGCTTCCGCCAGGGATGCCGCGGCCTTTTCCCGCATTTCCTCGGAGGCGCAGCAATAGGTAAAGGCGTCGTTTTCCGCCTGCACCATGGAAAGGATGATCCGCAGCTTACTGTTCCATTTGCGGATCTGGGGGATCAGCTCCATCTTATCCACAGGGCCTTCCACCGTCACGCTGCCGTCATGATGCAGCAGGCCGAAAGCGATGTTGATGCCGGTCAGCTTTTTCGCGTCCGCTTCGTTGAATTCTCCCTTTCCCACGTATCCAATAATTTCGTTTTTCATAGGGACCTCCATTTCAATATTTTAAAATATTTTAAGCCATGACAGGGACAGCCCGAAGACCGC
>CANQBS010000142.1 GCA_947589075.1 uncultured Acetatifactor sp.
GGGACATCAACATCTACTACAATTTCGTAGGCTTTGTGGAACTATAAACCCGTCATGCTTTATGCAAGGTTGACTAAGGAATGAGTCTGCCGCGATAGATTCAATTCAAAAAATCTGGCGCAATAAAAATCTAGCGCAATAAATTTAGCGCAAAAAATGTGAAAGGATGTGGTCGCATTGAAACGACTGAAAAACATATTGCTGGCAATGGAACCAGGTACGGAAACCTATAAAGGAATGTATGAGGGAAGCATGAATTTTGTTTACCCCTCCGGAGAAGCGGAAATGGTAAATGAACCAACCTATTACTATGATTTCGATTCTTCTTATCATTCTGCAGATTTGTATGCTCTCGGTAATCTGAATGATTTGGCTGATTCATATGACTTCGGCGATTTGAATGATTCTGCTGATTCGTATGATTTCGGCGATCTGCAGGATTCTGTTCAATGCATCGGTTTTCAGATCTCCAGAACCCATAAATTGGCTCAGGATAAGCCTACTATTGTGGTACAGATCCCCTGCAGACTTCTGAGAATCCGGGCACAAGCTGTAATGCAGGCAACAATGCGGCCAGGAATACAGACAGCAATACAGCCAGCAATATCGCCGGAAATTAGGAGTCATGCGCAAGTCTGTATCAGACTCGAAAATGGAAGTTTGGCGAAGGAAAATTCTGCCGTCCCTGTTTTAGATTCCCTGAACAAAATTCATATCGCGGATTTCTGCCTGCGGGAATTTAAAAAGCAGATCGATGCGCTCAATGCGGGGCTCTATAACCGATCCAGGCCTGACTCTGAAAACGGCAGATACTACCTTCCAACCTTTGCCGAGGAACCGGGCGAAGGCGGGAAGTCCTGGGGAGGGGAGGCCTCCCTTGGCGGTGAGATCCTTATGCGGAATGCGGCTTTTTTTGCCCCGTGTCTTCTGAGAAATTATACCTATGGTTCCGGATTAACGGTATATTCCCTGCCGGAGGAGAAGCAAAGGCAGCCCGAGATGTGTCTCTGTATCCGACTGCAGGTACAGCTTCCCAGGAAGAAGATCCGGAAAACCATTCAGATGCTGTGCCGGGATCTTCCAGATGCGGTGAACCGGTTTCTTGCGGGATTCGATTTCCCGGGGTTAAAGCGGGCGCTGGAGCTGGCCGAAAAGCAGACCGCCATCCGTGCCTGGCTGAGAAACAGCGAATATTGCGCCTTTATAGCAAACGGAAGTATTCTTCCCAGATTCAAAGGAACGGATCTGCCCATGGAAAATGCAGTCCCCTTCCAATCCGTCCCGGAAGATGAAATCACGGTCTGCGGAGTACAGGGAATGGGTATCCGCAGGGGTGTAACTGTCATCACAGGAGGCGGTTATTCCGGAAAATCCACTCTTTTGGATGCCATTTCCGCCGGTATCTACGATCATGCTCCGGGGGATGGAAGGGAGCTGTGCATTACGGAGGAAAGTGCGGTAACGATTTCTGCGGAAGACGGCAGAAGCGTGAAGCATGTCAACATCTTCCCTTTTATCAGATGGATTCCCGGGGGAGATCCAGAGGATTTTTCCACAGAACACGCCTCCGGCTCCACTTCCCAGGCGGCAAATATTATGGAAGCGGTGGACTGCGGCGCAAGACTCCTTCTCATTGACGAGGATCGCAGCGCTGCCAACTTCATGATCAGAGACCGCATGATGAAGGAATTGATCGAAAGGGAACCCATTACGCCCTTTACTGACCGGGCACAGGAGCTTCACAACCGCCAGGGAGTTTCCACCATCCTTGTGATCGGCGGGAGCGGAGAATATCTTTCTGTCGCCGACAGGATTTATATGATGGAGGATTATTGTATTCAGCAGGTGACTGAGAGGGCGAAGGATATCTGCGCCTTTTATGGAGTTATCAATGATTTTCCTGCGGCCTGCGGGTCCGGCGGATGGACACAGAACAGGGTGCTTTTTGCCGACGGATTTTCCTCCTATCCGGAAGGGAGCGGCAGCGAAAGGCTGGAAATATCGGACAAAGGCTTTATCCAGATTGGGGACGAAAGCATCGATATCAGAGGACTGCGGGATATTGTTTCAAAAGGGCAGGTTACAGCGCTGACGTTCATGCTCCGGAATCTGGAGGTTACAAACAAGGATCGGAGGATTGATCTTCGGCGCAAAATCGACGAACTCTATGCCAGGATTGAGGCGGAAGGACTGGATATTCTGTATTCCTCTTATTTCACAACAACGCAGCGATTCCTGGATCTGCCCCGGAGACAGGAACTGCTCATGCTGATCAACCGGATGAGGAGGGTTCGCTTTGAGAAGGAAATTCCTACGGCATGATTTAGGTTATGTCATTTAGGGTTGTGTAATTTAAACTTGTGTCATTTAGGATTGTGCAATTTAAAATTGTGTCATTTAGAATCGTGCAATTTGAAATGGTATCATTTAGGATTGTGAAATTCAAAATTGCGTTATTTGGGATCGTGTAATTTCATGCTAATTTTCATAAAATGTCCATTGATTTTTCTGATCATATTTGTCATACTGAAAGCAATCATAAAAATGGGAAGTGCGGGATAACTCCGTGTTCGCAAAATGTTTCAATTCTGCTTATTGCCTGGGGAATGCCGTGTTATAGAAACAAACAAGAAGAAACGCAACGGAAAGAAAGGTAACCGGAAAAACACGACAGGAAGAAATACCATAGGAAAGAATGCAATGGAAAGGAACGCCAAAATGAAGAAAATCCTGGTCATCGACGATGATACCCATATTGGAAACGCCCTGGAAGAGATGCTCCGGCAGGAAGGCTACCAGGTTTCCCGGGCTTATTCCGGAACCGAGGCATTGCTCGTCCTTTCCCGGGAAAAGCCGGATCTGATCCTGCTGGATCTGATGCTGCCGGGCTTAGCGGGGGAACAGGTGCTGCCCCACATAAAAGGGATCCCGGTCATTGTCCTGAGTGCCAGGACGGATCCTGACGAAAAGGCGGCTCTGCTGCTTGGCGGGGCGGTGGATTATGTGACGAAGCCTTTCCATACGAAGGAATTGTTGGCCAGGATAGCCGTCCATCTACGAAGCGCTTCAGGCAAAGAACAATCCCCCGTGCTGAGCTATCGGGAGCTTAGACTGGATACCGATTCCCATATGCTTTCGTGGGATGAAAAAGGTTCAGGCGAAAAGGAAGTAAAGCTGACCAGGACGGAAACGGCCATCCTGAAAATGCTCATGCAAAATCCCGCCCAGGTGATTACCAAATCCCTCTTGTTAGACCGGATCAGCCAGGACACTCCGGACTGTACGGAAAGCTCCCTGAAAATGCACATCAGCAATTTGCGGAGGAAAATTTGGGAAGCGGAAGGCGGGGATTGTATCGAAGCCGTCTGGGGAATCGGATTCAAGCTGAAGTAGACCGTAAAAGAATCTTTACCGAATCTTTACTATTTTCTTTACCGCTTTCTTTACGATTGTCTGCTATCATGGCGGCATCAAATGTGAAGGAGGTTACTTTTTTATGGACTATGTTCTCAGAACCAACGCTTTGAGCAAAAGCTATAAGGGCTTCAAGGCGCTGGACAATCTCACCATGAACGTTCCCAAGGGAGCCATTTATGGTATTGTGGGAAAAAACGGCGCCGGCAAAACCACTTTGATCCGCCTAATCTGTGGTCTGCAGGAGCCCACCTCAGGAGATTATACCCTGTACGGCAGGAAAAACACGGAAAAGGACATTCTGAAATCCCACAGGCGGATGGGCGCGGTGGTGGAAACACCTGCCATCTATCTGAATCTGACGGCGGAAGACAACTTAAAACAGCAGTACCGGATTCTGGGGCTACCTTCTTTTGACGGGCTTTTGGATATCCTGAAGCTGGTGGGGCTTGACCAGACGGGGAAAAAGAAGGCCAGAAACTTTTCCCTGGGTATGCGCCAGCGGCTGGGAATTGCTGTGGCTCTGGCAGGGGATCCGGATTTCCTGGTTCTGGACGAGCCCGCCAACGGGCTGGATCCTCAGGGAATCGTCGAGATCCGGGAGCTGATCCTGAAGCTGAACCGGGAAAAACAGATCACGGTTCTGATTTCCAGCCATATTTTGGACGAATTATCGAAATTTGCCACTCATTATGGGTTTATCGACGGCGGACGCATGGTAAAAGAAATCAGCGCAAAGGATCTGGAAGCTGCCTGCAGAAAGTGTATCCGTATGGAGGTCAGCAGCACAAAGGCTCTTGCCCGGGTTCTGGATGAAATGGAAATGGATTATCAAATCTTAAGCGATGTGGCGGCGGACGTTTATGCAAAAGTGAATCTTTCCCGCCTGAGCGCAGCCCTGGCCAGGGAAAACTGCGAGCTGATCTCTGCCCGGGAACGGGATGAGAGTCTGGAAAGCTATTATATGAGCTTGGTGGGAGGAGGAATTCAAAAATGAAAAAACTGCTGCATTCAAATTTTACAAGACTTTGGAAGGATAAAATATTCTGGCTCTGTATGGGAGCCATGTTACTGTATGCGGTTGGGTATATGCTGAATGGCTGCAGGCGGGCCACAGAGGATTTGTCGGAGTATCAGTATTCCATTGAC
>CANQBS010000143.1 GCA_947589075.1 uncultured Acetatifactor sp.
GCATAAAGATCACCTCATTTCTATTATAATGGAATGCGCTGGAACGTGCAAGTATAAATTTTAATTTTGACAAAAAATAAAGCCAATAAAGGCTTTTGGAATTATTTAATACAGTTAGGCTGTCAAACTACCGAGTAGGAAGGGGCATCTTGAAAAATGGGAAGGAACAAGAAGAAACAAGAACAAAACTTATACAAAATTTAGTCCTTGCTTTACAGTACCCTCTGCGATATAATGACCATAAACCACATTTAACAGTTTTCTTTCGAAGAAATTTCCCTTTCTATCCTATAAGATTACAGATTGCGACTAGAATGATAGGAGAAATGGAAAAATGCGAAAGAACGCAGCAGAGAAAACTGACTCCTACAAAAGAGAAGAAACGATAAATCTAATTACAAAAGAAAATAGCCCAGATTTTAACTCCCCGAAGGAACATATCCGGGATGCCAACAGCCGGACCATTTTCCACAACAAGAAGCTTACCTGCCAATTCCTGCGGGATTACACAGGCTTGGCTATCTTTGAAAACCTGCAGCCCGAAGACATTGAAGATGTAACGGAACGCTACAAGGCCTTCCTGGGGGTACAGTTCGAGGCGGACACCGTCAAAAAGGTGCGGATTCGGGGCAGGGGAAAGGACGGAAGCCCGGATAACGAGCAGGAGCAGGAGGTTTTCGTCCTCCCCTTGGTGGAACACAAGACCAGCGTCGATTATGACGTGTGCATGCAGCTGCTCCGGTACATGGCGGTGATCTGGTATGATTATAAGAAACAGCAGGAAGGCATAAGGGAAGGTTCCAGCAGCCTGAAGGGCTTCCGTTACCCGCCCATTATCCCCATTGTATACTTCGAAGGGCGGGAAAACTGGACCGCAGGCATGCACCTGGCGGACAGGATCGACATAAGGAAAGGACTGGAGGATTACATCCCTGATTTTTCCTACAAGCTCGTGAAGATCCATGAATATGAGAGAGATGCTCTTATGGAAAAGCATAATGAAATGTCCCTGGTGATGATGATCAACCGGATCCAGAGCCCGGAGGATTTCACGGAGCTGATGAACACTTCCAGGGATTACGTGGACGAGATCTATAACAAATCGCCTGCGGACATCAAGGAGGTCTACCAGGATATCCTGTGGTCCTTGTTTCAGAAAATGAACGTTCCGGCGGACGAAGCCCGGGACAAGATGGCAAGATTGGAGGATGGCGGAATGGGAGAGTTATTTGCGAATATGGAGAAAATGGACATACAAGCAGAACGCCGGAACACACAGCTGGCCAGGCAGGAACTCGCAGAATCTAGGCAGGAACTCGCAGAATCTAAGCAGGAACTTGCGGAATCTAAACAGCAACTAGCGGAATCCAGACAAGAACTGAAGAAGGCGTCCGATAGATTCGATATTTTTTTCAGTCATCTAGTTTCCATTTGCCGAAACCAGGGAATGTCCAGGGATGAGACTCTTAAATCTTTGAAGGAACAGTATGGCTTAGAGGAAGGAGAAGCCTTTTCAGCTATCCAGCACTATTATGACTTACAAAAATAATCTCAAACTATAATGGAAAGAATCGGGAATCCGGAAAAGAAACTGTCAATGTGGTAAATAAATGTTTTAGACCTAAATGTTTTAGATCTAAATACTTTATACATAGGAAAATCCTTTTGAGATCACTGAGAATTTCAGAAGGATTTTTGATTTGTTTCATCCGTTTTAGACATAAGAAGAAGCATCAAAAGTAATAACGAATCGGAGAGCCGGAGATTCCAGCAGAACCGACGGAGATTACAATCATTATGTGAAAAACTAAATAAATTTCTTTCAATTCCGAACCAAATCCAAATTTCCGCGACTATACAAGTGAACGTTCAAAAGCTTTCCGGAAAGCAGGAGATAGTTTAAAAGGAAACTTTCAAACTATTTTCAGTGAATATCAAATTATCAATGCAATATCAAATTATCAGTGCAGTATCAAACACCGCCTGACCGGCGGCAGAATGCGAGGAAACATGACAAAGGATGAAATCATTCGATACTACGACTATCTGATGCGGCTTGCAATATCAAAATGTAATTCTCAGGCGGATGCGGAAGACCTTGTGGGAGATACCATGCTCGCGGCTTTCACCTATCTGCATAAAGGCGGAGCAATTGAGCACCCGAAAACATGGCTTGCCAATACTTTTTTCCACAAATACCATGATCATCTGCGCCGAAAATACAGATGCCCCGTTACGGTATGCCTTGAGGACATGGCTGATATGGCCGAAGAAACGGATGAGGAATCCTTATCCCCGGAGGAAGCCGCCGAGGTGCGGAAAGAGCTTAATTTTCTCGCCTGCAGCACCCGCGAGGTCCTGGTCCGTTTTTATTTCGGGAATCAAAGCATTTCGGATATCGCGGAGGCGTTAAATATTCCGGAAGGTACGGTCAAAAGCCGCTTGGCTGCAGGCCGCAGTCAGATGAAGAAAGGACTTAAAAATATGGAAAGGAACAACATGGAAAGAAAAAACATTTTGCCCGGAAGACTGGATCTGTCATTTGGCGGCCGCGAAGGTCTCAGGGGCGATCCGGTGTCGTTTGTGGAAGACGACCTGATCGCGCAGAACCTGCTGATGCTTGCCTATGAAAAGCCGGTTGGGCTCCAGGATCTTTCAAAAGCAATAGGGATTCCGGCAGTGTATATTGAACCTATTGTCGAGAAGCTTGTGGATAGAGAACTGATGCAAAAAACGGACGGCGGCAGGGTGTATTCGGATTTTATCATCACAAAGCCCCAGGATGCGCTCAGAAGCTTTCGGCCACAGCTGGATTTTGCGCATAAGCATTTCGATACAGTGTGGAATATCATTGAGAAAATGTCGGAACAGATTTCCGGGATGCCATTTGAGCGGGAAATGGGAGCCGGGGAGAGGACGAGGCTTGACAGATATGCCGTTTTGAAAGCCCTGCAGGATTTTCAGTATTTCGGCACTGGCAAAATAGAGATGCCGAAATTTCCCAGGCGCAGGGATGGCGGACGGTGGCTTGCACAGGGCATAGCGTTTGAGGCCGGATATCACATGAAAGAGTATGAGGAAGCGTCCCAATACCAGATACACGGCGGTCATCGGACAACCGAGGCCTTTGTGGCGGGAGACGCCAGGCTTGTCCGACTTTACGAGTTTGACACAATGCTTTTTGACTGCCCTCACAGATATGGAAAAACTCGATTTTCCATGGACTTGTATTTCAAGCACATAGTTCCATTTCTCTGGTGCATTTACGCTGATATTCCCCTTGAAGAAAGAGTGGGGGATGATATCCCGAGCGAGCTGATCTCTTATGTCCCTTCGCTGGAAGAAGCGGGTTTGATCGGAAATGTGGATCATAAGCTGTGCGTTAAGATTCCTGTCCTGAAAAAAGAGGAATATGAGCGGGTACATGCTGTGATCAGAAGTGCAACAGAGGAAATCAGTTCCGCGATCGGGGAGGAGTTTGCGGCGTTCATCGCTTCCCAGAGAACGCCGCTTCCAAGACACCTGACATCCGTACCCGAGCTTTACAGATATTCTGATGCAACCTCATATTTTGTTATGGCGATTGTCCGCGAGGCATACGACAGGGGTCTGCATTTAAAAGATGTCGATTACTGCTGCCCGCCCGTTGTGATGACCTGGGCTTGTGAGGAATAATATTTTCGCTGCTTTCTGCGTCGTGGGATCGACTCTGAGTCCTGCGGCGCTAAAAGCATTTTATCCGGGTTGCGCAATTTGCCCTGAAATGTTATGATGGCAGGGGAGAAACTGTGTTTTTGCTGAAGCGCTGCGTGAAGAACTGTCTCATGCCGAACGCGGCAGAATGCAATTTAAGATAATTAAGGTAAGAAAGGAAGTTAACCAATGGTAAATTTGTGTGAAGTTGATTGTTATAATTTTAATGATTGTTGCGGACTTGAAAGAAAAAGTTCTCTGTTTGTTGGAAATGCAGAGTATTGCTTGGCAGAGGCATACATATATAGAGAAAACTCCACTGCCTATGCGATTTGTAGAGAGGAATCCGTAATTGGTCTTGTCATTATTCTGGATAGACCCACAGAAAGAGATGAGTATTATTCTTTTACAGATTTGTTCATTGCGGATGATTTTTTGGGCAAGGGCTATGGTAAGGAGGCAGTGCATGCAATCATTGAGAAATTCAAATCCGAAAGGAAAAGAAGCATAGTTGAAATTCAGGTTCACAAAACCAATATGATAGCTAAAAGTATTTATGTACGTGTTGGTTTTGAAAAAATAAAAGATGCTGATTGGGACAGTAACTTTGAAGTTATGCAGCTTAAACTCTGATACAGCAAATAATCGTTTCAGCGGAAAGGAATAGTGGTTTTAAAATGAACAGATTTGTGGATGCTCTTATCAGCGAAGAAAAAAATAGTTTAATTCCTGACGAATACGACTATTGGAAGGACGTAATAGGCAGTTGGAATTTGGATTTTGTACTCAAACTTCCCACACCATTTGGTGCGATGAACCTTGAAAAATCAATACTTTAACCGATAAAAATGGCATAAACC
>CANQBS010000144.1 GCA_947589075.1 uncultured Acetatifactor sp.
GAAAAAAATTTGACAAAAAAATACAGGCTTTTTGCGGCCTGTAGCGATTTTTCCTTTATTCAACTGTCGAAGACCCGCGATGTCCGGCGCGTTATCCAACGGAATCATGCTGCCTGCGAGATCCTTTTCGGTGATAAGAATTCCAGCCGGGATGTGATTCCGCCGGAAAGTGTTCCCGTTGGAATGAGGTCATGCTGGAAAGGAATCCCGCTGGAATTATTTCATAAGATCGGAAATGTTTTCTGGAATGTTTGTGTTATGATATCCATAGACAGAATAAGCTTGCAAGGTTATTTGTTGTATCAGGATCTTTCATTCTATGGAAGGTCTGGTTTCAAACGTGAGGTGTCGTGGTGACAAGGACGGAAGCGATCCAGAAGGCGATAGACTATATTGAAGAAAATCTGAAATCGGAGATTACCTTTGAAGATTTGGCGGGAGAAACCTATTTTTCCCGGTCGTATTTCATGCGCCTTTTTCAGGAGGCGGTGGGGATGTCCTGCATGAAATATATCAACAGGCGCAGGCTCCTGTGGGCTCTTTATGAAATGAAAGCCGGGAAAAAGGGCATTGAAGCGGCTTTGGAATATGGTTATGATACCTATGCGGGTTTCTTCAAGGCCTTTCGGCAGGAGTTCGGCTGTTCCCCGTCCGAATATCGGAAGCGGTATACCATTGGCAGACCTCACAGACTGAATTTACAGCAGGAGGGACATTTCATGGTATCCAATCAAAAGTTAAGGCACATCCTTGCCCACTGGGAAAGCGAGGATAGGGATGTAAGGGCGGTTAAGTTTTCAAACGGTATGATAGCGGAGGATATGTGGGTCGTGACCCGGGAGGATGGAAGATATATCCTGTCCGCATGTACGGCTGAAGCGGCTTTGAAAAGATGTATTGCGCTGAGCAGGCTGGAGGAAAAGGAAGGGCTTTCGGCGGCTTTGCCTGTCAAAACCCGGGACGGGGAAGATTATGTAACGGATGGAGATTTGTGTTTTTACCTGACCAGGAAGAGACGGGTGGTCGGGGAGCTGGAGAATCCTCTGGACTTTTACGGCGTCCCGGAGAACGCGCAGGCGGTGGGGCAGAATCTGGCGAAGCTTCACAGGGTTCTCCGGAAATTTCCGGTGAGTGAAATGTATGAGGAATCGGACGAATTCGCAAAGGTGCTTCAAATGCTTTCCGGAGTGCGCGGCGCGGTTTCCCTGCCGGAGGATTTTTACCGGGAATATGTGGACAGGATGGGGAAGCTTGCGCCCGTACTGCCCAGGCAGCTGATCCACAGGGATCCCAATGGGAGCAACATCATACTGGAGAAGGGGAAATGTACTGGTTTTCTTCACTTTGAGCTTTCCAGGATCAATTACCGTATTTTTGACCTGTGCTACGCGGCGACGGCTGTTTTAAGCGAGCTGTATATGAAGCATGAGGAAAAAGAGGCTCCGGCGGAGAAAATCTGGTTTCCTATCTATCACAATATCATCCGGGGATATGAAAGCGTGGAGGTTCTGTCAGAGGAGGAACGTAAGGCGCTCCCATATATGGTTTATACGATACAGATCATATGCGTATCCAGTTTTAATGCCTACGATAAATATGAAAGGCTCGCCAGGGCCAATGAAAAAATGCTCCTTTGGCTTTGGGGGCACAGGGAAGGGCTGGAATACAATTTCAAAAATGTAGTTGCTAAAAAAGGAAATCCATGATAAAGTAGATATCTGGATAGGGAAGGTGAGTTTGTTTGAAGCAGATCAAAAGCATTGTGTTATTATTGTTCCTTGTGTGTTTTACAGCTGCCTGCAGCCCCGGAAAGTCTGAAGGGATCAATTCAGGCGCGGATTCATCGCAGGCCGTGCTTCCGGAAGAAGAGGCTGTGGATGGGCTCGGGCAGGATGACGGGGAGGAAATTTCCGCTCCGGTTTCAGATCTGGCGGAAGATCTTTTGATGGATGCAGCGGCAGACGATGAGGAACTGGCGGCTGCTTTGGCGATGGATATTGTTCCGGAGACGCTTACGGAAACGACGCAGGATGTTTGTGGGAAAGAAATGTATGAGATGCTTTCCCGTGTCATTGGATCTTTGGATCCGGAGAAAACCAAGACTTGGGAAGATATCGGCAGGAACCTGGCTGCAGCCGATACGTCTTTGCAGCGGGACGATGCCATGCTTGCTCTGTATGAGGCAGCGTGTGTCCTGGAAATTGGAAACAGGGCAAGGGACGGATGGCTGAACGCCAATTCCTTTTATGAGGCGGAAAGTCTGTGGGATGGCTTCGAGCCGGACGGTTCTTTGTTTGCCAATACCATGGAAGCCTCTCCATATGAGGACAATATCGGGCATATGGCTGGCTGGGATTATGCGGGCAGCGCGGGATTTTTTTCGCTCGGACAGTCTTCTGCCAGAAGCGGGAAGCCGTTTTTTACATATCGGAACGATGAGATGCGGTTTGAATCGGCAGTATGCTGCAGCGAGGCGGTTCGTGCTTGCGTCCGCCTGATTTACGCATGGCAGGAACAGTATGAGGGAGGTTATGAATTACCTGAAACCGATTGGAATGATCCGCTTCTGCAGGAGGCGTCCGCTGTGTACGATGCGGTATTATCTTCCTCTTCGGCGCTTGTGCGGGGCGATACACTGACGGTTGGAGAAACCTATACCGGCAGCGCCTACTATGTCAGTCCGGAAGGAAATGACGAAAATGACGGGCTTAGTCCGGAGACGGCCTGGGCCACTTTGGATAAGGTGCAGTCTGCAGACCTGCAATATGGCGACGCAATTCTGTTTGAATGCGGCGGAGCCTGGTATGGGAGGCTGAAGCTTAGGGACGGAGTCGCCTATTCGTCTTATGGCGAAGGGGAAAAACCCATTCTGACGGGTTCACCGTTGGACGCAGGCGAACCCTCCAACTGGGTTTTATTTGCAGAAGGAGACAACGGAGTGAAAATATGGCGTTATGCGGAGGATATGCCTGACTGCGGCATCATTCTGTTTGACGGGGGCAGAAAAACCGCGAGAAAATTATATCTACCCTGGGAAGGCGAGGCATATACAAACGATGCCGGAGAAGCATTTGATCCCGTCAGGGATTTGACAGGAAATCTGGAATTTTTCTCTGCGGTAGATTATTCCGGGTATTCGTTTCCTATCAATGTATGGCAGATGACGGAGGAAGGCGTTGGCGGCGGATTATATCTGCGCTGTGATGCGGGCAATCCGGGAGACGTATTCGACAGTGTGGAAATAGCTGTCCTTTCCGATGGAATCCAGGGAGGAAGCGAGGGCTGCAATACACTTGATCATCTGAATATACGATGTTATTCGAACAGCGGGGTTGGTCCGGGAAATGATTCCGTGATTCAAAACTGTGAGATCAGCTGGTGCGGCGGCGCAGTCAAGCGGTATGAGAACTATGACGGAAGTATCCATTATAGCAGTTCCGGCGGCGCCCTGTTGCTTTTCGGCGTTGGCCAGACAGCGAGAAATAACTACATTCATGACTGCGAGAGTAAGGGAATCGCCGTGGTGATCAACGGACGCAGAGAAGGAGGAGATGGGCAGGACCAGATTCGTAAAGATATTCTTGCAGAGCATAATGTGGTACAACGCTGTGGAGGCAGTATTTACCTGTGGACAGGATTTCTGGATGAAGCCATAGGCTGGACTTATGAGGATATTGTGTTCCGGGAGAATTATCTGATCGATTGCGGTCATGGCTGGTGCCGGAATAATGATATAAGTCAGGGAAGTCGGACGAGTGTTGCCAGCGCTTTGAATGTTGCAGGACTTTTTCCTACGGGAGAGGTTCTGCTGGAAAATAACCTGTTTTATCGGAGTGCGGGCTTCCTGATCAATTATTATGGCAGAGATGCTGCGGAACAAGATAACTTTCCGATTATGAAAGGGAATTGTTATGTTCAGGATGAAGAAGGAGCGCTGCTTAGGCTGTCGGATGAAGTGCATGGAGATCTGGTGCCGGGGAATTTCCTGGCGGTACAGGATGAGGATCTGATGGAAAGCTGTATGCGGGAATACATAGGAGATAAGGAGGGCACGATTTTTATCCTTTCAGAAGAATAAGGCACATGTCAGAAGGACATAAAAGAAACCCGTGCGGGGACGATTGAACCGCTCCCCGTCAAGTAGACAATCAAAAAAATAAAATTTTCTGCCATCAGATTCAGGTCTGGTGGCAGTTTTTACGCTGCCGTCAGATATTGTTCATATTTCTCCATTGGTGTCAGAACACCTAAGTTTCGCTGCAATCGTTTATTGTTATAATACTTGATGTAGTCCGCTATCATCTTCACAAGAGTTTCTCTATCAGTGAACCGTTTGCCGTAGTACCTCTCCCTCTTTAGAATGCCCCAAAATCCTTCCATTGGACCGTTATCAATACACTTGGCCACCCTGGACATGCTCTGGACCATCCCCGCGGCTTCAAGTTTGGTGTGGAAGCTCCGGTTGGTGTATTGGAATCCACGATCGCTATGGCACAGAGGTTTCGCTCCGGGGTTCTCTGCAATGGCTGCAT
>CANQBS010000145.1 GCA_947589075.1 uncultured Acetatifactor sp.
TGATTTCAAGTGGAGGTTGGAGAAAGACTAATTTCTACTTGGCCCCCTTAGAAGTGGAAGTTAACTTTTCACTTCACCATAAAATTTTTTGGCTGCGGAAATATAAAATCCCTCTTGACAATTCTGCCCCCTGCATTTAAAATGAATTTCCATAAGAAACATATGTGAAACATGCGAAGCATGTACAGCATGTGAAACATGTGCGGCATAACATATGCAGTATGTATTGATATGCAGAAAAAGCCATGACGAAGACAGTAGCGGTCTGTGGAACATCCCAGAGAGCCGGCGCAGGTGGGAGATCGGCATTAGTAGACAGACAGGCGAAGATCACTTCCGAGCTGCTGACAGGAAAGGAAACAAGTACTGTCAGACGGGATTCCGCCGTTAGAGGAAGCCATATCGTTTTGTGCTGAGAGTGGACTCCCCCAAAAAGGCGAAGGTCCTATGGATCTCAATGCAGGGCCGTATGTTGTAACAGGTGGTTTCCGGGAATTAGCCCCGTCCTATTACAGGACGGGGTTTTGTTGTATGGTTTAAAAAGCCTTTTGTCTGCATGGACAAAGGATCCGGCCCTCGGACAGGGGGTCCGGCGCATGAAAAGGATTATTTTGAGAAAAGGAGCAGCGGAAATGTACAACAAAGTATCCACGAATCTGAATTTTGTAGAGCGGGAGAAGGTCGTTGAAAAGTTCTGGAAAGACAACGATATCTTCCGCAAGAGTCTGGAAAAAAATAAGGAAGGGGAGACCTATACCTTCTACGACGGTCCCCCAACCGCCAACGGCAAGCCCCACATTGGTCATGTGGAGACCCGTACCATTAAGGATATGATCCCCAGGTACCGTACCATGAAGGGTTATATGGTGCCCCGGAAGGCAGGCTGGGATACCCACGGTCTGCCGGTGGAACTGGAGGTGGAGAAGGCTCTGGGGCTGGACGGTAAGGAGCAGATCGAACAGTACGGCCTTGCGCCCTTTATCGACCGTTGTAAGGAAAGCGTCTGGAAGTATAAGGGAATGTGGGAGGATTTCTCCGGAACCGTAGGGTTCTGGGCGGATATGGATAACCCTTATGTGACCTACGAGGATAACTATATCGAGTCAGAGTGGTGGGCTTTAAAGACCATCTGGGATAAGGGACTGCTTTATAAAGGCTTTAAGATCGTACCCTATTGTCCCCGGTGCGGAACCCCCCTTTCCAGCCATGAGGTGGCACAGGGCTATAAGGCGGTGAAAGAGCGTTCCGCCATCGTGCGTTTCCGGGTGGTGGGGGAGGATGCCTATTTCCTGGCCTGGACAACAACCCCCTGGACCCTGCCCTCCAACGTGGCTCTGTGTGTGAACCCCGGGGAAACCTATGTGAAGGTGAAGGCGGCGGACGGCTATACCTATTATATGGCTCAGGCTCTTCTGGACACTGTGTTGGGCAGGCTGGGCAATGCGGCGGAAGGAATCCCTGCCTATGAGGTTCTGGAAACCTATGTGGGCAAGGATCTGGAATATAAGGAATACGAGCCTCTGATGGAGTGCGCCGGTCTCGCGGCGGCAAAGCAGCAGAAGAAGGCTCATTTCGTGACCTGCGATAATTATGTCACCATGACCGACGGTACCGGCATCGTCCACATCGCTCCGGCCTTCGGTGAGGACGACTCCCGTATCGGCAGAAACTACGACCTTCCCTTTGTGCAGTTTGTGGACGGCAAAGGCAACATGACCCAGGAAACCCCTTATGCAGGTCTTTTTGTGAAAAAAGCGGATCCGGAGATCTTAAAGGATCTGGACCGGGAGGGAAAATTGTTCGACGCTCCCAGGTTCGAGCATGATTATCCCTTCTGCTGGAGATGCGATACCCCGTTGATTTATTACGCCCGGGAGAGCTGGTTCATCAAGATGACCGCTGTAAAGGAGGATCTGATCCGTAACAACAACACCATCAACTGGATCCCGGAATCCATCGGCAAAGGCCGATTCGGGGACTGGCTGGAGAATATCCAGGACTGGGGCATTTCCCGGAACCGTTATTGGGGCACCCCTTTAAATATCTGGGAGTGTGAATGCGGCTATACCCATTCCATCGGCAGCCGCGCCGAACTGTGTGAGATGAGCGGCAATGAAGCGGCAGGGACCGTGGAGCTCCATCGTCCCTATATCGACGAGATCACCATCAAGTGTCCGAAGTGCGGCAGACAGATGAAGCGGGTGCCGGAGGTCATCGACTGCTGGTTTGATTCCGGCGCCATGCCTTTTGCCCAGCATCATTATCCTTTTGAAAATAAAGAGGTTTTCGAGGCCCAGTTCCCTGCCCAGTTCATTTCCGAGGCGGTGGACCAGACCAGAGGCTGGTTCTATTCCCTGCTGGCGGAATCCACTCTTTTGTTCAACAAGGCCCCTTATGAAAATGTTATCGTCCTGGGACTGGTCCAGGATGAAAACGGGCAGAAGATGAGCAAGTCCAAGGGCAATGCGGTGGATCCCTTCGACGCCCTGGAAACCTATGGGGCTGACGCCATCCGGTGGTATTTCTACACCAGCTCCGCCCCCTGGCTGCCCAAGCGCTTTTCCGGGAAGCTGGTGACAGAAGGGCAGAGGAAGTTCATGGGCACCTTGTGGAACACATACGCTTTCTTTGTGCTGTACGCCAATATTGACAATTTTGACGCCACAAAATATACCCTGGAATATGAGAAGCTTCCCGTCATGGACAAGTGGCTCTTTTCTAGGCTGAATACTGTGGTAGGAGAGGTGGACGGCAATCTGGAGAAATACCGGATCCCGGAAGCCGGCGCCGCCCTGGAGGATTTTGTGGATGAAATGAGCAACTGGTATGTCCGCAGGAGCCGTGAGCGTTTCTGGGCCAAAGGCATGGAGCAGGATAAGATCAACGCCTATATGACCCTGTATACCGCCCTGGTGACGGTCTGCAAGGCTGCCGCCCCCATGATTCCCTTCATGACGGAGGATATTTACCAGAACCTGGTGAGAAGTATTGATGCCAGAGCCCCGGAAAGCATTCATCTGTGTGACTATCCTGCGGCGGAGGAATCCATGATCGACCGCAAGCTGGAAGAGGATATGGAGGATGTGCTGGAGGCAGTGGTGATGGGCAGGGCCTGCCGGAACGCCGCTGCTATCAAGAACCGCCAGCCCATCCGCAGGATGTATATCAAGGCCGGATTTACCCTGGACAGCTTCTATCAGGATATCATCAAGGATGAGCTGAATGTGAAGGAAGTAGTCTTCACCGAGGACGTGAGGGACTACACTACCTATACCTTTAAGCCCCAGCTGCGCACCGTGGGTCCCAAATACGGCAGGCAGTTAAACGGCATCCGAAGCATGTTAGCTTCCCTGGACGGCAACGCCGCCATGGATGAGCTGAATGAAAAAGGAAAGCTTTCCTTTGAGGTAAACGGCGTGGCGGTGAAGCTTTCCAAGGAAGACCTTCTCATCGACATGACCCAGAAGGAAGGTTATGTGTCCGAGGAAAACAATAAGCTCACCGTGGTATTGGATACCAACCTGACGGAGGAGCTGATCGAGGAAGGCTTTGTCTACGAAGTCATCAGCAAGATCCAGACCATGAGAAAGGATGCGGATTTTGAGGTCATGGATCATATCCGGGTGACCATAAACGGCAATGGGAAGCTGGCGCAGATCGTGGAGCGGAACCAGGAAACCATCGCCTCCAAGGTGCTGGCGGAGGAAATCACGCAGGATGTTCAGCTTTCCGTCATGAAGGAATGGAATATCAACGGCGAAAAGGCGATCATCGGGGTAGAAAAAGTGTAAACAATTTACTTTTACCGCCTGCTGTGTTATAATATATCATGTCAGCAGGAAATCAAGCGCGAGCGAAGTGAGCATTTGATTTCACCTGACATGATAACGACAGAATCGGACAGTGCGCAGCACTGCAGCTGCGAAGCAGGCGGATTCTGGAGGGGGACAGATTCATGAAGAACAGGACTACCCGGTTTTTGATCATCAGTCTCATATGTATTTCGGTTTTGTGCGTGCTGGATTTTTCCTATCTCGCATTCCGCATGAACCGGAGGGGAGCGGAGGCCATCGGGGAGCTGGGCGCCATTTATATGGCGGGGATGAGCGAGCAGGCGGCTACTCATTTCGGCACTACCATCGAGCTGAGACTGTCCCAGGTAGGGGCCCTGGTGGATTCTGCGCCTCCTGAAAGCACCAGGGATTTTGATTCTGCGAGGGTTGTCCTGAGTTATAACGCCAGAGCCCGGGGCTTTGATCATCTTGCCCTTCTGGCTCTGGACGGGTCTTTTGAGATGCTTTATGGCAGTCAGATGCTGTTGGGGGACAATTCGGATTCTTTCCTGCAGTCCTTACAGGACGGGGAAGAGAAAATGGCCGTCGGAAAGGATGAATTGGGAGAAGAACTGCTCCTGATGGGGATTCCTGCGGCTTATCCCATGGAAAACAGCAATGAAAGCATTGCTCTTGTGGCGGCTCTTCCGGTTTCTTATATC
>CANQBS010000146.1 GCA_947589075.1 uncultured Acetatifactor sp.
TAACTTTGCATTTCTCGGATTGTCGGCGTGTCAAGGCTCATTCTTTGGTAGTAAATTCGTAGTAAAATGAGGCTTTTCAACCCTTCCGAAATGCCGATAAACACGGTGTTTTCAAGGGATAATCAGTTTTTACCTTGATTTTTGGAAAGAAAAAACAAAAAATGCAATTCTTTACTTTTGTTTTGAAAAGCAGTATAATTTTGTAAAAGGAGGAAGAAATCTTGCACCGTATCCTGATCATAGAGGAAAATACAGAAGTGAGCGATCTGCTGTCTGAAAAACTGAAAAGAGCGGGCTATTCCTGTACGCAGGCCTTTTCAGGCACAGAGGGACTCTTTTTTCTGGAACGCGACCCCTTCTCCCTGGTGATCCTGGAACAGTCTCTAAGCGGTTTAAGCAGTGAAGAATTAATCTCCCGTATGCCGAAGGCACAGCAGATTCCCGTTATTCTTTTATCCGCCCAGAATGTTTCGGACAATATGATCCAGCTTACCCCTTCCGATGCCGGACCATATAAGATCGGGCAGGCTGAGATCCAGAGCCTGATCGCGCAGATCGAGAGGAAGGTAAAGGGCGGTTTTTCCGGTATCGGAGCCGTTCCGAAGCGAACCCTGAAATATCGGGATCTGAGTCTGAACACTGCTTCCTACATTGCTTCCATCAGGGGAACGGAGCTCCCCCTCACCAGGCAGGAATTTAAAATCCTGGAACTGCTTGTGTCCCATCCGTCCAAGGTTTTTACCAAACAGGAGATCTATGATTACGCCTGGGATGACTTCTATGCCGGAGACAACAAAACCATCAATGTCCATATCAGCAACATCCGCAGAAAACTGAGGGAGCACAGCGACTTCAAATACATAAAGACGGTATGGGGATATGGCTTCCAGCTGGGGAAATAGGGAGGATAATGCTGCAGTTCATGAAACTCCTATGCCGAATAAATTCAGTTTGCAAAGCCGCGCTGCACGCTTTCCGTCGCTTTGCGGCTTTCTTATCTGCTCATAAAATGGCAGTTGTCAAGACAAAGCCTTCTATGCTATACTTTCACCAGAATATGTGTGGGTTGAAAGATATTTTGTCCCCGGATAAAATAAATCGGGCAAAGAACCAGGAGTGCTTCCATGAATGAAAAAATTCTGATCGTAGATGATGAAAAAGAGATCGCAGATCTGGTGGAGGTTTATCTGCGCAATGAGGGCTATGAGGTGTTTAAATTCTATAACGCCATGGACGCCCTTCAATGTACAGAGCAGGAAGACATCAGCCTGGCGATCCTGGATGTCATGCTTCCCGACTTAAGCGGTTTTACCCTTTGCCAGCGCATCCGGGAAAAACATTTTTTCCCCATCATCATGCTCACCGCCAAAGTAGAAGATATGGACAAGATCACGGGACTGACCCTGGGAGCAGACGACTATGTTACCAAGCCTTTTAATCCCCTGGAGCTGATGGCAAGAGTAAAGACTCAGCTGCGCCGTTATACCCGTTACAATATGACGGAGGCCTTTGCGAAAGAGCCAAGGGAAACGGATGAATTCGATATCCGGGGGCTTTCCATCTCCCGCAGCAGCCATAAATGCACCTTAAACGGAAAGGAGCTGAACCTGACCCCCATAGAATTTAATATTCTCTGGTATCTGTGCGAGCACAGAGGAAGTGTGGTATCCTCAGAAGAGCTGTTTGAAGCCGTCTGGGGAGAAAAATACCTGGACAGCAACAATACCGTGATGGCCCACATCGCAAGGCTGCGGGAAAAAATGAATGAACCCGCCCGAAAGCCAAAATTTGTAAAAACCGTATGGGGAGTTGGATACACCATTGAATAACCTATTATACAAACAGAAACGCGCCTTAAGAAGCAGGCTGGCCAGGCGGCTCCTGCTTCAATACATTGTTTCTCTGGCAGTTTATCTCGCGCTTTTGGCCGGCCTCTTTTTAACGGCATGGTTCATTGTGCATCAGCGGATCTGGTATCTGAATGATCCCCTTTATCATTTGCTCAAAGGGGCCGAATTTATTTTCCTACCCTTAAGCATTTTCCTGGGCTGGGGAGGAATTACCTATTATTTTATCTCCAAGCCCATCCGCTATCTGGATGATCTGGTGCAGGCGGCAGAGGAACTGGCGAATTCCATCGACACACCCATTCTCCTGCCGGAGGATTTAAAGGCGGAGCAGGACGAGCTGAATCTGGTCCGGGAGCGGATCATCCGCCAGACTGCCCTGGCAAAGGAAGCCGAACAGAGAAAAAATGATCTGATCGTATATCTTGCTCACGACTTAAAGACGCCCCTCACCAGCGTGATCGGTTATCTTTCCCTCCTGCAGGACGAACCCCAGCTGTCCCAGGAGCAAAGGTCCCGTTATACCGGGATCGCCCTGGGAAAGGCCCAGAGACTGGAAGAGCTTATCAATGAATTTTTCGATATCACCCGTTTTAACCTGACTACTCTGACCCTGGCGCCGGAGCGCATTAATTTAAGCCTTATGGTCCAGCAGATCGCCAGCGAGTTTTATCCTCTTTTATCGGAAAAGGATCTGACCTGGGAGCTGGATATCGATCCGGACATCCAGCTTGTCTGCGATCCCGATAAGCTGGCAAGGGTTTTCGATAATCTGATCCGCAATGCGGTCAACTACAGTTACCCTCAGACCTCGATCCAGATGTCCCTCTGCCGTTCCTCCGGCGGTGCAATGCTCTATGTGCGCAATCACGGGAAAACCATTCCCCAGGATAAGCTGGAACGTATCTTTGATCAGTTCTTCCGGCTGGATTCCTCCCGCTCCTCTTCCACAGGCGGCGCAGGCCTGGGACTCGCCATCGCGAAAGAGATCGTGGAACTCCACGGCGGAACCATTCGGGCAGGCAGCGAAAATGAAAGCATTTTTTTCCATGTTTTTCTGCCGGATGCACCATCCGAAGGGAGAAAACTGCCAGGCTGATCCCTTTCCTGGCTGCCCCGATTCTTCGGCCGGATGCACCGTAAGAAAAATGTATGTTTTTCTTCATAAAATCATATGCCGTCCTTCATAAAAACCAAAAACTAACCATATCCCGGCAGGGTACACTTTTTCTGTATCCTGCCGGGATATTTTTATAAGGAAAAAATTTGTCTGCTGACAAGGAGGAAGTACGAAAAATCAGCTCGATCGCTTATTTTTCGCAAACGCTCCGGAATGGAGGATTAACGTGAAACAAACCATCGCTGTTTTCTTTGGCGGGCATTCTTCAGAGTACAGTGTCTCTCTGCAATCCGCCTATAGTGTGATCGATCACCTGAACCCTGCGAAATACAACGTGATTCCTGTGGGTATCTCCAGGGAAGGGGACTGGTTTTATTTTCAGGGACAGACAGAAAAGCTTCTCACAGATACCTGGTGCAATCCGGCCGACTGCACGCCCGCCCTGCTCTCTCCCAACCGCAGCGATCACGGTCTGCTTCTGCTGCATAAAGACTGCATTGACAAAATCCCCCTGGACGCTGCCTTCCCTGTCCTCCACGGCAAAAACGGGGAGGACGGCACGCTGCAGGGTCTCATAGAGCTTTCCGGGATCCCCCTGGCAGGCTGCGGCACCCTTTCCTCCGCCCTCTGTATGGACAAGGATCGGGCACATAAGCTGGCGGAAGCTTCCGGCGTCGCCGTTCCAAAATCCTTTTCCCTCTGGAAAAACCATTCGGAGCGCCGGACGATCCTTCAAGCCAAAGAACTGGGCTATCCTTTATTTGTAAAGCCGATAAAGGCAGGCTCCTCCTATGGCATTACAAGGGTTTCTTCCGAGGAAGAACTGCTTCCGGCCATCGAAAACGCCTTCCAATTTGACGACCAGGCAATCGTAGAAAAAGCCGTGGAAGGCTTTGAGGTGGGCTGCGCAGTCCTGGGAACAGGGGAGCTGATTCTCGGAGAGGTGGACGAGATCCAGCTTTCCGGCGGATTTTTTGATTTCACCGAAAAATATACTCTGAAAACCTCCTCCATCCATGTGCCTGCAAGAATCAGGCCGGAGACCGCGGAACGGATCCGGGACGCCGCTAAAATCATTTACAGGGCTCTCGGCTGCTGTGGTTTCGCCAGAGTGGATATGTTCCTGACTCCGGAAGAGGAAATCGTTTTCAATGAAGTCAACACCATTCCCGGCTTCACGGAGCACAGCAGATATCCCAAAATGATGGAGGCAGCCGGATACTCATTCAGCGAAATCCTAGACCGCATCATCGAACTGGCGGTCCGATAAATCCTTTTGCCGTCCAAGGAGGTGACCCCATCCATGTCCAGCGCTGTTTCCGCCAAAACTTCAAACCTCCCCGCCCTGCAGGCGAGAGCATGGATCGAATTATCCGGAGAGGCCCTGAAGCATAATGTGGATCTGCTGCGCTCCCTTCTCCCGGAGGGCTGCGAGCTGATGCCCGCCGTCAAGGCCAACGCCTATGGGC
>CANQBS010000147.1 GCA_947589075.1 uncultured Acetatifactor sp.
CCCCATGCAGAAGCTGAACAGGGAGGTGGCGGCACGGTGCGCCGTGCTTTTGAAAAATGAAGGGAACCTTTTGCCCCTGGATAAAAAATCCCTTAAGACCATTGGCGTCATCGGGCCCAACGCCAACAGCAGAAAAGCCCTGGTGGGCAATTATCATGGAACCGCATCCCGGTACTGGACTTTGCTGGAAGGCATCCAGGAGTATCTGGGGGAAGATGTGCGGGTGCTGACCTCGGAGGGCTGCCACCTGTACAAGGATAAGCTGGAAAGCTGCGCGGAAAAGGGAGACCGCTTCTCGGAGGTCCGGGGAGTCTGCGCCTTAAGCGATGTGGTGGTGGTCTGTCTGGGGCTGGACGCCGACCTGGAGGGAGAGCAGGGGGACGCCAACAATGAATATGGAAGCGGGGATAAGCCGGACCTGAACCTGCCGGGACTGCAGCAGGAGGTGCTGGAGACGGCCTACGCCTGCGGCAAGCCGGTGGTCCTGGTGCTGTTGTCGGGAAGCGCCCTGGCGGTAAACTGGGCGGATGAACATATCCCTGCCATTATCCAGGGGTGGTATCCCGGCGCCCAGGGAGGTCTTGCCCTGGCGGAGCTTCTATTCGGAGACCGCTGCCCGGAAGGAAAACTGCCCGTCACCTTTTACCGGACGGTGGAGGAACTGCCGGACCTTGAGGACTACAGCATGAAGGGCAGGACCTACCGTTATATGAAGAACGAGGCGCTCTATCCCTTTGGATACGGACTTTCCTACACCAGCTTCGCCTACAGCGGCGTACATATGGAGGCGCCGGAGCCCCCCGCGGAGGCTTGCGATACTGCAAAGGCGCCGGAGGAGTCCGCAGGGGCTTGCGATACTGCAAAGGCGCCGAGGGAGTCCGCAGGGGCTTGCGATACTGCAAAAACGCCGGAGGCACCCGCAGTTCTTACGGAAAATGGCATCGTGGTAAAGGCTGTGGTGGAAAATACCGGCAGGATTGCCGGCGGGGAAACGGTGCAGGTCTATGTGAAGATCTGTCGGAAAGACGCCCCCAATTATCAGTTAAAGGGGATCAAAAAGCTTCATCTTGCTCCCGGAGAGCGCAGGGAGGTGTCTGTCCATCTGCCCAAGGAGGCATTCGGGCTTTACGACGAAGCGGGAAAGCTGCGGTTTTACGAAGGGGATGCCCAGGTCATCATCGGCGGTCAGGCGCCCGATCTCAGGAGTGAAAGGCTGACGGGAAGGAAGGATACATGGCTTACGGTCCTGGTCCCCGGGGAACTGTGCCGGTGAAAAAATACCATGTTTTTTGGCATATTTGAATAAAAAGTAAATATTTTGAATAACTTGAATAAAGCAACAGGTGAGAAGGGGAATTCGGATCCCCAAAATGTTAACAAAAGATAACTATAAAATCCATTGGCAGGCAACAAAGATTAATTTCACGGGAGAAGCCCGAGAAAACTTTGCTGCCTGCCCTTATTTTTGTTAAAAATGTTAACGGGAAAATATGCCCAAATAAAAACCAGGGGAGTGGTATTATTAACGAAAAATAAAAATAAAATAAAAAAATAATTGACAAATTATCCAAACAAGTATATAGTTAACTTGTTCTTTGGATTCAATATTTGTTCACTTTTTTATAATGGCTCCAATCATGAAGCAACTGTCTACATATTATTCACCGGAGCCCCCAACTCGGAGCATCAAAATAAATCATGACACCCTGGTAACAACAGCAATGCCTGAGGGAGCAGGCTCTGCTGTGCGTTATAAACAAGCGCAAAAAGCGCAACAAGTAAAAAAGGAGGATTATTAATGAAAAAACAGACTATCATGAAGATCGTTGCTGTTGCACTTACAGTAGCGATGATGGCTACGATGGTTGCCTGCGGCGGCGGAAATAATGATTCCAGCACCCCCAGCAGCAACACTCCTGCCAGCACACCTGAGAGCAGCCAGCCCTCAGAGTCCACTCCTGCTTCTACGGAAGAGACCCCTGTAGAAGATACCTATGATTTCGGCGGCCAGGTGGTTAAGGTTTACGGCGGCATCTGGAACAAGCTGGATCCTGCGAGCCAGGATAACGATGTACCTCTTGCAAAGGCAGCCGAGGCGGCCGTTGAAGAGAAGTACAACATTGACATTCAATGGACTGAGCCTGCTGGTCTGACCGGCGGCAACACAGGCGATGCACTTGTGAACTCCTTCAATTCCGGTGCTTCTTCTGTAAACCTTTATGCATCTGATCCTGACTCCCTGATGACCCTGATTAGCAACAACGTTTTGGCCGATGTGACCAACGATATCGGCGCTCTGGAGATCGGCTCCCTGTATACCGACGCTGTTACCTGGAAGGGCAAGGTATTCGGTTACACCTATGATGATATCGGCGGCACTGCCAATGTTATCGCTTACAGCCGTACCCTGCTTGAGCAGATCGGTATGGAAAAGACCCCTACCGACATGTTCATGGAAGGCAAATGGAGCTACCAGGATGTTCTTGATTACTGTGCTGAACTGAAGTCCAAACTCCCTGAGGGCACATATCCGTTCGGTATTCATTATTATCACTGGGCTCTGATGGCCGGCGCAGCCAACGGCGGTTATCCTTCCGTAACCGGGGAAGGACATCTGAATCTGGCTGAAGAGAATTATACTCAGGCTCTTGAGTTCTACAAAGAGCTGATCGACAAGGGATATGCTTATCCTGTAGATTTCGGTTATGAAGGCGACGAGCTGGTATCCGACGGTGAGCAGACCTTCTATGGCGATGGTAACATGGGTATTGATACCACCAATCCCAAGAACTTTGTTATGACCCGTGTAGAAGACTGGCAGCAGGACGGCGTGAACACCAATACCAACGGCAACTGGGGCATCTGCTTCTGGCCTTGGGGCGATTCCGTAACCTGTGACGGCGATTACACCACTCTGAGCGACAATTACAGAGTAAACTGCTACTACTGGACCTCCATGGTAGTGATGGGCGATGCTTCTACACAGACCGGCATCTCCAATGAAGACCTTCTGAAGATCTCCCTGGACTATGTAACCGGCACGGCTTCCAACAGGGCTGGTATGCATACTGCATGGGAAGCTGAGCAGGCTGGCGAGACCCCTGACATCGGCTTTGATAAGTCCAATCCCAGAAACTTCTCCACTTCTCAGGATCTTGAGCTTTGGCAGTGGGCTTACGGCAGAACCATTTATGACTGGTCATGGGTATTTGATAAGGCTGGTATCACCGATGTGTGGACCAATGCTGCAGAAGTTGTTTCCGGTCATATGTCAGGCAGAGCTGCCGGCGAAAGCGCTATTCAGACTGCTGAGGCGCTCATGAAGCAGAGAGGTTTGAAGTAATCAACCAATCGTATCTGACACAACTGAAATATGATTCATAATACTATGTGGCTGTGGCTTCTATGTAAATAGACCACAGTCACATAGTGCTAAGAAATGGAAGGGCTGATGGGGTGAAAAAGAAAAAAAACAGAACCCGCATTCGCAATATCTGTATTTTAGTTGCGCTGGTCGTTGTGGCGATCGTGGCATTAAATATTTCTTCAAGCGATAAATATGCGCAGACCAGGGAGGATGTCCTGGCGAAGTATCTGAGCTATGAGGATGAAAGCTCCGTTACTTACGACGCTTATATTGCGGAATATCGTGACGCATATGTAAGCGATTCGGCGCAGAAGATCGTTTTGAAGGGTTCGGATTATTCCGAAACGGATATGTCAGGTTTACAGGAAGAGGGCGGAGTGGTATGGACGCAGGATGAAGGGTCCATCACCTATGATTTCGATGTGAAGGAAGCAGGTCTGTATCAGATCCTGCTCACCTATTATCCTGACACAACCGGCACGCAGACAATATTGCGCAATGTTTATGTAAACGGGAAATTACCTTTTGATGATTGCGAAGACATTACCATCAACCGTCTTTGGGTTGATGACAACAAAAACTGGCTTATGAGCACCGACGGTAACCAGGCTGCGCCCACCCAGGTGCAGGAGGAAGGACCTGCCGCTGTCTTTATAAGCTCAACAGACTGTGACACTCTGGGCAGTTATATGTTTTATATGAATGCCGGCACCAATAAGGTGAAGCTGGAGTCCGCGCAGGCAAAGCTGGGAATCGGCGAGATCGCCCTGGTTCCCGCAAAGAAAGCACTTTCTTATGAAGAGTATTATGATCATTACACAAAGGATCTGGATGCAGAACTGGTAAGCGCCAACAACGTGAAGGGCGGAGCCGTTGTGATTCAGGCAGAGGACAGCACGGTGAAGTCAACCGCTTCCCTTTCCCCCAACAACGACCGTACTTCAGTAGCTACACAGCCCTACCATCCCACCTACATTGTGTATAATACCATTGGAGGAGATAACTGGGCGACAGCCGGACAGGAGATCACCTGGACGGTGGATGTGGACAGAGCCGGCC
>CANQBS010000148.1 GCA_947589075.1 uncultured Acetatifactor sp.
CAGTGTGGATTTACCCGAACCGGAGGGACCGAGAAGCACGCAGAATTCTCCCTTTGCCACAGAGAAGCTGAGTCCCCTAAGCACCTCCTGTTTGGTATCTCCGCTGCCGAAGGATTTTGTAAGGTCAACGATTTCCAAAAAATTTATTTCTTGCTCTGACATATGTAAAGCCATTCCTTTCTTATCTGTGAAACAGCGAAAAGCCTTTTTTTCGTAAGGCTCGGTATATATTCTTGTGACGGTGTATAGCCAGTCCGTCCAGTACGATCCTAGTCCAGTTCATCTCACCAGACCTCTTTCCAGAAGACAAGCGTCTTTTCAAAGGCGTCCATGTCGCTCTCCCAGCACTGCTTTGGGTATTTCCGCTCTACCCGGAACATGACCGTGGATCGGGACTTCACCGGAATCAGCATGTGGCTGGCGTATTTGTAGCTGACGCACTTGCAGGGATGGGCAAAATTCTTCTCTTTCAGCCGCGCCTTGATTTTCTCTGCCGCGAGCTCGGAGGGCCACATGACATCGTACTCCGGATAGAGCAGCAACACCGGGCCGTTGATGTTTTCCACCTTGATCTGCGCCTTCTCCGGGGCGTTTCGCACCGCGTCCTCATAGCAGGAGCGCATGCAGACGCTCCGTTCCCGCAGGCTGTCCCGGAAAATGGCGATCTTGGAGAGCTTCAGCCGGACCCAGGGCAGATCTTTCCCGCGCCAGCTAAAGGCAGAACACTCCAGCGCCTGTATGCTTTTTTTCTTGATAAAGCCCTGCCCGCAGATGTTCGTCGGGCACACCGCCGTCACACAGGAGATCAACTCCGGCATCAGGCTGCCAGCCAGCAGCGCCAGCTCCGCACCCATGGAGATTCCCCACAAGCCAACTTTCTCAAAGCCTTGCCCGCGCAGCCACAGCGCGGCTTTTTCCACGAACTCCACCGGAACTTTTTCAAAGCCGTCCGGCAGTCCCGGTTCGTTCCAATACGCCAGCGCCAGGACTGTCATCCCGTGCTTTACATACTGCTCCGCAGCCAGCTTCGTAAGATTGTAGATCCCGTCGCTGCCGCCAAACATGATAACGGCTTTCCCTGGGTATTCGTCCGTTTCCGGTCGGTAAAGCGCGCCGATGAAGCCGTCCTTTTCCAAGTTAAACTCTTTCTCCGGCGTCAAGGTCAATCGCGCCCGCGCCCGTTCTGCGTTTGTTTTCATTACCGATCACCCATCCCTTCATTTGAAATCGCCCATAGTTAGCGGCGCCTAACTACCGATCTTAAAGAAAACCGCTCCGCTGAGCGGTATTTCTATCTCTATATCCTTCTCTAAAGAGAAAACTATATTTCCCACAAAGTTAGCATTAACTAACTATTATAGTATCACACCATTTGTGCTTAGTCAAGGGGCGTTTCGATAGAAGATCTTGAAAAAAATATTAAAAGCTTTCTGCGATGAAAAATTCACCATAAAAGGCTTTTGGGATTATCGGATTCATCGTTCAGCTTGCAGATCATAGAAGCTGCCGGGAAATAGCCACTGTCACTTCATCAGTTCGTCGGACAGGCGCATAATCTCCGGCGCAAGTTTTCCCCTTTTGCGCTTGACCATGTGGTTGTAAATCGGATAGGCAGCGATCACGCCGATGATACCGACCACACCGACTGCAACGCCTGGAATGAAATACTGCTCCCAGCCGGGAACCATTGTGCAGCACATTCCCACGCCCAGCAGCAGGACGCTGATGATCCCGACGATCAGCGAGACGACGGTCGCGCCCTTTGTGGCGCTTTTGTCCAGACGGCGAAGCTGCTCCATCGAGGTTTCCTCTTTTGTCGGATGTGTATATTTGTCCCGAATCTTCTTGATTTCTTCCTGCTCCTTTGCGGAATAGGTGTAGGTAAAGGTTTCTTTCTTTTCTTCCATGATCCATAACTCCTTTCTGGATTCTGCCATAATTGCAGCAGGCAGATGTTTTTGAATTTTTCAAATTATGTTTGAAAATGATTATTTTGGAGCCTTTTCAATTTTTTATTTGCCAGACAGATCATATAGATTGCCATCCCAATCACGATGGTGCAGACGCCGCCTCCTGTCGCACTGGTCATAACCTGACGGAACGACGGATCGTCGTTTCCGCCGAACTGGGAGAGCATGGCGGTGGTCAGGGACAGGATGGATACCAGCGCCGCCACGAAGCTGATGGCTTTGGCTGCTGAAAGAATCGGGCTTTTGCGCCGCCGGGTCTTGACGATGTTGATAATGGCAATCGTGACGGCATAAAAGGAATAGGCAGCCATGGCGTAGATAAGCAGCCCCGGATACACAAACCCGCGGTTCTGATGTACCATGAATATCACAATTCCCGCCAGCGCCTGGTTCATAAACAAAAGCATGATCCCGCATAGCCGGTAACGTCTGAGTTCCGCCGCTTCGTCCTGTGTGTTCAGCTGCCTTACTAAAAGAAGGCGCATCACGGCAAGCAGAATGTAATAGACCGCCAGCGCGATGAACCATGTGGAGCGGTACACGATACCAGATACCAATTTCGTGACGATATATAGAAGATTGATGAAAAAGCCCTGATACAGTGAGACCCCCGCCCGGAAACGCACATCGGTCATGTATTTTTCGCCCACCTTGGTGGAGCGGAATTTTTTCATCAGCGGATGATGGCCGATGAACTTTTTGACACCGCCTATCGCCGTATTGACATAGGCAATCCCCGTGCAGGAGATGATCAGCGCATAGGCCGAAGCCGCGTAGGAGGCATATCGCAGGATGGGGTTTTGTATATCGAACGCAAACACAGCGATCACAAACCCGTAGCCGAAAAGTGCCGCAGCTGCCGTCGGGAGCGGGGGCAGGCAGAATATCCTTTTAAGAATCTTTTTGAATGTCTCCATTGGCCGCCCTCCTGATCTTCACGGTAAAGGTACTTCCTTTTCCGACTTCGCTCTCCACGGAAATTTCCCCGCCGACAATATCCACTACCCGTTTTACCAGAGCCAGCCCTAAGCCATTGCCCTGTGCGGCGTGGGAGGTGTCACCCTGATAGAATTTTTCAAAGATATGTTTGCCGGTTTCCTTTGAGATGCCGCAGCCGGTGTCGGTCACCTTGACGATTGCAATATCCCCCTCGGTTTTCAGAGTCACGGACACCGTACCGTGGGCTTCCGTAAATTTCAGGGCGTTGGAGAATAGATTGCTCCAGACCAGGGACAAAAGCTCGTCGTCCGATTCTACGAATACTTCTTCCTCAATGTCTGTTTCAATGTCGATGCTCTTTTTCTCCCAGGTGCTTTCAAAGCGCAAAAGGCACTCGGCAAGCTGCTCACCGAGATTGTACCGTTTCACGGACGGGTATATCTGCTGGTTTTCCAGCCGGTTCAGCTTCAAAATATTCGTAATCAAATCCGCAAGGCGGCGGGACTGCCCGGTGATGGCCTTGGCGTACTCTATCCGCTGCGCTTCGGTCAGATTGGGACTCTGAAGCATGGTTCCGTAATTCTGCATGACAGCCAGCGGCGTTTTCAATTCGTGAGACACATTGGCGATGAAGTCTGTCCGCAGCGTCTCCACGCCGGAAAGTTCCTCCGCCATACGGTTGAAGTAGTCGATGATGACATCAAATCCTCCGTCGCTGTCGATGCTGTGGAACGGCTTTATCCGCACAGAGAAATCACCCTGCATGATTTTTTCCGCGCCCTGTATGATCCTTCGCACCGGGCGTTCCACCATAAACCGCCGGCGAACGACGTCTATGACGGTACATAAAAAGCTCAGAAAAAGCACGTTTCCCATCGTCAGGATCGCAGCAGTCCGGATGCCCTTTTCCGTGAAAGTGATTCCCACCGAGGTCTGCATAGTGTGCAGGAAAAGCAGCATACAGCAGGAGATGACAAACGCAATCAGCAAAAAGAATATGACATACCGGCGTATGGCGGCAAGCACCCGTTTTTGATGCCGTACAACGTTTTCCCTGTTCACTTTATCACCGCCTTATAGCCCAAACCGTGAACGGTCTTGAGTTCAAATTCTGTACATTTCTCAAACTTCCCCCGGAGCTTTGTCATATAAACGTCAACCGCTCTCGGCGCAGTATTTGTTTCCGCGTCCCAAAACTCGTCCATGAGCTGGGTACGGGTGAAGGTCTTGCCGGGGTAGGACAGCAGCTTATAGATGATATTGAACTCCCGCGCCGTCAGGGGAATCTCCCTTGGAACTTCCCCGGAAATTTCATCCCCGCCATAGACCGCCGTGCGCTCGTCCATGTCCAGCCGCAGCCTGCCGATCTCCAGCTTGTG
>CANQBS010000149.1 GCA_947589075.1 uncultured Acetatifactor sp.
TTTCCCTCTTTTTTCAGCTTCTTCCCGGCGGTAAAGTTGGTGAAGGAGATGTAGAGCTGCGTATTCTTCATGTCCATATACACGCGGATCATGCGCTGGCCCTCCGGCAGCTTCGCGCTGGCCTCAATGGCGTTGTCAAACAGATTGCCGATGATGCAGCACAGGTCGATTTCTGAAAATTTCAGCCGGACGGGAATCTGGGCGTCCGCCACCACGTTGATCCCCTTCGCTTTTGCAAGGGAGATCTTGGAGTTGAGGATCGCATCGGTCATGGGATTGCCGGTTTTGATCACCGTGTCCACTGTGGTCAGGTCCTCGTCGAGAAGATCCAGATACCGTCTGATCGCTTCCCAATCCTCCGCGGCCGCGTATGCTTTCATCGTCTGGATGTGATTGCGATAATCGTGCCGCCAGCCCCGGATCTGGCTGTACATGTTGTCCACTTCCCGATAATGGGTTTCGATCAACTCCCGCTGGTAAGTGTCAATCCGCGCGTCAATTCTCTTTGATAGCAGTCCCATTTTCTTCACCCCATGTTGATAATTGCCCGATTGATTCCATCATACGCTCCCCGCGGCAGGGGAATCGTCGTTCCGTCGCCGAGCAGGATCTCCGTTTTGGAAACGCGGCTGATCTGTGTCAAATTAACCAGAGCGGAACGTCCCACCCGGTAAAAACGTTCGTCCAGCTGTTCCTCCAGCCTGCCCAGGGCCATTTTTACGGTGTAGTCGGACAGGGCGTGAATGGTCACATAGTTGCCGAACACCTCAGCGTACCGAATCTGATGGATCGGCACCCGCACCATTTCGCCGCCCAGTTCCAGATTCAGGATCTGTTCGTTTTTGGCAAGTTTCTCCGCCGCGCGGTCCAGCACGGAACAGAGCTTTTCTTCCCTTACCGGTTTCATCAGATAGTGGAGCGCCTCCACGTCATATCCCTGGTCGATATAGTCGGAATATCCGGTGATGAAAACGATTTGAACGGTATCATTTTCCCCGCGAAGGCGTTTTGCCATCGTCACGCCGTCCATCCTGCCCATCTCAATGTCAAGAAGCAGAATGTCGTAATCTTTTTCCTCGGCATAATGGAACAGGAAATTTTCGGCGGAGACAAACGTGTCGATTTGTACCATATGCCCCGCGTTGTCCGCCCATTTAGCCGCTAATGCGGCGATGTATTGCCGATCCGCCTCTGAATCGTCGCAAATTGCTATCTTATAATTCATAACCTCACTGCCTGCTCGTCCAGGATTCTCAAATAATGTGTAAATCGAATCGCTTACACAACCGCCTACAATTATAGCACAACCGCACGAGCTTTTCCACTGCCTTTCTTTTTTAAATAGCGCTGAAGAATAAAATTGGCGTTGCAGCCTTCCGGACTCGGCATTTCTTCCACGGTGAAGTTATCCACATATGTCGGGATAGTCGCTTAGAATTGGGTCAAAGGCTGCCATATGCAACCCCCCTTTTTAGCAAAGTATGGTGAAAGAATTTATTGCTTTATGTCATTCCCTGTAGATGATATTTTCCATCAAATGGCCGGGGTCATATTGCCTGTAATTGAGTCTGGCATTTCGCAATCCTGTGTCGGTATAATAATACTTCCTTTCGCTGTCTGCCGTGACAATGGATTTCACATTTTACGGACGAGGCTTTCCAGATAAAAATCTCTGCTCATCATAACTTTCACCTCAAATTTGCGTCGCAAATGACGCTACTTTCAGATATTGTATAGCAGATTCAACGGAGAATATCAAGGATGCACAGAAAAGTTTGCATAAGAGTTGTAACTACTTGTTACATCCACGCCAGATATAAAACTATGGTTTACTTGTAAAAATCTTAGGTTTGCTGTAAAATAGATTTGGATTCGGAAGGTGAAACCATGGATTATGAAAGTCTAAAACAGGATGCCAATGACATATTTAACATCCATCAATAGGAAAGGATAACAGGAGGAAGCATAAGTGAAGCTTGTCGTGGATAAGAAGCCGGGGGTGACTATTGCTCCCGGCATGATTGGTTTATTTTTTGAGGATATTAACTACGCGGCGGACGGCGGTCTGTATGCGGAGATGCTGGAGAATCGTTCTTTTGAATTCCTGGAAGCCGAAGGAGACGCCGGGGATTACTATACCCACTATGATGGGGGATATGGGTGGAGCCCCTATGTTGGAGGGTGTGCGGCGACCGGGCAGGTACCATTTCCGGAGCGGAAAGCGGTTCCGGAGCAGAGTACGGGTTCGGATCAGAATGCATTTCCGCAGCAGAATATGGTTGCGGAGTCCATGAAAATGCGTACCGTGACGGGCAGTCCCCATACCGTGGAGAATCCGCATTATATGCGCCTGGAGACCGGTCTGCCGATGTGCGGCATCACTAACCAGGCTTATGACGGAATCTGTCTGAAAAAGGGAATGGAATACCGTATCACTTTCTGGGCGAGATGCGTTTGCTTTGATGGAAATTTCTGTGTCAGCATAGTGAAGAAACAGGATGCGGAGGAAGTTTACGCCTCCGGCAGGATCAGCGCCCGGGCAGGCACTGAGGAAACTTATAATTATTTTAAAAAGTACTCTCTGAGTATGACCGCCGATGAGACCGTTACGGGAGGTATTTTTGTGCTTTGTCTGGACCGGCCGGGCGTGGTGGAGCTGGATTATGTATCCATGTTCCCGGCAGACGCGGTGGAGGGTATTTTTCGACGGGATCTGTTTGAAAAGCTGCGGGATCTGAAACCCGGATTTATCCGTTTCCCCGGTGGGTGTATCGTGGAAGGGAACACACTGGAGAACCGCTATCGCTACAAGGACAGCCTGAAAGCGCCCTGGGCAAGGAAGAATAACTGGAACCGGTGGGCGGTGCACGGCAACTGTCGGGAGAATGCTTTTCACAGTCGGTACAGCCATTATAATCAGACGCTGGGCATGGGTTTTTACGAATATTTCCTGCTGTGCGAGCTGCTTGGGGCGAAGCCTCTTCCGGTTCTGAACGTGGGCCTTGCCTGTCAGTATCAGTCCACGGAACAGGTGGCGGAAGACAGCAGGGAATTTCAGGAGTTTTTGCAGGATGCTTTGGATCTGATAGAGTTTGCAAATGGAAGCGCGGATACAAAATGGGGAGCCGTGCGCGCCGGGATGGGGCATCCGGAACCCTTTGGGCTTAAGATGCTTGGCATCGGAAACGAACAGTGGCAGACGGATCGGGTGGATTTTTTCCAAAGATATACGCTGTTTGAACGGACTGTTCATGAGAAATATCCCGGGATCCGGCTCATCGGCTCCGCAGGTCCGGATATCACCTCGGAGAGATATGAGAAGGCCTGGGCGTTTTACCAAGCCCATGAGGAAGAGGAAAATTTTGTTTACGCGGTGGACGAGCATTATTATGTGAAGCCGGAATGGCTTTTTGACCATGTGGATTTTTATGATAAATATTCCCGGAAAAGAAAGGTGTTTTCGGGAGAGTATGCAGCTCATCCCACAAGCGGCATGAACCGTCCTGAGGCGAATACCCTGGAAGGTGCCCTGGCGGAGGCCGCGTTTTTGACCGGCGTGGAGCGGAACGCGGATGTTGTGCTGCTGGCCTCCTATGCCCCGCTCTTCGCCAGAATGGGATATGCCCAGTGGTCGCCCGATATGATCTGGTTCGACGGGAGCCGCGTATATGGTACGCCCAGCTATTACGTCCAGAAAATGTATGGAAATCATATGGGGGATGTGACGCTATTAACTTCCGGCAGGGAAAAGGAGGCTGCGCGACAGGGAATCTACTACTCTTTGAGCTACAGGGAGCAGACCCGTGAGATTATTTTGAAGGCGGTCAACAGGAACGAGGCGGATGAAGGCCTTGAGGTGGAATTGTCGCCGTCCTGGAAGATTAGTCCGGAAGGAACGCACTTCCATGGAGAGGTTCTTACGGGGGAATCCCTGCAGGACGTGAATACGCTTGGACAGCCGTGTAAAGTAGCGCCCAAAGCGATGTCCGGCGCGTTATCCAACGGAATCATGCTGCCTGCGAGATCCTTTTCGGTGATAAGAATTCCAGCCGGGATGTGATTCCGCCGGAAAGTGTTCCCGTTGGAATGAGGTCATGCTGGAAAGGAATCCCGCTGGAATTATTTCATAAGATCGGAAATGTTTTCTGGAATGTTTGTGTTATGATCCCGTTTTCAACACTTGGGTGATTAGAAAGGGCCGGAATTCCTTGAAAAATAAGGAAAATCCGGCTCTTATTAAT
>CANQBS010000150.1 GCA_947589075.1 uncultured Acetatifactor sp.
CTCTATGAGGGAGATTTTTGAAAGGATCCAGCAGGTGATGAAGGAGCTGTTTCGGGAAATGGCGCCTGCAGGCGTCGGAGCCCATGTGGAAGAAGTCGTTCATAAGGTTCACTTTTTCGTGACCATCGGATATTTTGGAGCCGCTGCGGTGGAGAGCGGGGCTCTGGCTGTGCCGGGCCAGTCTGACTATGCCGGAATCTTCGTAAATCTTACCTGTAAGGATAGTGAGGACGGTGTTTAAAGGGATTTTCTTCCTTTCCCGGTATTTTTGGAAATAAACGGTATAGCTTCTAAAACTAATGGGCAGGAACAGCGCTTATAAGGAGCTGTTCCAGATGCGGGCGCAGTATTACCAGGAATAATTCCGTTTGGCTTTATGCTGTGATCATCGTGCCGCTCTTGCCCTTGATCGCATCCTTCACGCCCTGGATGGATGTGATCAGCACTCTCCCGGTGGGAACCTTTTCCAGATAACTGATGGCCGCCTCAATCTTCGGCAGCATGGTTCCCGCTTCAAATTGTCCTTCCTGGATAGCTTCCTTCGCTTGGGCTATGTTCATGGAGAGAATGGGAGTCTGGTTCTCTTTCCTAAAGTTGCGGTACACATAGTCTACGCCGGTCAGAATGATCAATTCCTCAGTTGCCAGGTCTGCCGCCAGCCTGCCGGCGATGGCGTCCTTTTCAATCACTGCGGATGCGCCCTTTAAACCGCGGTTCTGCTCAATGACAGGGATGCCTCCGCCGCCGCAGGCAATCACTACCTGATCCGCCGCCACCAGGGCGCGGATAGCCTCGATCTCCACGATATCGATGGGCTTAGGCGCTGCAATGATGCGGCGGAAGCCCTTTCCGGGATCTTCCTTCACATAATTTCCTTTTTTGACCTCAGCTTCCGCATCCTCTGCGGACATATAGCGTCCGATGACCTTGCTGGGTTCATAGAAGGCTTCGTCGTAAGGGTCGACGGTAACCTGGGTCAGGATCGTGCTCACGGGCTTGGAAATACCGCGCCCCAAAAGCTCTCCGCGCAGGGAGTTCTGCAGGTCAAAGCCCACGTAGCCCTGGCTCATGGCGGAGCAGACACACATGGGAACCGGAGTATAATCAGGGTATACGCGCCTCAATTCGCTCATTGCCTTATGGATCATGCTCACCTGCGGACCGTTGCTGTGGGTGATGGTCAGCTGGTAATTTTCCTCCACCAGATCTGCCAGCGCCCTTGCGGTCACTTTTACCGCATTCTGCTGCTGGGTGGTTGTATAACCTAACGCCTCGTGTCCCAGGGACACAACGACCTTTCTTTTACTCATCCTTCCTACCTCTCATTCTTCCTGCGCGATTTGATCTGTGGAGAAATCTCCCTTGGAAAATACATTTTTCGGGAAAATACCTTTCCAAAAGAAAGATATCTGAATTGTAGCATATTTTGCGGCTTATGTATAGAGTTTTTTTGCAGAGGGCCGATGGGCTCGGTTCAGCCGCCGTCTGCATGTCTGGAAAGGAGTTCCCCGACAACCTGTGTAAGCACCTCAAAATAATTCTCGAAGGTCTTGCGGCAGCAGTCCGGATGGCCGATCACGATTCCGGGGGCGCGAAGCCCGATGAGGGAGAAGCCCATTGCCATACGGTGATCGTCATAGGTCTCTACAGTGGCGGGGGCAGGCTTTCCGGGATAGATGGTCAGGTTGTGCTCGGTCTCCCGGCAGAGGATACCCATCTTGCCCAGTTCATTTACTATGGCTGCCATCCGGTCGCTTTCCTGATAGCGAATGTGTCCGATGCCGCGGATGGTGGTGGGGGTGGATGCAAAAGGCGCTATGGCTGCCAGGGTGATGGCCTGGTCGGAAAACGCGCTCATATTCACATCCACGCCGGGGAAGCTTCCCTGGGCGGGAGGGGCTGCCAGAATACCCTGCGGCGTATCGAAGAGCCTGCATCCCATTTTTTCCAGGACGTGAAGAAATTCTATGTCGCCCTGCAGGGAATCAAAATGCACTCCCTCTACCATTACGGAAATGTTCAGAAGGGGAACCATCCCGTAAAAGTAACAGGCGGCGGATACATCCGGTTCCACCCGGTAGGCGAGGGGACGATAATGCTGCCCGCCGGCGATCCGGAATGTGCGGGGCGGCTCATTTTGTTTCGCAGAAGACAGGCTGGAAGAAGGGTCGAAAAATTGTCCGGAAGACACAGGAGGATGCTCCACACGCACTCCGAACTGCCGCATCATGGCTTCCGTCATTTGAATATAGGACATCCCGTGGGTCCCCTCCACCCGGATGGTCAGATCTTTTCCGCTCAGGCAGGAGGCGATCAGAAGGGCGCTTAAGAACTGGCTGCTGTGTTCAATATTTACCGTTATGTCGTCCGTCCCGAAACCATGCCCTTTCAGGATAAAGGGGAAAAAGCCCTCCTTTCCTTCATAGGAAATCTCGCAGCCCAGCTTCATTAAGGATCGAAGCAGGGGGGCCATGGGGCGTCTGCGCATCTGCTCGGATGCATCCATATGATAAATCCCCTCTGATACGCCCAGATAGGCGGTTAGGAAACGGGCCGCCGTGCCCGCACTGCCCACATATTGGGAAGCCTCTTTGCGCGGCACCCTGCCGCCGCATCCGGTCACAGTGATCCGGCGCATTTTTTCATCAACCTCTGTCTCAAAGCCCAGATTCTGGATACAGCTTAAAAAATGCCGGGAGTCGTCGCTGAATAATACGCCGTCCAATACGGAGGTGCCTTCTGCCAGAGTAGCCAGAAGAAGCGCCCGGTTGGTGATGCTTTTGGAGCCCGGGACACGGACGCAGACAGGGGTATCTGATGGAGAAACAGGATAAATGCAGGGCACTTCAAAAAAAGATATCGGGTTCATGGAAAACTCCTTTTGCAGGGTATTTGTGATTTTAGGTGAAATCATGATTCTTTAAGGCATTATAACATATGAGGAGGAAAAACACCATGACTAAAGTCCAGAAAGCATTGGAAACTTGCTTATTGTACAAAAGCTCTAAATGTGCTAGAATGACCTATGGAAGGAGCGGGAAGATTGAAAATGAACCTGGTCGCGCAAACGCTCCGGAATGGGGGAACCATGAAGATTTCTACAAAAGGCCGGTATGCCCTGAAAGTGATGCTGGATCTGGCACAGCACAATAACGGAGAATGCGTCAAGGTAAAGGATATTGCCGCAAGGCAGGATATTTCGGAAAAATATCTGGAACAGATCATAGCCATTCTGAATAAAGCAGGATATGTAAACAGTGTGCGGGGCGCCCAGGGAGGATATCGTCTGGCAAAGGAGCCGCAGGAATACACTGTGGGTATGATCCTGCGCCTGATGGAAGGAAGCATTGCCCCTGTAGCCTGTGTGGAGGAAGGGGACTGTGACAAGTGTGACAGCTGCGAGACCATGGGAGTATGGCGGGAATTATATAACGCCATCAACCAGGTGGTGGACGGCGTTACATTGGCTGACCTGGCTGCGAAGGGACAGGGTAAGGAAAAGTCTGAATCCAAGATGCTGGAGAAGCTGCTTTAGCGGCAGAGACCTATTCTGCGCCGTAAGCACACAGCACATTTTCCAGAGTGAGAATATCGATCAGTTTCTTTCCCTCCCGCGTTCTGCGGTAAAGGTACAGCGTTCCGGCCCCGGTGCCGCCTTCCAGCAGAGGAAGCTCCGGTTTGTGTCCCAGGGGATCTTCATAATTCATTTCCAGCATTTCATCTATATAACTGTTCACGGAAAGCTTGATCACAGCCTGCCTGCTTTGGGCCACAACCTGCCAGAGCAGTCTTTTATTGGTCTTTTTTACCTTCCATTTGGATCTGTGTTCTGACTGAGTTAGAAAAAAGGAAAAGTCTTCTCCCTCGTAGGTGAGCTGCAGAAGAAGCTTCCTCTTTAAGGGGAAGAAAAAAAATCTCGGGCAGCAGCCATCCACGGCGAGAGCAGAATGCTTTAAGATCTTTCCGGTACGTTCACTGGTCAGCCTGCAGGAAGCCAGCTGCAGCCAGGGATGATTGAAACCCCGCCCCCAATGTTTATCCGCATAGCCAAAGCTTTCTTCGTCGGCAACCTCATAGACAACTCCGTCCAGCATCACATGGCCGCGGTACTGGGTCATGATCCCTTCGGCATGCCAGAAGGTCTCAAGGGCGTTGATGGCGCAGTGGAGCG
>CANQBS010000151.1 GCA_947589075.1 uncultured Acetatifactor sp.
TGGCCGGAAACCCTCAGGGTGGGCGGCGGAGCTTTATCATAACATAACTTCTGCCTCTTTGTCAAGACTTTTCAAAAAAGAAAAGGAATCTTAACCATCTAAGATTCCTTTTAGCCCATCTGGTAGAGAAACGGAGAAAGAGGGATTTGAACCCTCGCGCCGCGTGAGCGACCTACACCCTTAGCAGGGGCGCCTCTTCGGCCTCTTGAGTATTTCTCCACATTCCGAATTACGTCTCTACCAACTATGCTGCCGTGTCTCTTTCACGGCGTATGGTTAATTATACCTAAGCTTCTTTGATTTGTCAATCATTTTTTTGCGTTTTCCAAAAATAACGATCAGCTGTTCAACCAACAATTTCTGCAATTTTCGACTCTATCCTTCTCTTTACTTCCTCCGCTATCTGTACGCTTTTCATATTTTTATATTCTTCATAATAAATAGGGGGAAGATAATACACCTGAACTGTAACAGGACGTATTGATTTTTCATCAAAAGGAATTGCTGTATCGATCAATGCGCAGGGCACGATCGGGCACTTTGCCATTTGGGCGCTTTTAAACGAACCTCCCTTAAAATCCAACAATTTATTGTGCTGCCTGCTTCTGGTTCCTTCCGCAAAAATAAGGAAATTCTTTCCTTTCTTCACTTCTTCCGACATTTGTTTTATCACCTGCAGGGATTGCCGAATATCCTGTCTGTCAATACCAATAGCCCCCAATGCAGCAATGACCTGTTTCAATAAAATGACATTTTCCACTTCCTTCTTATATACAAAAGCAAACGGAACCGGGCAGGTATCCAAAAAAACAAGCACATCAAACATACCCTGATGGTTTGGGAAGAAAATAAATCCATTTTCCCTGGGAATATTTTCCAGGCCGTAAGCCTCCACCTTTACTCTTCCAGCACGATTTGCCGCCTTCGTTACTTTTTTTATGTAAGCAAAGGCTTCGGTTGTATCCTCCTGTTTTTTTGCTCCATATTTCCAGATCCGATACAAATAATACGGAGCAATGTAAAACAAGCGCAATACCATCAGAATAATACGCCTCATTGCATTTCCTCCCTATACTGTGAACTGGCTGTTTGATACAGATCTTCACCGGTACTGTCGATCACAACGATAACCGGGAAATCATTCACTTCCAGTCTCCGTACCGCCTCCGTACCCAGATCATCATAGGCGATCACCTCCGACGAAAGAATAGCTTTGGAAAGCAGTGCGCCTGCTCCGCCAACCGCGGCGAAATAAACTGCTCCATTTCTTACAATGGCTTCCCTTACAGCGCAATTCCTTTTTCCTTTTCCTATCATTCCTTTTAAGCCCAGATCAAGCAGTCCGGGGGCATATTTATCCATACGGCTGGCTGTAGTAGGACCTGCGGACCCAATTACCCGGCCATCCCGTGCCGGAGACGGCCCCATATAATATATCACATTATTTTTCACAGGAAACGGAAGCTCCTTCCCTTGTTCCAGCGCTTCACACATCCTTTTATGCGCAGCATCCCTGGCTGTATAAAGGATTCCGCTCAGGTACACATAATCTCCCGCACGCAGAGACTGCGCATCCTCTTCACTCAACGGCACATGAAGGTACTTAACCATCTTTTCGAACCTCTCTCATCTATTCCTATCAAAATTCTTTCATAAAACCTTCCGGCAATTATAATGTCTCTTCCAGGCAGAACCCCAAAAATCCGCCGCACATGATCCATTTCTTCAGGACCTATATCGTCCTGGTCACATGACGGTTCACATGACAGCATATATTTACAGCAACCGGAAGCCCCGCAATATGGGTGGGATAAGTATCAATATTTACGGCCAGCGCCGTAACCGTTCCTCCAAGTCCCCCGGGACCAATGCCGGATCCGTTAATCCGTTGAAGCATCTCTTTTTCCAGCTCACAGATGTATGGAATTTCTGACCTTTTATTTACAGGCCTTGTCAGCGCTTTTTTTGCCATCAAAGCACACTTTTCAAACGTACCTCCTATACCTACGCCTATTACCATGGGCGGACAGGCATTCGGTCCGGCATCTTTTACCGCAGTTAAAATTGCTTCTTTTATTCCTTCCAATCCATCTGATGGCTTTAGCATAAAAATACGGCTCATATTTTCACTGCCAAACCCTTTCGGAGCCACTGTAATAGTGACATTGCTTCCTTCTTTTATTTCATAGTGAATGACCGCCGGCGTATTATCATTTGTATTCTTCCGATCTACAGGATCCTCTACTACGGATTTGCGAAGATATCCCTCCAAATATCCCTGCTGCACTCCTTCCTGTATCGCCTTCTCCAGAATGCCTCCCCTAAAATGCACATCCTGTCCAACTTCTACAAATATCACGGCCATACCAGTATCCTGACAGATAGGAATCATATCCTCCCCGGCAATTTTTAAATTATCCCGCAGCTGTTCCAGAATCTGCTTTCCAAGGGGAGACTTTTCACAACAAACTGCAGCAGCCAGCGCCTGCTTCATATCTTCTGAAAGAAAATAATTTGCTTCTATGCACATTTCCTTGACATTCCGGGTAATCTCCTTTACATCCAGCTCCCTCATTCTGCCGATTCCTCCCACCACATTCTGCCCTAAAATATCTCCGCTTTAAAGCGTTCCGATCCAAAATAATAAAAAATTATTATTTTATTCACCTGTGATCCGGTCTTTTATCTCATTCAGTTCTTCATCGGACGGATTTGTGACTTTCCAGCCAATCTGCTGCCCGTCTCCAACGTATCTCGGAATCAAATGTATATGAAAATGCCGTACTGTCTGTCCTGCTGACTCGCCGTTATTCTGTACAATGTTAAAACCATCGCATTGAAGTCTGTCCTTCATCCTCAACATCATCTTCTTTGCCAGCACCAGTGCTGCAGAGGCTGTTTGATCCGGCAGATCATAAAGATCGTCCGCATGATCTTTGGGAATCATTAAAGCATGACCCTTTGTTGCCGGTCCCAGATCCAAGATCACCCGGAACGTCTCATCCTCATACAATGTTCTGGAAGGGATTTCACCATTTGCAATTTTACAGAAAATACAATCGTCTCTTTTCATATCCTATTGGTTTCCTTTCTTCTTTGCTTTCTATTTTGTATTATACAGGTAACTCCCGCAAGTGCAAAACCTACGGCCAGACCTCCTATATGGGCGGCATTATCAATATTTCCTCCGGTAAATCCGCTATAAACCGAAAGAACGATCATAAGTATTAATCTTACGGGCGTCACCGTAGGAATCCCTTTCCTGGAAAACAATACCAGCGCCAGGAGAACTCCATCCAGACCAAAGACAGCTCCGCTGGCTCCAATGGAGCCGCTCCCGTCATTTGACATAAACTTTACGAATAATGAGAGCAGGCCTCCTCCTATTCCGGATAAAAAATAATAAATTCCATACCGAACATGCCCTATTTCCTTTTCAATCATGGCTCCCATGAAAAAGAGAATGAGCATATTATTAAAAAGATGATTCTGGTCTGCATGAAGGAACATGGACCAGATGATCCGTCCATATTCTTTGTTATATATTACTGTCTGTACGCTTTCACTCCCCCAAAGATAAAGCGCATCCGTAAACTGACAGATCAGGAACACAATAACATTTACGCTGACCAGACTAATACTGACTATTGGAAGTTCCTTCAGCCTGTACCTTAACGATCCCATAAAGCATACCTTCTACTCTTAATACCTGTCTTATTAATTTCCATTCCCTTCTTATAAAATGTAACACCTCTCCACCTGTTTCGTCAATCCTTATCGGAATATTAATATTGTCTTCCCCAGACGGATCTCGTCTTCCGCCGCCAGTTTACGCTTTTCATACCCATCTTTGGTAGTTAACGCCAGATTTTTTAGGAGCGAAATCAACATGGATCTCTCACAAATGCCCATATATT
>CANQBS010000152.1 GCA_947589075.1 uncultured Acetatifactor sp.
TCCCTTATAGAGCGCCCTTGCCAGGGCAATCTTTTGCGCTTCGCCCCCGGAGATCTCCACCCCGTTTTCGTCAAAATCCTTATACAGGCAGGTTTCCAGGCCGGCGGGCATCTCTTTCAATCTTTTGGAGAATCCCGCCTGCTCCAGGGCTCTGTTAGCCAGATCAGAGTCTACGGTCTTTGAAGCGGCAACATTCTGTCCCAGGGGGAAGGAAAACAGCCTGAAATCCTGGAAGACCACGGAAAAGAGCTGTAAATATTCGGCGTAGTCGTATTTTTGGATATTTACCCCGTTTAAGAGGATTTCCCCTTCTGTCGGGTCGTAAAGGCGGCACATCAATTTGATGAACGTGGTCTTACCGCTTCCGTTTTGCCCTACTACCGCCAGCCTGCTTCCCACTTGAAACTTGATGTTTATGTTTTTCAGGGCGTATTCCTCGCTGCCGGGATACCGGAAGCTGACGTTCTGAAATTCCATTTCATATTCATTATCGCCCCTGTCGCACAAAAACTGCTTTTCTACCGGAATTTTTCCCAGATACATCCGGTTGGGAAGGTCGAAATAGGACAGATACTCTTCCACGAACCGGGTGTTTCCCTCAATATAGCTTTTGATGTTGAAAAACATGGACACGCTGTTCCAGAGATTTTGGATCGATCGGGAATATTTCACAATGCTTCCGATTCCCCAAACGCCCATGAGGGAGTACAGGGCGACAAATGCGTATACCAGTCCCTCGATAAAATAGCTGATCGCAAATAACGGTGCGTCGTTAAGGTATTGCGCGGTATAGAATTTTCTGTTCACTTCGGTATAGGCGTCATAGAGCTTCCTTTTGATCTTCAGGATCAGACCGGCCTGCCGGTAAAGGCGTATGTCCTTGCCCATGTTGTAGACGTCGATGCCGCCTTCGACCCTGTTTTTGTCCAGCATATTTTGACCGATATCGTCGGCGAGGCTGCTTACTTTTTGAAGCGCCATTGATATTAAAAACATGTGCAGAGCGAAGGCAGCCACAAGAAGAACGCCGAAGCCCAAAGCCCAGATGCTGAACCCTGTCCTGAAGATTTTTATAAACATCTCCATGCTTAAAAGCAATGAGAGGATAAAGTGCACCATTTCCTCCATGCCCCAGCAGACTGTGGAGATCAGTTGATTTCTGCCGTATCCATTGATCCTTTCGTTTTCGGTGATTTTCCGCCGCAGCTGCCGTATGTCCGGGGATTCCAGATCCTGATAGTCCAGAGTCAGGGTTTTACGTACAAACGCCGCTTTCTCCCGTTGATTCAGAAGAACATTCGCATGGTTACAGGCGCGGTTTAATATCTGGGAAAGGACGGAGATCGCCAGATTCCCGAGAACTGTGATCAGGACCAAAGCTATCAGACGCATTCGGTCCCTTTGTCCGAGAAGTTCGTTGATGATCTCCGCTGAAAACCAGAGGGTGAAGTAGGGCGAGAGATTTTGGAAGAAGGCATCCGCCGCATTCAGGGGAAAATATTGGGGGCAGAGATCATGCCACATTTTAAGCGCCCTGATATTAGGGCTTTTGCGGTAAGCTTCGATTTTTTCCTTAAATCGCTTCATTCCTTGGTCCCTCCTTGTAGTAGTGGCTCTGCAGTTCAAACATATAGGCGTATTTTCCGCCCTGCGCCATGAGCTCCTCATGGGTTCCGGTCTCGGCGATCCTTCCTTTTTCCAGGTAAATGATCCGGTCGCAGAAGCGGGTGGAAGCCAGCCTGTGGGAAATAAAAATGGAAGTTTTGTTTTTCGTAAGGTCGTGATATTTCCGGTACAGCTGATCCTCGGCGATGGGGTCTAAGGCAGCTGTGGGCTCGTCCAGGACGATCATGGGAGCATTCTTATAGAGGGCTCTTGCCAGCATTAGTTTCTGCTTTTCCCCTCCCGACAAATCGATGCCGTCGTCAAAGATCCCCTTCATCAGGTGGGAATCGATCCCTTTCGGAAGGGCTTCTATCTTTTCCCAAAGCCCTGCCGCTCCGATGGCGGCTTTTACTTTATCCCTGTCCGGCTTGTCATCGCATGAGGAAATGAACTGGGAAACGGTGACCGGCAGCAGGTAGAGATCCTGGAAAACCGCTGAAAACAGGGTGTAGTATTCCTCCACGTTGTAATCGGTGATGGCGTGTCCGTTTACGGTGATCTCTCCCCGGGAAGGGGTATAGAGCCCGCAAAGTAGCTTTACCAGGGTGGTTTTTCCGGCGCCGTTCTCCCCGACGATGGCAAGCTTTTCCCCTTTTTTGATATGGAGGTTGATGTCTGAAAGGGCATGGGTTTCCCCTTCTTCGGTAGGATAGCTGTAGCACACGTTTTGGAAGGTGATCTCCAGGGGCAGATCCTTTTTCTCCGGCAGCGGACAGCCCGCGCCATGGTTAAAATGATCCGGAACCCCGAAATATTCCCGGTAATAACCGATTTTAACGGCTTTGCCGATCACGTCGTTTAAGAGGCCGCCGATGCCCTCAAGCCAGGCCGAAAAGCCGGTGATCAGCCCGAAATAGAAAACGAAATCCCCGGCTCCCAGGCTGCCCTGGAGCACCTGATAGATGAGCACGGCGTAAGCCAGGCCGTTTTGCAATAATGCCAGAATTGCGCTGGAAATCCCGCTCGCAAAGCCCCTGGCGGTGATCCGCCTTTCCCACGCAAACCGCTCCCGCTGGCAGCCCTCCAGAAGTCCGGTAAGCCAGTCAAACATTCCGTAAACCCGGATGTCCTTGGCATGGTCCAGTTTTTCCGAAAAGCTTTGGAGATATCCTATTTTACGGTCTGTCGCCGCCCATTTGTCCTTGTTTTTCTCCACGTAATTCCGCTGCCATTTTCCGAAAACATAGGTAATATATGCGGACAGAAACAAAAGGAGCAGAATAAACGGCGAAATGCTTATGATCAGGGCGCCGTAGGTGAAAATACCCAAAAGGTTCGTTAAAAGCGTTAAGATGGACTCGAAGATGTACTCCCCCGCGCAGCTGCCGGAGCAGGCGTCATTCATGGCGTTCTGGTATTTGATGTTGATGGACGGATTGTCTGTATTGGAAAAATCGGTGCGCATGAATTTGGCGGCGATTTCCTCCTGATATTTGTAAGTGAAGCGTAACTGCCGCATATTGATTCTGTTTTTAAAAAAACGATGGAGCTGGAACAGCCCCCAGAGGGCAAAATAATACCCGCCCGCGAGGGCAAGGATTTGTCCCGGGGATTTGAAAAGGCTCACGCTGTCGATGAGCAGCTTCGGGAAATACTGCTCCGCCAGCTTTCCCAACACGAAAAGGGGAATTTGCGGCAGGAAAAAGAAAAAATAAAGCCTGTCCCACCGCCAGATGTTTTTTAGGGCGTAGAAAATGTTGGAAAATATGGGCTGCCGCGGTCTTTTCTCTTTTTGCTTCATGATATCCTTTTTTTGCTTCATGGCATCCTCCTGTAAAAAATCTCTGACAGAATTATGATACTGCCAGCGCAGACCGCGAAGCGGTGACCTCCGAAGAAGTCGGCGGAAGTCTGCGCCAGCAAAATCATTATACCACTGTCAGAGATCTGTGGGAATTTTGGCGCGAACGGTATCAAAAACGGCGCGAAAAGCGACCAGACGCCTGCCTGGTGGAAGTGAAGTTAAGGGTTCTCCCTGCGCCAGGCTCATGAAAGGGGGATGATGACTTCAGTTGCAAAAATCCCGTCCTCATGCTGGCGGTTGACAAAGCCTTTATTTCTGGCGGCGATGGAATCGATCCGCATCAGCCCGATCCCATGGCCGCTCCCGGGCTTGGAGCTCACATATTTCCCGTTCCGTTTCCTCGGAACGCCTTTTGTGGTATTCCGGCAGT
>CANQBS010000153.1 GCA_947589075.1 uncultured Acetatifactor sp.
ATACAATAACCGCAGCCCCGGCAGAAATCTCCCAGCAACTCCCCTCTGTCCTTTTGGATCACTGCTTTGATCTCATCGGTCATGACCGGGGGATCGTCGATATAGGAGAGGAACTCATCCAATTCCTTCTCCCGCTGCACGCCCCAGATAGGAAGCACATTGTCGAACTGGGCCAGGAAGGCATATGCGGCGGCGGAATTGGTGATCAGGCCGCCGGACAACGCCTTCATGGCGATAAAGCCCATATTGGCCGCTTTACACTTTTCTACCAGCTCCAGCTCCTTTTCCGTAGCCAGGTAGCAGAAAGGGAACTGCAAAGTCTCATACAATCCGCTGTCGATGGCCTCACGCGCCACATTCAGCCTGTGGTTGGTAATGCCGATATGGCGGATCTTCCCCTGGGACCTGGCTTCCAGCATGGCTTCATACAGTCCGCTTCCATCCCCGGGTTTCGGGCAGAAAGCAGGATTGTGAAACTGATATACGTCGATATAGTCTGTTCTCAGGTTATGCAGGGAGGTCTCCAGATCCTGCCAGAAGCCTTCTGCCGTAGTGGCTCCTGTCTTAGTGGCGATATACACCTTTTCCCGCATTCCATCGAAAGCTTCCCCCAGCTTTTCCTCGCTGTCCGTATACCATCTGGCGGTATCGAAATAGGTGATGCCGTGGTCATAGGCTTTTCGCAGCAGCTTTACGGCCTCCTCCTTAGAGATCCGCTGAATGGGCAGGGCTCCAAAGGAATTCTTCTCCACTGTAATGCCGGTGGAACCCAGTGTGACCAAAGTCATGGCAGACCCTCCTTTCCTTTTGATCGGCAAATCTTTACTTCCTTCGATCGGTTTTTTACTTCTTTCGATCGGCTTTTTTTACTTCCTTCGATCGTTTTTCTTTACTTCTTTCGATAGGTTTTTTACTTCTTTCGATCGGCAGCTTTTCCTTACTTCCTTACCAGCAGGGACTTTCCGGTCATCTCCGCAGGCTGTTCCTTCCCCATGATCTCGATCAGGGTAGGCACGATATCCGCCAGGCAGCCGCCCTCCCTCAGAGTATAGGCGGGATCATAATTCACCAGGATGAAAGGAACCGGATTGGTTGTATGGGCGGTAAAGGGTTCTCCGGTCTCATAATCGATAAGCTGTTCCGCATTGCCGTGGTCGGCGCAGATAAAGAGAACGCCGCCTGTCTCCTTCACAAATTCCACTACCTCGCCCACGCACTTGTCGATCACTTCCACCGCCTCGATGGCAGCCTCCAGGACGCCGGTATGACCTACCATATCAGGGTTCGCGAAGTTGCAGATGATCACGTCATAAACCGGCTCTCCGTTCTCATCCTTAGCCGTGATGGCTTCGCTCAGCTTATCGCAGACGGTATAGGCGCTCATACGGGGCTTCTTGTCATAGGTGGGCACATACTTCGGGGAATTCACCAGTATCCGCTCTTCTCCCTCGTTGGGCTTCTCCACGCCGCCGTTGAAGAAGAAAGTCACATGGGCATATTTCTCCGTCTCGGCGATCCTGGCCTGCTTCATCCCGCCTGCCGCCAGCCACTCGCCGAAGGTATTGGTCACGGACACCTTATGGAACGCCACCTCTTTATTCAAAATAGTGGGGTCATAATCAGAAAAGCACACATATTTCAGGTTCATGCGGGGTCCTCTGTCAAATCCTTTAAAATCATCATCGCAGAAAGCCCTGCTGATCTCCCGGGCACGGTCGGGCCGGAAGTTGAAGAAGATCACGGAATCCCCTTCCTTGATGGTGGTCACAGGATGTCCGTCCTCCATCACCACGGTGGGCTTTACAAATTCATCCGTCTCCCCTCTGTCATAGGAGGCCTGAATGCCGCAGACTCCGCACTCCGCCGTAAGACCCTCTCCCTTTGTCAGGGCATTGTAAGCCTTTTCCACACGGTCATAATTGTTATCCCTGTCCATGGCGTAATAACGGCCCATCACGGTGGCGATCCTGCCGACCCCAAGCTTCTCCATCTCTTTGGTAAGCTCCTCGGCATAGCCCTTGCCGCTGGCAGGAGGAGTATCTCTGCCGTCCAGGAAGCAATGCACATAAACCTTCTCCAGACCGTTTCTCTTAGCCAGCTCCAACAAGCCGTAAAGATGGGTGTTATGGCTGTGTACCCCGCCGTCGGACAGCAGTCCCATCATATGCAGGGAGCTGTTGTTCTTCTTACAGTTATTCACCGCGTCCATCAGGGCAGGGTTCTCAAAAAAGGTGCCGTCCTGGATCTCCTTGGTGATCCTGGTCAGTTCCTGGTAAACGATACGGCCTGCGCCCATGTTCAGATGACCCACCTCAGAGTTGCCCATCTGACCATCGGGAAGTCCCACCGCCATGCCGCTGGCATTGCCCTTTACAAAGGGATATTCCGCCATCAGCCTGTCCATCACCGGGGTCTTCGCCAGAGCTACCGCATTGCCCTCTGTCCTTTCATTCAGTCCATATCCGTCCAAAATCATTAAAACTACCGGTTTCCTGCTCATATTTCCTCCATTCCTGTATGGGGATCCGGGCTAAATCTGTGCCTGCGCTCTCCGCTTCCTTGCTTTCGTACTTCTCCTGCTCCCGCGCCTACATTTCGCGCTCCCACAGATACGCCCGTCGCCCTCATATCCGCATCTCGCATTCTCGCGATTATTATACACTCAAATAAATAAGGACGCAATAGCAAGTTTGGGAATATTTAGGATTGTATTTTCAGGCAGAAAGGCATAAAATAAATAAAATACCCCTTTTTCAGGGACATAACAGGATCGGCAGGGCAGAAGACATCCTGGAAGGGAGGCATAGGAAAAGAAGAATCTCAGGAGTAAAGATAAGCATGATCAGATTATTGGCGAAAATATTCATTCAGGATAGAGAAAACATTTCATCCCCGTCGGTGAGACGTTCCTACGGGGTTCTGTGCGGCGCGGTGGGGATCGGGCTGAACCTGGTGCTGTTTGCCGGGAAATTCCTGGCAGGCTGGCTGTCCCATTCCATCGCCATCACGGCGGATGCCTTCAACAACCTTTCAGACGCCGGCAGCTCCATCATAACCCTCATCGGCTTCCGGCTGTCCGGGCAGAAGCCCGATACGGACCATCCCTTCGGGCACGGAAGGAGTGAATATATCTCCGGGCTTTTTGTATCCGTGGCTATCCTCATCATGGCTTTCGAGCTGATCAAATCCTCGGTGGAGAAGATCTTCCATCCGGAAGAGCTGTCCTACTCCCCCCTGCTTCTGGTCATTCTGCTGGCCTCCATCCTCGTAAAGGGTTATATGGGATATTATAACAGAACCATCGGCACGAAAATCCAGTCTGCGGCCATGAAAGCCACCGCCATCGACAGCATCAGCGATATGACGGCCACCTCTGTGGTACTGGTCTGCACGCTGATCTCCCATTTTACACAGCTTGCCATCGACGGCTTCTGCGGCGTGCTGGTGGGACTCTTCATCGCATATGCAGGACTGAAGGCGGCAAGGGACACCGTCACCCTTCTTTTGGGACCGGCGCCGGACCCTGAATTTGTGG
>CANQBS010000154.1 GCA_947589075.1 uncultured Acetatifactor sp.
GTCTCTCCCTCCTCTGTGAAGTAACGGTTAATATAGGCACCCATCAGGATAATATACATACAAAAATACATCCAGAACATGACGATAATGATGATGGAAAGGCTTCCATACATGCTGTAGGCAGCTCCCCATCCCACATACAGGGAAAAGCCCCAGGAAAAGATGCTCCATACCACGGCGGCAAAGGCGGCGCCGGGAAGCTGCTCCCGCAGAACCAGCCTTTTTCCGGGTACGTAAGCATAGATCAGGCTGAACAGGACGGTCAGGATCACCCACACCGCGATAAACCGGAAATTCATCAGAAAGGACACCAGAACCTTGAGCTGTGGAATATCATAAAGCAGCAGGTTCACCAGCTGATTTCCGAACACCATAAGCAGCAGGGAAAGGATCGTCGCGATCAACAGAATAAAAGTATAAACGGAGCAGATTGCCCTGATCAGGAAATAATTGCGCTTCTCCTCCACATTATTGATCACGTTCAGTCCCCTCATCAGCGCCAGGACCCCCTTCCCGGCAGACCACAGCGTGGTCAGGGCGGCTACCGACAGAATTCCTATGGACTGGTCGTAAACCTCCGCCACTATATTTTCCGCCAGCGGAATCACCTTTTCCGGCAGAGCCTTGGACACGGCGTTCAGCAGATCTGCCTCCGTCAAAGGGGTATAAGGAATAATGGTACAGATCAGAATCAGCATTGGCACAATGGACAAAAACAGGAAAAAAGCCGTGCTGGAGGCATAGGCTCCAATATTTTTCCTCCCCGCCTGCCTGCCGAAATCCTGTATGATCCTATACAATTTTTTTATCATTTCCATAACTTACCCTGTTCCAGATTTTCTTACTTTTTCTTCCAAGCGATGGCTCCTTAGCCGGAAGCCTGTCGGATTTCAGGTTCCTGAGGAGCTGTATCAGGAGTTTTTATCGTCTATTCATAGATCCGCTTTAAAATACTGCTCTGATAGAAAAACATCAGGATATCCTCCATGGAACAGCCATCCTGCGCCATACATTTGGCGCCGTTCTGGGACATACCCGCCCCATGCCCGTAACCTCCGCCTGTCAGGGTATATCCCGCCACCGTATCCCCTTCCTTCACAAGATCGATCACTAAGAAGGCGCTGGGAAGCAGGGACGGCATGTCGGATTCCTTCCCGTTTTGTCTAAGAACCTTTGTTTCACCATCATTAAGTATGCAACGAATGTTATATTCTGTCAATACCTTGATGGTCTGCCGATCGGTCACAATAACCAGCTCCTTCGCGATTCCCCCTGCTCCGCGCTTCGCCACGTAAAGATCCGTAACGCTGCCAAGCTCAGAAATGGGACTGCTCACGAACTCTCCCTCGCTGTTCCTCACCAGGATCCGTCCCGGATTGGCCTGATAACGAGCCTGCAGATTGGCCAGCATTTTTTCCTCATTCAGATCCTTTACCTGATACTGCCACCGATAGAGGCTCTCCGACACCTCATAATCATCCTCGGACTTCTCCATAATAAAGGATCTGAACGCTTCTTCCTCTTTCATACGCTCTGCAAGCTGAAGCTTTTCTTCCAGCTGATGCACCTCTTCTGCCTGAAGCCCTTCTCCATCCTCAGATTCTGCTTCTGCCTGAATCCCTTCCGCTGATCCGGCGTCTTCTGCTCTGTTTGCGATGCTCTCCCTCTCTTCCTTCAACAGAGCCATCGTCTTACGGTTCACAGGCATGGGCTTAAGCAGATATGAGTCCTTCTCCTCCGTGCTCCAGACACTCTCGTCCGTTCCCATTCCGCAGGAGGTGGAATAATAGTAGGTTTCCACCAGGGTTTCCCCGTCCTCCCTGTAAAGAAGCTGCCCGTAGGTCTCCTTCACCGCCGTGGTGGCCGCCTCCTGCTCCAGGATATTGTTATAAACCTGATAGCTGGTGCTGTCGTCCACATGGGCGCCATACTGGGGATAACCTGCATGAAGCATACTGCGGTAAGCATAGGTTCTGGCGCTCACCGCCTGTGCCTTCAGGGCCTCCCTGGGATAGGAAGCCGGCATTTCGCTGGGAACAACCGAATAAAGATATTCCTCCAGGGGCAGCTCGTTGATCACCACAATCCCCGAAGCAGTGGACAAAAACTCCAGTCTCCCCCTGTAGGAGGGCGTTCCCTGACTTCGGCTGACGCTCAGCAAAGTCACCTTTCCTGTCAAGACGGTGGGGATCACCGCGATCCGGCTTCCCAGAGAGCCGCCTCCCTGAGAATTACTTCCCTGAGAATACCTTCCTTGAGAGCCACTTCCCTTAGGGACACTTCCCTGAAAATAGGTACTGCCCTCTTCGATCCTGCAGATTTCCCCCGCCTGATGCAGCTCCTCCACAGTCTGATCCCCTTCCCCGTATCGGAGTATATATTCCGTATCGCAGGTCAGCTCCACCCCGGGATGGAACAGTCCCCCATAATCGCTGTTTTTCAAAAGCACCCGGATGGATTCCATGGCCTCCTCCCTCGCCAGGAGAATGGCGCAGATTTTGCCCTCCTGCAGCACAAAATCCGCGAAATCATAGCCGATCACAAGATCGGAAGGCTGTCGCTCGGACAGGCTGCTGAAGATTCTGTAGACCTTCATCTCCGGGGCAAAATCATACCTTCCCTCCCCCTCCAGGACTATGCCGGATTCATCCACAGACAATACCCTGCCGCTTATTTTTTCTGTCTTGCTATGTACTGCCGCGATCTTTTCATTTATTAATATGATATCGGCGACCTGCTCCCGCAGGCTTCTGTCTGCGGCGACTCCCTCTCCGAAAAGATAAAAATCTTCTTTCCCCTCCTCAAAAACCTTCAGACCAGTCCCATCCACTTCCATGACCCATACGTTCTGCAAAAACCTTATCATAGAAGCCGGCTGATCGTCGGGCCAGGGCTCCTTCCCTTCTCCAAAAAAAGCCAGACAAAGCCTCGCCAATAATAACAGCAGCAACAGGAGTATCCCTAAAATACAGGCAAGAGCTTTTAACTGCATCCGCTGCGATTTATTCAGCTTTTTCCAATCCATGAAATCCCATACCTTTCATAATTCTTTGATAATTCTTCGAATATTACGTTGTAGTTCAGGAATAATCATAATTCTTCGAATGACTTAAGATTACACATTTATTTTAAAAGAGCAGTCCCTGCGGACTGCTCTTTTCTTTTGTATAAAAAAACCACCCAAGGTGCCGTCTCCTGTGTTCTGACTCCTAGCTCGCGCCAGGTGGGTACAATCCGCAACCAAAGCTTTTGCCTTCCCTTCCAATCCTCCCTAGGGAGTGAGGGCTTGACAGCCACTTGGCAATATAGGAATCCCGTTTAAAGTAATGTAGGTTCAAAATTCACAGGAACAATCGCACACCTCAGGTTATCTCTATTATAGACAATTCAGAGGAATTTTACAATAGGAAATTTTGTCAATTTATTGTTTTTCCTATTCGGTGAAGTGAAAAGTTAACTTCCACTTCTAAGGGGGCCAAGTAGAAATTAGTCTTTCTCCAACCTCCACTTGAA
>CANQBS010000155.1 GCA_947589075.1 uncultured Acetatifactor sp.
CCGGAACGCATTTCCCGGAGAATCTGTCCGGAATCCGTTAACGTATTGCCGTCCTTTGTAATAACAAGCCCGGCAGGAGTAGGCTTCCCGCTGCGTTCATAAAATTCAATCTTCCCGTTCTGGACGATGGAGGTAGCGCAGTCAAAATTAAACGGAAAAGCTTCGTCTGTAGGCATTGTGAAGGTAAGGGGATTCGTGCCCATCATAGGCTCCACCCCAAAGGTAGGGGCGACAGAAGGACGGGCGTTAGTGCCGCTGATGCCGATCATTCCGGCCTTTTCCGCCATACCGGTCCAATAGCCCGCAATGCCGTAATGGGTGGAATTGCAGATGGTTCCCCCCGCCATGCCGTAAACCTTCGCCTTTTCGATCAGCATTTCCATCATGCGGTGGCTTGCCACCATGCCGAGACCATTGTTTGCATCCATCACCACCGTGGTGGGCGTTTCCTTCAAAATATCGATCCTGGTAACTGGAAGCAGGGTGCCGTTTTTGATCCGGTCCAGATAGATGGGCTTGAAACGGTTGCAGCCATGGCTCTCAATCCCCCGCCTGTCGGACTCCAGCAGAACGTCTGTGCAGATCCTGGCGTCTTCCTCAGGAACCCCGTATGCTTTCCAAACATCTATCATAAACCGTGTGATCAAATCCCAGGAAATATAAGGTCTTGTTTCCATTTCCGCCGCCTCCTCGCCTTTTATACAGTTCGTAATGTGACCCGCAGGACAGGATTCACATTGTATACTCCCAAATTTCATATATTCTTTCCGCAACATCTCGGAACACTTTGCAAACTCAAGTTTCTCCAGCCTGTTTCAGGCACATTTCTATCACGCTTTGCGATATATAAATCCCCTTTTCCATCATTCGATCCAGAATGGGTTTTATTTCATCAATATATCCTTCCCTCTTCGCCCTTATCAGCACCCCAAGTGTGCCAGTTACTGGCAAACCCAGGTATTTTGCATGTTTCTTAGCAGTAGCATCATCTATGATCACTACATCTGCCAAAATTTCCTTGGACAGAATCATAACCTCCACTTCACCATCATGCAGCTGCGTTTTATACATCACTTTTGCCATTTGATTGCTGATTCTGCAAACGCGTATCCACCCAAGAGATTTATCAACCATTTTTTTACAAACTGAATCTTCCTTTACAGATAATTCCTGATAGACGGCTTCTGGAATAATGATTTCCCCATATAATTGCTTTAATAAGTTGAGCTGTCCCACATGACTCAAGGCAATCAGAGGAGTTGTATTCACTACCACCTTACGCATTTCTCAACTCCTCCTGAAAATCCTCTTCTGAATCAAAAGAAAATATGGAGATTCCGTTTCTGCCAAGACTCTGTATAAATTCCTCTTTCGTCATTTCTGCGACATTAGCACAATATCCAAGCGATACTTTCCTGTTTTTATATAAGTCTACAGCCAGCATTTTTTTTATATAATCAGTAAAATCATTTTTATCTTCATGAAGATCCAACAATATTTCTTCTGGAACATTGATTGAAACAACACACATTTCTGCCGCCTCCTCGCCTCTGCGATATATAGTATCTATCTGAATTATATCACATTCTCTTCATTTTGCATTAAAAATTTTTGCATCAAAAAAATGCTTCTTTCCAATAAATCTGTCCTTGTTTCCGGAACAACCGGAACATATCCTTTCGGGAAAATGGCATACCTGCACCCCGGGGTCTGAATCTCTCAATCTACTACATAATAACCCTCTGCCTGCACGGCAGTCCCTGATGTATTCTCAACAAAAACCTGATATTCTCCGGAAACATCTAATTCAAATTCATAGAAAATGCCTTCTGTCCCTTTTATATATCGCCTTGAGCCGTCCGGAGTAATGATTCCCACCTTCACTTCCTTGTCTTTAGGACGGATGAAACAACCCACTGTGATGCTTCCGCCCTCTGAAGCGGAAAAAGACCCGGTCTGCATCAAAACCATATTATCAACGGACCAGGAGGAAATAAAAAAGGCTCCTGCTGATACAGCGGAAACTTCTCTCACTTCAATTCTGATCTGCGGACCTGTTTCCGTCTCCACATATTCTGTGTACTCCGGCAGCTCCACGATTATTTCCTCCTCGGGGGACAGGGCATCCCAGATAATATCATAGCCCTTTACGATACCATCGCTGGCCGCCAGCGCCGTCATGCTCCCCGCAAGCATCGCTGCGCCTGCCAGGAGAAATGCTGCTGTTTTTCCCTTTTTCTTGATTTTCCGGTAAGAGTCCATCATCTCCACTCTTTTCAGCACCTGATGCCTGTCCTCAAACAGGGAAGTCAGGATCCCCTTTCGGGCGGATTCCTTCATCGCCATTCCCAGGATCATCTGAAAATATTCCCTCGGTTTCCCCAGGATCTCACAGGCTTCATAATCGCAGGAATATTCGCTCCATTTTTCAATCAGGATAAACATCCGCCATGCCAGCGGATTCATCCACTGAAGCACCAGGACAATAAAAGCCAGACGCTTTACCAAAAGATCATTCCGCTTCACATGGATCAGCTCGTGGATGAGCACCATTTCCAGTTCCCCTTTGGAAGGAATATCCATCGGCAGCAGGATAACCGGTCGGAATACCCCATAGGTCACGGGCACATCCTGACCATAACACTGCCTGATGGCGATCCGTTTTTTTACCCCGGTCTTCTTTTTACAGTCATCTAACAGGGAAACCATATCCAGGCTTCCCTCCACATAATCCCGATGCCCTTTATAGAAGGAAATTCCCCAGAATAAATAGTAAAGAATACCTGCCACAACCCCTGCCGCCCAAACAGGGAACGCCAGGGTTAATACATACGCTATTCGCGGAGACGGTGACAGCAATGCACTGTTTATGGAACCATCCCAGTTACACTGCCGTCCAAGAACTGCCAGATAGCATAACGGGGGAACCCAGACCAGCAGGAGCAGCTCCAGGAGGCGATAGGACAGCCGGATGTATCCCCACTTATCCAACGCTTTCCTGGCAAGCAGCCATATGAGCAGGAAAATGCTTCCCGCCACGCTGGAAAACAGCAATGAAAAAAACAGGTCCATCATTCCAATCATCTAAAATCCTCCTGACAGCCTCACTGGAAATTTTCGCTGAAATATAGCTTCAATCTGCTCTGGAGCACATCCGTGGTCTCCTCCAGGGGCTTGTCCCCGGCAAAATAAATTTCCGTTTCTTCCCGAATGATTCTGTCCAGCGTCCACAATTCATCATAAATCCGTCCATAACTGGGCCGCGCGGCATC
>CANQBS010000156.1 GCA_947589075.1 uncultured Acetatifactor sp.
GGGCGCCGCCAGATCTGCCCGGGTTCCGCTTCCCAGGTTCCTGATTAAAAGCTGTCCGCTGTGGTAAATATCAGCGCCCTCCTGCCAGACTGTGATCTGATGATCCTCCGATACCTGCAGGCAGCCATCCTGAGGGACAAAGACCAGAGACTGCACCTGTCCCCCGGTAATATCCACGCAATAGACCGTATTTTCCAGGTACAGATACAGGAGATTGTCCCTGCTCAGATAAAGCAGCTGCTCCATCTCCCTGGCAAGTACGCTTTCCCCTCTGTCGCAGGGGATGAAAAGAACCTCCTCCACCATGTTCAAGGTGCTGTCATAATAATAGATCTGGATACCCACTTCTCCCTCGTGCCTGCCCCGGTTCATGTAGCCGTATACGGCGAAGCGCACATTCCCGCTTTCGTCCACATCCCACACCTTAACATGATGCCGGGAATACAGATCTCTGGTATCTATATTTTCCCTATCATAAAAACCGAACAGGAGCGCCATCTTATTGGAAGCCACATGATAGGCATAGAGCCTGCCCGCCGCTTCAAAAACAATATGATCTCCATCCTGGCTCTCCACAAAAGGCAGGTTCTCATCCACAATTCCAAGAAGTATCTTATCATTTGCACAGATCTCACCGTACAGATCAGGGATCTGGGTCATCGTGCGCTCGTAATCCAAAAGATACATGCGGGAAGCCCCTTCGATCCGCCGGACCCTGTAAAATTCCTGCACCATATAATATGCGGTTTCCTCTCCATGTCCGGTAGAAACCATATAATCCAGCCACAAAGAACCGGTCTGGCCCGCAAGCTCCGTAATGCGTATCGAGGGAGGAAGCACTTCCTCAACCTCCAGATCTCCCCAGGTGATCTGCTGAAAACTGCTGTGAATATTCACTTTGTGAAAAGAGGTATTATCCCCTGTAGCGTCGGATTCCAGATATTTTGTGATTCCCTGCTTAAGAGCCTCCTCCCGGGAATACAGCAGTTCATGGAATTCACTGGCAAAGGAAAGCTTCTCCATAGCATGGGTGTTTTCACTCCAGACGATCCTGGTATAATAAAAAACCTTCTCCCTTCTGTCCGTTTCCAGCACCAGGGTCAGGGAATATTCCGTATCCTTTTGTAAAAGATCCCTGAGAGCAAAATTCCCGAATATCTGCTGGCCGGATACTACGATATCCTCCACGGCTCCTTCTTCGATCAGCCGGCTGCCGTCTGTACTGCGCACCTCCATGTGGATCGACAGGACCGGTATCCCATAAGCATCCACCACAAAGGAGACTTCCCTGTTCTCTCCAAGCTCCGTGATGGTATCCCTCTGATAGGCTACATTCATCGCCCTGGTGTAGCCGTGGAGCTCATTATACAACATCCCATCCTTCTCCATCGTAACCACCGGAAGGGATGCCGGGGACATCACCGCCGTCATATTAAAATTCCCCCGATTCATCATTCTGTTGATCACCACCAGGGATACCAGAAAAACTGCCGGAAAAACAAATATCTTTATTATTGTTTTTTTCATCTATCTGAATCCTTTCCAGAGTGTCTTCCATAAGGAATGCTTTACATCCGTCAGGTCTGCCTTTCTTTAAACAAAGTATAATACAAAAAAGTTATTACGCAAGTCAGGACGCCCCCTGACTTTACTGTAATAACTTTATTGTGACCCTCCTTATCCTGTTTTCGGAGGATCAGAAATAAAAGATTCCCCGCCGTCCTCCATGACGGCGTTTATACACCTCATTGCAGATCAGCACCTGGATCAGATCCTTCAGCCACAGCCATTTTTCAGGCGGCACCGGATCATCGCTCCCGCTGTCCTCTTCTTCCCTTTTCAAGATCTGGACCGCGTTTGCCGCCAGTCTTTCCAGGGTAAAGCGGTCAGGATATTCATCATAGATCATACTGCCTTCATAGTCCATTTTATCCAAAAGCTGCGCGATCCTTTTCTGATATCTTTTGACCTCACAGGGATACATCTGCTGCAGATATTCCATATCCTGAATGACCGTATCCTCATTTCTCGGACCATAAGAACCGGGATAGGTCATATAATAGGGTAAAATTCGGCGATTCAGCTCCATTTCATTTACACCCTTTTTTCTTAGGATATGCGGATATCATGGGTTTGTTTCCATCCCGTCTGGATTTTGCCGTCCCTTTTTGGGGACTTTTCCAACGTTTTTCCCCGGAGCCCTTCCTAAAGGATGCGGATTTATTTCAGCGCCTCGATCCTGGCCATTGCCCTTCGCAGTGCTGTCTCCGCCCGGGCCATGTCCGTTCCCTTTTCCTTCCTGCTGAGACGCTCCTTCGCCCGTTCCATGGCAGCCTCCGCCCGGGTGCGGTTGATCTCTTCGGGCCATTCTACCACTTCCGCCAGGACAGTCACTCCTTCCGGAAGGATCTCGGCGAAACCGGAATGGAGCGCGGCCCACTTTTCCTCCGCCGGCTCATGGATGGTAAGAAGCCCCGGCATGATGATCACCGTCATGGGAATGTGTCCGGGAAGCACACCGATCTCCCCTTCCGTGGTATTGAATTCCACCATATCCACTGTGCCTTCATAAAACACCCGTTCCGGGGTGATGATACGCAGTGTAAAATCTTTCCCTTTTGCCATAGCCGCCCGTGCCTTTCTGTGTTGCGTCCCATTATAACAATTCATCCAGTGAACTGTTGTAATGGGACCCTGTCTCTACATCCTCAGCTTGCTTCTTAGCTTCCTGCAGCTTACTTTTTCGCCTTGGCCACCACATCGTCGATGCTTCCCACATTCAGGAAATAGCTCTCGGGAATATCGTCGTGCTTGCCTGCCAGGATCTCCGAGAAGCCCCGGATAGTCTCGGCGATGGGCACATATTTTCCTTCCAGACCGGTAAACTGTCCCGCCACAAAGAAAGGCTGGGATAGATACCTCTGAACCTTACGGGCCCTGGAAACTACCAGCTTATCTTCCTCCGAAAGCTCATCCATACCCAGGATGGCGATGATATCCTGCAGCTCCTTATAACGCTGGAGGATCTCCTGTACGCCCCGGGCCACACGGTAATGCTCCTCCCCTACGATCCTGGGATCCAGGATACGGGAAGTGGATTCCAGGGGATCTACCGCCGGATAAATGCCCAGCTCCACAATGGAACGGGACAATACGGTGGTGGCGTCCAGATGGGCGAAGGTCGTAGCCGGAGCCGGGTCCGTCAGGTCGTCCGCAGGCACATAAACTGCCTGAACGGAGGTGATGGAA
>CANQBS010000157.1 GCA_947589075.1 uncultured Acetatifactor sp.
ACATTTGGGGTAATGGTTTATCCAAGAGGACGTTTTAAAACGACGGAATTTTCATAGTACTTCGTCGGAAGACGGGGCTGGAGCAATATCATTATTCGTCGCAAATCTTATTTCGTACTCCGTTTTTTTGTCATCTCCTTAAAGCTTAATTTGCCGAACAGCTGTCCACTCGGCTTTTATATTGTACCACTTAAACGGGAAGAAATCTACTGTACTTTTAGACGGTTAGTCAAATTTATTCTCAGTTCATGTCGGATAAAAAGCGCTCTGGCGATCAACATATTTACCAACACTTGTAGATTTTGTAGAATTTGTCTTGACATTTTGCACGAAATGCACTATTATAAATATACGATTTACGTTGATGCTTTCCGCGTGAGGCATTCACAAAAACAGTGTTTGGTTTCTATTCATTTTTCTAATTTTCTGTTGTTTATGGCGTTTCTGCCGTTTTCACCGGACGTTAGGCGAACTTAATATGCGGCAGGGATGAAACTTTTCCATGGGGCATCTCTGCGGAAGGGAGGGTTACCATGGGATAAAAAGATCCTACAGTGGAAGCCCTGAGGAGACGGAAATTATATGGTAAGAGGGCTCCCTTTCCGGCGGTACTTCCTGAAACAAGAAGAAGCTCACAAGCAATTGATGATATGCGTGCAGAGGCAGCAAACCTGCCGGAAATGACGCTGGATGAGATCAATGCTGAAATCAATGCTGCAAGAGCGGAAAGGAAAACGGGGATATTATCTCCCGTGGAGCGATTCGTAAAAAGAATAGTCAACGAAGCCTCTCATTTCAGCCAACGCGCCCTGTTCCAATTCCTTGACCATCAAGCAATCAGCATGCGGCAGCCTTATATTCGGGCCGGCTATAATTCCGAATTTGTAACTGGACTGAAAACCGCGGGGATTATAGTTTCTGGGATCTCCTTCAACGAGTATGGCCTTAAATCCCAAAGCTTTTGCTTTTTCAAATCCATATTCCAGCAATTCTTTTGAGATATGCTGCCTTTGCAATTCTGTTTTTACAGCGACAGGCGTCAGTATCAGCAGTTTATCTTCATATCGCCCCTCAATATGAAACCGGGAGAACATGGCATATCCCATTATTTCATCATTTTCATTTACCATGATCAGTTCTAATTCCGGAATATAATATTTCTTTGCCCGAATTTCTTCAACCAAGTGCCGAACGGTTTTGCCCTCTTCCGGACCATTCCATTTTGTAAAAACATCTTCAACCAATTCCAGTGATGGAAGGAGATATTTGTCTTCCATTGATTTAATGATTCTGTCCATCCAACTTCCTCCGCAAAAAAATCCGATTTCCCGGACATCAAAATAGTTCGTCCAGCAGCAGATACCATCTCAGCTTTTCCGCATTCGGCTTAACTCCCAGCGCATCAAACAGTCGATCTACCTCATTCTCCCGCTTCTTTGAGGCGTATTTCCCATTCATGTTATCCCGCAGGCTCCGATGGCAAAGCGCAATATCGCGCCATCGGTCGCCGACTCCCGCATCACCCAGGTCGATAAAGCCGCCGACTCCCGTTTCAGTCAGGAATATATTGGGCAGACAAAAATCGCCATGGGAAAAAACTGGCTCATAAGGCGGCCGATTGCTCTCCAACCAGTGAAGCAGCGCCTCCGGGTCTTTAAATCCGCCAGGCCCAAAGGTGGTGGGCTCCACATTGTCCAAATCTACCAGACCCCGTTCAACCCGAAAGCGCGCCTCTGCAAGCTCCGTCTCCTGATTGCGCAGAATCGGACAATCCGAGATGTCCACGTCCCACAGCATCTGCATTGCTCCCGCCAGACGCGCTGTCAGCTGTTCGGGCTGGTCGAGAAAAAACTCATCGCACGCCATCCTTCCTTTTACCCGGGACATCAACAGATAAGTCTTTCCCTCCCGCTCCCCGCAGGCGATCACTTCCGGCGCCGGAATCTTCCCCTGAAGCCATTTCAGGATCGTCACTTCACGTTCTGTCCACGGAGCGGACGGCTGAATTTTTAATACCATATCCTCATACATCCGGACGATGGCGCCAGACATGCCAATGCTATTTTCTGTATAGGCCAGCCCCTCTGTTTTTCTTTTGATTTCAGATGGGAGCCATAAATCTGTCATATTTTTCATATCCTGTCACCTGCCCGTCCCGACGGCGAAAGTTTACTTTCACACTTCATCCTCTGGGTGTTCTTCTTCCAGTTTGGACTGCTTTTTCTTAAACAGCTGTGCTGAAAACTGCAGCACAACGAAACAGACAACGAATGTTACTATCGCATATACAATTCCGGAAGCAATGGAACCCAATATCCTGTCCGGGAATCTTTTGACCGTATATACGAAGCCCAGTATTCCCGCAACAAATGCGCTTGCCAGGGAAACAACGATGTTCGATGACAGATCCGGTTTCAGGCGGCGGTCCCATATTCCCTGCTTTAAGCATCCTGCCGCAATATACAAGGCAAGCAGCATAAAAACGATCCATTCTCCTATAAAATTCTTGAAATCGAAGTCTAAAACAATCTGTACGATAATCGCTGCCAGCAAACCCCAGAAGGCCAGCCAGCAGCCATTGTGTTCAATCCGCAGCAAATTCTGCTCCTGCCGCTCATCTAAATTGCTATTCTTTTTCATTTTCATCATCCTCCCAGAACAGATCATTTAATGTGGTGTCCAACGCCTTGCAGATGGCGATACAGAGCTTAAGTGATGGATTATAATCTCCGGCTTCGATCAATCCTATCGTCTGTCGGGTGACGCCTACTTTCTGCGCAAGTGTTGTCTGTGACATTTCCAGCTCGATACGTCTGAATTTGAGTTTTAAATTTCTCATCGTCTACCTCCTGTTGGCACAAGTATATATCAGTCCAAACAGAATGTCAAGTTTATATTGCAATTAATTTATATAAATTTCATTTATCTCATATAAATGGCGTTATATGGTGAATGGCAAACCGAGAGGGTGAATGGCAAACCGAGAGTCCCGTTTGTAACCCAAGAGTCCCGTTTTGTAAATGAAAATCCTGTTTTGTAAACGA
>CANQBS010000158.1 GCA_947589075.1 uncultured Acetatifactor sp.
GAGGATTATAAGGGCTCGGCAAATAGATCTTATTATGCTATTTTCCACTGTATGCGCAGCATCCTAGCATTAGAAGGAAAAGATTTTTCAAAGCATTCTGCTGTCGCAGCATATTTTAGAAAAGAATATATAAAGACGGGCATTTTTGATATAGAGTTGTCTGATATCATAAAAGAGGCGTTTGATGTTAGAAGTGACAGCGATTATGATGATTATTATTTGATTTCAAAAGAAGATGTCCTGGAACAGATAGAGCACGCCCAAATCTTTTATCAAAAGACCAAAGAGTATCTTGAAAAAAGTTTGGAATAAATGCGTTTGTGCAAAAAGGATAGATGACAGTCATATATCAAGATATCAAAGATATTGAGGTTATGATCTGTGTTACATAGATCAAATATCATCGTATGTCAGGATAGTAGAGATAACGGAGGTGAGCAAGCATTATGAGTAATTATATCGAATATAATGATAGAATTGCATTTCATCCTGGATATTATATCAAGGAGATCGTCGAGGAAAGTGGCTTGACCCAGGAGGATTTTGCGAAACGGCTTGACACTACTCCGAAGAATCTAAGCCTTTTGATTCGCGGCGAGCAAAGTCTTTCTATTGATATCGCAATGAAATTGTCCGGAATGATCGGGACAAGTGTCTCTTATTGGCTTAATCTGCAGAATGCTTTCGATGCTTTGATAGCAGAGTTCAAGTTTAGGGAACATTTGCAAAATAGATAGATCGAGCGGGGACAGTGCCTGGACGATTGCTGAACGATAAAAGAGTTGAGCATAATGATTGGACATTACACTGGCTTAGACAGAAATATCGAGTAAAAATAATTTGATTCTATCTAACAATGTATTTTGGGAGGGGGAAGTTGAAAGAGAGAACAACACTCAAAAAATGCGTATTGATGGAGTAAGGCAACAAGTGCCGTTTTATACCGTGGATGTCATTATTTCTGTGGGTTATCGCGTAAAATCAAAGCGAGGTGTTGAGTTAAGGCGTTGGGCTAATTAAGTGATGATGAGAACATTTTGCTCGTCATAATAAAGGAAGCTTCATACGCTACACAGGGCTTCTTTGCACAGGAAGCAGGTTTTTCATTGTCTAAGGTGCAGCGAATGATGAAAAAGTTGCAGGATGAAAAGATCATTTGGAGAAATGGTTCGAAAAAGAAAGGTAGCTGGGAAATTAAGGGGATATAGAGAAAAAAGAGCTTTTTAACAGCGGATAGGGACTGATTATCTTCGCTGAAGCTCATGTAAAGTTTAGTAAATAATCCTTTAAATCCGTTAATGCCTGAAAATGTCGGTATGAATGTCGGTTTGGGTTTCGGTTTGAATGTTGGTTTGAATAAAAAGGGAAAGGCTGTTTTAAGATTGCTGATCGAAGGCTCGGATAGAATTGTCGATACAATAAGATTACCAGAGACGATATCATGGAGTTATGCAGGTGCACGCCAAATCACGTCTCCTGGCTGTCGCGTCAATTAGTTAAGGACAATGTTATTCAGTTCTATGGTTCGGGGCGCGGCGCATTCTATAAGAAACTCTAACAAATTAGAATAAATTATAATTTGTTAGAGTTGTTAGAGATTATAAAGGTATAGGGACTACATTGAGGATCCGTTTTCGGACGCTGGAAAGTGCGCTTATAGATTAGTCCAAATTTCATAAGGGTCAAAGTGCCAGGGACGATAGCACTATAGTTGGGAATAAAAGTTGGGTAAAGGAGCATATAACGGAACCTAATATCCCTCATCCCCTGTCACACAAATGGCACAAAAAGGAATGAAATTGGCACGGATTTGCCCTTTCCCTGTAAATGCCAGTGTGCTAAAATGAATATGTTCAAAACTGTACCTAAAATCGAATAAGGCAAACAATAAACAATACAGAATGCAGCGTCTCCTTTGGAGGGGTTGTATTTCTGTATAAGGAAGGTCATGTCGTACAAAAAAGACATGGCCTTTTATTATGGCTGCAGGGAAGGCGCATGTTACTGTACTGCGACCACGGTTCACAGTGTTGCAGTCGCAGCGCATAGAGTTGCTGCCCTAATTCACAACATTGTTGCTCTGATTCAGTTGTTGCCCCATAGTATTGATGCCCTGAGTCACAGCTCTGTTGCCTCGATTCACGGTGCCGTTGGACAACAAAAAACAGGCAAATAATAGCGGACAGGAGGTAAGCAAATTGCAAAAAGACAGAGAAAACCCTGTAAAAACAGGAAAAAGCTGCGGAAAAAAGTATCGGGTTTTTGGCATTTTGAACGGCTCTTTTTTGGACATGGTTTCAAACCTGGGGAATGCCGGAAAAATGCGGTTTTCGGACATCAGCCCCCCCCCCAAATAATACCGAAGTCTACAGCTGCTACGGTAAAAAAGGGGAAGGAAGAAGACTATGGGTAAAAGAGAAGGCGGTATCCCGAAGAAAGGCACCCGGGCCAGACGGCTTCTTGAAGTGATAGCTGTCAGCGGGGAATTCCCGGCGAAATCGATATCAAGGCTTCCAGGCGGTATAAGTTACAAGGAGACGGTGACATGGGAATTAAAGAAGGAAGGGCTTTTGCGGGTGTATTACAAGGATAAGCTGCGGGGTTATCGGCTGGGAAGGAAGGCCAAGGCTGCACTGCTTTCTGCCGATCCTGAACGGTTTTCTTTTTATCTGACCAGGAAAACGGACACGAATCTGCTGAAAAACGAGATCGCCAGACGGGTGCGCCTGCATCGAATTGCCGAAACCTTTGTAGCAATGCAGAACGCTGGGGTTTTGGTGTTCCGTGATGAAAAACCGAAATTGTTTACATGGAGCGAGGTCCCCGGGGAAAGATTGGAAGCTGCTGCTTTTTACAGTTCCCGTGAAATGAAAGAACTGGGAGTAGGAACGGCAAGG
>CANQBS010000159.1 GCA_947589075.1 uncultured Acetatifactor sp.
AAATTCGCAAAATCCGGGAGCCATTTTCGACTGATAAAGCCCGCCTTATTGCCAAAAAACTTGCCATAGACACACTGTCCGCTTCTGGCAATGGGACCCTTCCACTCCCACGGGCCGTCTACCCCTTCAGCGAACCACAGCTCCCTGGGACAGCATTCTTCAACGGAAAAACCGGGAATGTGATTTGCGAAAAAGGGAAGAAAGCCCATATCCTCCACAAGCCTGATCACATCGTCCGCAGATTGTATCTGAAACAAAAAAACGCTCATTTTAATCTCCTTACTCTATCTCCAATTTTCAGCCTTGATCGCTATGATAGATCATCGCTTTTCTCCGATTGTTTTTGATGTCCTATTGTACCACAAGCGCAGAAAAGGAAGCGCCGCGAAGCGGCATTTACTTTTCGCGCGGTGGATCGCCTGGTGAAATGCGCTGCCTGGCAGCGCCAGCCGATGAAATCGGCGCAGATTCTGCGTTAGCAGAATCATTTTACCATAAAAAACGGCAAGAAACAATGCGCACATGCACCAAATGACCGGTTCTGTCACCGCTACGCCCAAGTAACCGATGGCGGGCACCAGTACAGCTGCTGAGATGATCTTGACCACCAATTCAATGGTGCTGGAAAGCACCGGCAGCACCTTATGCCTCATGGCCTGCATGGAGTAGCGCAGGATGAACAGCGCGCCAAGCGGGAAGAAACACGCGGTACTAAGGCGCAAATTCAGGAGTGCGTTGGCGATGATTTCCTCGTTCCCGGTTGCGGTCAGAAGTATGACCAAAGGCCGCCCCAGTGTCCAGCAGACGAGAATGGAGAAAACCGACCATAGAAACTCCACCAGGAGCATCTTCCGGTTGGCCTGCCGGATACGGCGATATCGTTTCGCCCCGTAGTTCTGTCCCACAAAGGTGCTGGTGGCGCTGGAAACAGTGGACATGGGGATCATCAGCATCTCATAGACCCGGCGGGAAGCGGTGTGTGCCGTGATGATATCCGTGTCCAGGGCGTTGATCGACCTCTGGAGCACAACGGAGCCCAGGGAGAACACGCACTGCATCATCGCCATGGAGAAACCGGTGGCAAACATCTCGTTGGAGAGCTCGCGGCCGATTTTTCAGTCTGCGGCGCGGGGCAGATATTCCCGGTAATTTCGGAAAATGTACGTTCCGCACAGCGCCGCCGAGACAGCCTGCGCGATCACCGTGGCCAGGGCTGCGCCGGCAATACCGGTATGGAGCAGGATCACAAACAGCGCATCCAACCCCAGATTCAAAAAGCTGGACAGGATGAGGAAATACAGCGGTATCCGGCTGTTGCCCATGGCATGCAGGAAGCCCGCGCAGCCATTGTAGGCAATGGTGGTGAGCATTCCGCCGAGAATAATGACGATGTACAGATACGATTGATCAAACACATCCGCTGGCGTCAGCAGAAGCCGCATGGCGGGCTTTAGAAACAGGACGGAAACCACCGTCAGCAGGGCGCCGATGCCCAGATTCAATTTGATCATGGCCGCCGCTCCGCTGCGGAACTGCTCTTTGCTCCCGCTGCCAAAGAGCCGGGATAAGACAACACAGTAACCGTTATTCAGCCCCCACGCCAGATTCATGAGCAGGGAGTATAGCACGCTGGTAGCTCCGATTGCCGCGATTGCTTTCTCTCCAAGAAAATGCCCGGCGATCATGGTATCCACGAGACTGTATACCTGCTGAAAGATGTCGCCGATAAAAAGCGGCACTGCAAAGGTCAGGATGATGCGGACAGGATTTCCCACCGTCATGTTTGTGATTTTTGAAGCGGTACGGTTCATCATTGATCTCGTCCTCCCTGCGGTGGATGTTTCTGTTCAAAAGCGGCGAAGCCTTTTCAGACCCCGCCGCTAAAGCCTTTATTTATATGCGTTCCGGAAAATCGTCAGATAGTCCTCGTCGGAAAGCGGAAGCGGGTCAGCAGTGATATCGCCGCCGAGAACCTCGTGTACCTTTGCGGGATAGAGGTTCAGTTCCTCCTCGGTAATGCCCTCCCCGCTCATTTTCAGGTCAGCACAGCCGATGGAGGCGATCAGGTCATCCAGGGCCTTGATAAAATCCTGTCCGGAGGCGGGGTTTTCCACACCCATCGCCTTCGCCATCTTGACCATCGGCTCCTCAGCAGCCTTACGGTCAGCGAAGAAGCCGTAGTAAGCATGGGCGATTTCGATCAGTCCGGCCCCATGAACCAAATCGTCGTGGAAGCTGCCCATCACATGCTCCATGGTATGGGCGGAGGTACACATCATGTAATATCCGGCGAATGTGTTGGCATAGGCCATCATCTCCCGGGCTTCACGGTCGCTTCCGTCCGCGACAGCGCGGGGCAGATACTTCGCCACCAGCTCAATGGTCTTTAAGGCGAACATCTCACCCATGGGATGGACGTTTTTATTGACCACCGTTTCGGAGGCGTGGAAGAATGTATCCATTCCCTGATAAGCGGTCAGCTTTGCGGGGACGCTCATCATCAGGTCGCTGTCAACGACAGAGAGCGTGGGAAACATGGAGGGGAAGAAAATACCGGTCTTTTCCTGTGTCCTGTCATTTGTAATGACGGAGGCGATGTCCACTTCGCTGGCGGTTCCGGCGGAAGTGGTGATGCAGACAATGGGAAGGGCGGGATTGGGAGCGGTTTTCTTGCCGCCTGCCGCGCTCAGGGAGTAGTCCCAGATGTCGCCGGGATTGGCTGCCATCAGGGCGATGCACTTGGAACAGTCCATAACGGAACCGCCGCCGAGAGCGACCACAAAGTCGCAGCCGTTGTCCTTTACAGCCCTTGCGCCGTCCATGACATTAATGTCAGTGGGATTCGGGCGGATCTGGTCAAACAGCACA
>CANQBS010000160.1 GCA_947589075.1 uncultured Acetatifactor sp.
TCCTTCTCCGGCGGCATATCCTCTTTCGCCACCTCCCTGACCCTGGCAAGCTGCAGGCTGTCGCTCCTTTCCACCGCCCGGTACTCCCCGCCTTCCTCGAACACATACATGACCTGGGAGGCTGTGGTCCCCTCTTCCAGCCAGTCCAGGATCTTCTCCGCCTTCTGCCCCTCCAGGCTGCAGCCGTACAGGCCGTCCCCCATGCTGACCAGGAAGTCATACCTCTCCCCGGCGCTCAGGCTGTCCGTGTAGTATCCCCTGGGAAAATCGCTGCAAACTTCCACAGACTTTTTCCCGGCGAAATCCACTTCCGCCAGCTCCAGCTCCCCATCCGGCACCGCCGGATCCTTCCTGGTATAGTAGACCTTCCCGTCACGCCCTTCCACAAGGGAAAGGACCGCCTTCCTTTCGGAAACCTTTCCCTGGTATTCCATGTCTTTGTCATAAAGCAGGACGCCACCTTCCACCGCAAGACATGCCCTGCCCTCTCCGTCCAGGACAAATCCCTGGGGCTGCAGAAGCTCTTTGGATACGTCGTCCGCAAGATCCCCCGTGATCTCCCTGCGCAGCAGTTCTTCTCCTTTGGGGCCGCACTGCAGGATGAAGTACCTCCTGTTCCCGTTATCTTCCTCCTTTGCCAGGATGAAATACAGGGAATCCTCCTCCCCCGGGCAGAACAGGATGGAATCCTCCGTCACCTCCTGATAGACGTCCCGCCCGATGAACAGCTCCTCCCGGGCGGCGTTCCCAGACAGGCTCTCCCGGTAATAGCGGTTTATGCCCTTTTCAAAATCAGTCACGGCGCTGTACAGGTTTCCCCCGGATACCCGGAAGCCCCAGGCGTTCACCGGGGTCGTCAGGATGCCGTAGGTGGTGATATAATAATGCTCCCCTTCCTGGGGCACCAGCTGCATGGCGCCAGTCCCCTGAGCGGATGAACCCGCTCCCTGCCCGGATGAACCCTGCTCAAACGACCCCTGCCCGGCTCCCTGTTCCTGCTTCCCGCCTGATGCTCCCCGGCCGCAGCCGCACAGGCACAGGAGCGGGCATAGGAACAAAGCCACAATGACAACATAGACCCTGGTTTTCCCTTTCATAAACGCTCCTTCTCTCCTTCACGATGGTATAATGTAATTGCGAAACGACCCTTTTAAAACCAGGCGGAAGGCAATATAGACAAAATAAGGGCGACTTGCCACCGCATCGGAGCCCGTTTTTGTCTATATTGACTTTCGCCGTCCCAAGAACTGCATTTTTCTTGCTCCGATCCTATTACCGCAGTATCGTGCGTCCCGGTTTACAACGCGCCCTGGTTCGACAGGTACAGTTTGATCCTTCTGTCAATGCCGTCCAGAACCTCGTCCATACTTTTATTTGCTTCAGCTGCCAGGCATCTTCCCATTTTCAGACCCTCCAATAAAAAATTCAAATATTCCAGTCATCTAAAAGCCTCCGGATCTTCTCTGCATCCTCTGCCGAAAGTCCTCCGGACTGATAAAACGCCGCCAGAAAAGCGGATGCTTTCCCACGGAACCAGAAATCCGTTTCTTCCCTTGCATGTTCCCTTTGGAATTCTTCTTCAGGCATCAATGCATGAACGTAAGCGAAACGGCCTTCCCGGTGGGTCGTCAGATATCCTTTATCCTCCATCTGCTGCAGGAAAGTAACCAGGGTTGATCGGTGGTAAACCTTGCCAAAGCGCTTCGCCAGTACCTCCATTAACTCCTGATAGGAAATATCCCCTTCATGATCCCATACACATTTCATAATCAATAATTGGCTGTTTGTCAGCTTATTCTCTTTCATCATACCTTATCCTCCTGTTTACAAGTTTATTTTTATAAAACTTTTATTTTTATAAATTTTATCATAACGAGGAAAAATATGCAATAGCTGTCATAATCTTATCGCGATATATTACCTTTAACTTTTTCGGGATGTCCTTCCTATTCCTGTGATTTCGACCAGCTCGGATCTTCCCGGGGTATCTTAAAAAAGACAAAAAAAAAGGCGGTGACCGCCTTAATTTTTAAAACTGTGGATCGGTGCGGGGATCCTGCCTCCCCGGTTTACAAAAGCATCGCAGGAAAACGGATTTACCGGCATAATGGGGGCATAGCCCAGAAGCCCTCCGAATTCCACCGTCTCTCCCACTCCCTTGCCGATCACGGGAATGATCCTCACCGCCGTAGTCTTCTGGTTTACCATGCCGATGGCCATTTCATCCGCTATGATGCCGGAAATAGTGGCTGCCCTGGTATCTCCCGGGATGGCGATCATATCCAGGCCCACGGAGCATACGCAGGTCATGGCTTCCAGCTTCTCCAACGTCAGGGCTCCCGCCGAAACCGCGTCGATCATTCCCTGATCCTCGCTGACCGGAATAAAAGCGCCGCTTAAGCCCCCCACGTAGGAGGAAGCCATAACGCCCCCTTTCTTTACCTGATCGTTTAAAAGGGCCAGGGCCGCTGTGGTTCCCGGAGCGCCGGCATATTCCAGGCCGATCTCGCAGAGAATATCCGCCACACTGTCCCCGATGGCAGGGGTGGGGGCCAGGGACAGATCCACGATACCGAAGGGCACGTTCAAAAGCTTCGACGCCTCCTGAGCTACAAGCTGTCCCACCCGGGTTACCTTGAAGGCAGTCTTCTTTATGGTCTCACACAACACCTCAAAATTCTCTCCCCGCACCTTCTCCAGGGCAGTTTTCACCACGCCGGGTCCGCTGACCCCTACGTTGATGACCCTGTCCGCCTCCGTCACGCCGTGGAAGGCTCCTGCCATAAAGGGATTGTCGTCCGGAGCGTTGCAGAATACTACCAGCTTGGCGCAGCCCAGGGAATCATCCTTTTTGGTATATTC
>CANQBS010000161.1 GCA_947589075.1 uncultured Acetatifactor sp.
GAGTCCCGGTTTCCGTAGTGATCGGCGTCCGCAGCATCGAACATATCATCCGCAGTGAGGAGAGGCAGAACGCCATCCTGAAGGATGCGCTGCTTCAGGCGAAACAGGCGAATGAAGCGAAAAATATGTTCCTTGCCAATATGTCCCATGATATCCGCACCCCCATGAACGCCATTGTGGGATTTTCCACCCTTCTGGAAAGGGAGGCGGAGCATCCTGACAAGGTGCGTCAGTATGCCCAGAGGATCACTTCCTCCAGCCGTCATCTGCTGGGATTGATCAACGATGTGCTGGATATGAGCAGGATCGAAAGCGGGAATATGGCTTTAAATGTAACCAGTCTGCCGGTTCGGGAGTTTCTGGAGGAGATTTCCACCATTATGCAGCCCCAGGCTAAGAATAAGGATCAGCAGTTTGCGGTCCATGTACAGGGGAAGGTGCCGGACTGGATCCTGGGGGACAGGCTGCGCCTTGAGCAGGTGCTGATCAATCTGCTGACCAATGCGGTGAAATATACGCCGGAAGGCGGGAAGATAGAGATGAGGGTTATCAGCCTTGGGAAAAGCACCTCCGGCTATGCTCATCTGCGTTTTATCGTCGCCGACAATGGGATCGGGATGAGTGAAGAATTCCAGAAGACGATCTTTGAACCCTTTACGAGGGAAGTCAATTCCCTGACCAATAAGGTGCAGGGAACGGGTCTTGGCATGGCCATTACCAGGAATCTGGTGAATCTCATGGGCGGCACGATCTCCGTAAAAAGTAAGAAGGATAGGGGAAGTACCTTTACTGTGGATATGGAGTTCGCCCTTCCGGAACAGACAAAAGAGCTGAAGCCCGAGGTGGAAGTGGAGGATACGGAGAGAGTTCTGGTGGGCAAACGGATCCTTGCGGCGGAGGATAACGAGATCAACGCCGAAATTCTCGGTGAGGTCTTAAGGCTGGAGGGGATCAACTTTGACCTGGTGCAGGATGGAAGCGAGGCAGTGGAGAAGTTTATCCATTCCGAGCCGGGATATTATGATATGATCCTGATGGACATTCAGATGCCGCGGATGAACGGGTATGAGGCCACAAAAGCCATCCGTTCCAGCACCCATCCGGACGCCCTCACTGTTCCCATCGCCGCAATGACGGCCAACGCCTTTACGGAAGATGTACAGAAGGCCATCAGCTGCGGCATGAACGAGCATATTTCCAAGCCCATCGATATCGCCGCCCTGCATGAGACCTTTAAACGCATGATGCATGAAGGCATCGGCGCAAACCATCCCTTAAGCCGGGATCCGGAGGCGGGCTAAGTTTATCTTTCCGACGGATTTCAGTTAAAAAAGCGTATGTAAGGTCGGATCTTGAATAAAAAGCGTATAAAAGGTTCCGCTTCCTATCCTTTTTGCATAAGATAGAAGGATGAGCAAAAAGGAATATCAATTAATATGGCTATTGGATATCTGCAGATACAGGTAAGGACCGCCCAGGGGGCGGTTCCCCTGGAGGGCGCTCTGGTATGGGTGCTGGACGGGGAAGGCAATGCGCTTTACCACCTTGTTACAGATGAGAGCGGAGATACACAGAGGATTTCCCTGGAAACCCGGGGCAGAAGCTTTTCCCAGAATCCTAATTATCTGGGGAAGCCTTACGAGGATTATGGCGTGAGGGTGGAGCTGGAGGGCTTTGAGCCGGCAAATGTGGCGCAGATTCCCATCTACGAGGGAGAGACGGCGACCCTGCCTGTCATGCTCCTGCCCCTTAAGGAAGGGGCAAAGTCCCGTGCCGTGGAAAAAATGGATGTCGGGGGACCTGCCGTATCCTTCCCTCTGGGAGGGGATCAGGAGGGCGGAAGCACAGCCCTTTTTCAGGAAAGAGTCCTTCCCCCGGAAAGATATTGCCGGGAGAAAAGCGGAGCACAGCCTCGGATTCTGCGCCAGGTTGTGATTCCGGATCCCATCACGGTTCATCTTGGGGTTCCCAACAGCCCGGCCGCTAATGTGCGGGTTCCTTTTCTGGATTATGTGAAAAATACTGCCAGCAGCGAGATTTACCCAACCTGGCCTGAGGCGGCGCTGAAGGCCAATATTTACGCCATTATGACCTTTGCGCTGAATCGGGTTTATACGGAGTGGTACAGAAGCCGGGGGTATGACTTTGATATTACAAATAACACGGCATACGATCAGGCTTATGTTTACGGAGGACCGGTTTACGATTCCATCAGCAGGGCAGTGGATGAGATATACGGGGAATATGTGAAAAGGAGGGGGCAGGACGCTCCCTATTTTACCTCCTTTTGCAACGGGACTACGGTGACCTGCGGAGGCTTGTCCCAGTGGGGAACCGTTGCTCTTGCCGACAGGGGATATTCTCCGGAGCAGATTTTGAGGTACTATTATCCGGACGATATTGAACTTGCCAGGACAAATATTGTCACGAATTCCCTGTCCTCCTATCCGGGAACTGCCCTGGGGGTAGGGAGCATCGGTCTGGATGTCCAGACGATCCAGGTTTATCTGGGAAGGATCCGGCGCAATTTTCCCGCCATTCCTGCCATCACAGATCCTATCGGCACCTTTGGGGAGAGCACCCGGGCGGCTGTGCAGAAGTTCCAGAGTACCTTTGACCTGACGCCTGACGGTATCGTAGGGAAGGCAACCTGGTATAAGCTGTCCGGCATTTATGCCGCGGTGACCAGACTGGGGGATCTGGACAGCGAGGGAAACCGCCTTGGGATCGGTACAGTTCCGCCCAATGTGATCCTCAGGCAGGGATCCAGGGGGCA
>CANQBS010000162.1 GCA_947589075.1 uncultured Acetatifactor sp.
ATATTGTCCCTGCTCTTCATCCATCGTAAATATTATCTGATTAGCGTGTTGATAATTTAATGTATCCGGAAGCTCATTTTCTGCGATTATTACCTGATTATTACCGCAATTATCCATGATGTACTGAATAAGCGATTCTCTCATTCCTACTGTCGTAATATCCTTCGCTGTAAGTTTATGCTTCTTTTCCTTTAGCGACAGTATCGGTGAATCCAGTATTAACATGTGCAATGGGTATTTCCCGCTATTCTCCAGGTATTTCATCAGGTTAAAAAGCATGATCGTATTAAGGAAGGCACGATATCCTTTTCCCTGATTCTTTTTATGTCTTCCACCAACAACCACATCTGCTGTATTGATGCTCAGATAAGATTCCGGTTTTCCGGTGTACGCACAGGCTTTTATCATCTCATTAATGGAATCACTGAGCTCTTTCCAGATACTCTTATCAAAATTTTGTTTAGCATCAAATTTTGTTGCCTTCTCATCCTCTTCGTTTTCCTTCTCGAACACATCTGTCCCTAACTCTGTAGACATATAAGCAATGGATTGCAGCTGCTGCCTGACTTGCTGTATCCTTCGATATTCTGCAACTGCAGCCCGCAATTCTGCGGCATGCGGCCTCAGTTCTTGATTTAGAAGTCTTGTGATGTTATTATTCTGGGCATTAAGTCCCTTTAAGGATTCTTCTATCTCCTTTATTTCCTGTTTAGTATCGATTTCTGTTGCTTCCAAGTCTCCTAATTGAAGTCGGATGCGTGCCAGTTCAGCCTTTGCTGATTCCACGTATGTAGTGCGATCTTCTTCCTCAGCATCCATTTCATGACCGCAAAAAGGACAGCTATCCTTATGTCTAATCTTCTTTCCTTTAGCATCGCCTTCAACGATAAAATTAAGTCGCTTAATGTCGGACATATACTGGGAATGCAACATTCTATATCTATTTCCCAGGAATCTTGCTTCCTGGAGCTTTGCATTCTGTTCATATATCTGTGCCAGTATTTTTCGACTTTCTTCCGATGCATCTATAATCTGTTTTTCTACTTTCTCAATTTCAGATACAAATTCATCTATCCTGGCATCTATATCAACGCCTTCATCTGCAGCCATAGATTCTTCAAGCTGTTTTTTATGCTCGGAAAGAGCGGCTATCTTCTGATTCAGATAACTGATGACACCAGCCTTTCTGGTGGCTCTGTTTTCAAGCTCCTCGACACTTACATCCGGCAAAAAGCGTTCCAGATTATCTCCATTTATGAGATATAAAAGTGACGTTAAGCTTGCAGTTATTTTTGAATAGGAAGGGTCGTCAAATGCGGTTTGCTTTTTAAAAATATTCTCCTCATTGATGAAGAACAGATGGAATATTGTTCTGAAAGTAAGGTCTTCATCCTTTGGTGCCTGAGTTGCAATTATTTTTGTTCTTTCTTCAACCCCTATAATTCTCATTAAGAGGTCACTGTATTCTTTCGTGTTGATCTTGAATTCATCCCCACGAACACCCGGCAGATTAGTACTTACATGTACAATATTAGAGCCTTTATCCCCGCTGCTTCCGTCCTCTATTTTTCTTTCTGCGTTGAAATAATATCCGTCATCGGATTCCATATCCATCATGACCGTATCATAACCGGTATCATCCTTCGAGAAAGGGACTTCTTTCCCGCCGAACATAAAATCAATACATCCAATTACATAGGATTTTCCTGTATTGGAAGGTCCGACTATAAAATTTACGCCATCTTCAAATGGTACAGATGAATATTTTACATCCGGTCCGGAAGCTGCGATTTTAGTTATGTGAAATCTGCTCATTGTACTGCCTCCCGTCGATAGGATTTGCCTCCTAACTTATAAATGGCTGCAATAAGGCCTCTTTCTGTTTTGCCTTCAGTAGCTTTTACTACATCACGGGCGATTTTTCTATACTCACGTGCGTATTCGCTGGTCAATGATTCACAATAATCTTCGCCTTCAGTCGTGATGACATAAGAAAGCCCGTTCTTAAATCCTACTGCTTCAGCAGTTCCATTCAGTACCAGTTCTTTTAATGCTTCCTTCACCAATTCACGATGAGAAGCAAATTCACTGAATTTCAGATCATTGTCCCCCTGCAGGTTATGTTCAGAAACGCCAAAAGGTACTCCATATAGCGTCATAAAATCTACTGCATAGAGCATATCCAGTGTCTGTGGCATTTCGTATTCATCCAGAAGAATAAGCAGACGAAGCGAATTCTCAAACGTTGAATTAAATAGATGGTCCATCATCGTCTCTCACCCATCCTTCCAAGGTCCCATCATTTACAAGGAAATGACATACGCCTTTTTTCTGTGGTATCCCGATCCAATCTGTGTCCCTGAACAGCCAACATCTGCTGGAAACAAGCTCTCCTGCTCTCTTCTGCACAGTTTTAAGGCGCTCCAGGCCACTGGCAGCTCGATCCTCATAATCGTCTTTTACATATTCGTAGGTCTCATCCTTCAAGATGTTGAACTGATCTTCTTTATCATAAATATCTCGCGTACCGCGTCTTACTGCTTCCGCAGCAAAATAATATTTTCTCTGCTGTGCGAGATGCTTTTCATGCTTTGGATAATCGGAAATCTTTTCCATCGGGAAAGGCGCCATATTCTCCGCCTGGCCATATGCTTCAGCTAAAGCCGTAGTGTAACCTCTTTCTTCCCTGATAATTGTCTCCGGAAT
>CANQBS010000163.1 GCA_947589075.1 uncultured Acetatifactor sp.
CTCCCGCTCTGCTGCCTGTCCGGAAATCCAACTACCCGGTCTTCATGTCCTAGCAGTCCTCCATCATCAGGCGGATGATCTCTTTATCCGTCTCCTGCATCCCGTTGCGGGCGAGCCTGCCGATATTGGAAATGGTGTTCTCCACGCCCTTTCTTACCAGCCCGTCGCCGCCCCAGAACTGATTGCCATTTTGATACATGGCGAGTCCCAGCATGCCTGCATCCACCGCAGAGGAAATTTTTGCCGCACAGCTGGCTTTGGCGCCGTCGCAGACGATGCCGGAATCCATGGCCAGGGCGTTCACCACCGTATGGGCGATCATATCAAATCTTCCTCCTTGGAGATAAGCGATGCCCGCGGCTGCGCCGCAGCCGGCGCTGACCACGCCGCAGTAAGCGGAGAGCCTGCCGATCCCTGTTTTCAAATGAATGGTGATCAGGTTGGAAACGCACAGAGCCCGCAGCAGCTCCTCCCGTCCGATTCCCTTTTCTCCGGCATAGACGATGACGGGCACACTGCTGGTGATCCCCTGGTTCCCGCTTCCGGAATTGATGATCACCGGCAGCTCGCAGCCGTTCATCCTGGCGTCGCTGCCTGCCGCCGCATAGGCGCGCATCTTCCGTTCCAGGTCCTCCTCATGCCCGAAAAGCAGGGTTTTTCCGATATTGGCCCCGTAATCATGGGCAAGCCCCTCTTCTGCGATAGCCATATTATAGGAAATCTGACGCTCCAGGATCTCCCTGACCTCTTCTGTCTCCACGCTGTCCGCGAAGTCCACGATCCCCTCAACGGAAAGACAGCTGCGGTCCGTAAGCTCTTCCTTTCGAGCCTCTTCTGTCCGGTTCTCTTCTTTTCGGTCCGCTCCTTTCCGATCCTCTTCCTTCCGGGTCTCTTCTTTTCGGTTCTCTTCTTTTCCGGCGTTTTCATCCATTTTCTTTTCAAACACTGTCTGCCCGTTCTTTTTCATGCAGACAATGTTGGTATGGTGCTCCAGGATCCGGACGAATGCGCTTTCTTCCCCGCAAAATGCCGTGATCATGATATCAAAAATATGGGGCGTATCCGCATGGACCACCTCTATCTGTACCCTTTTCAAATACTCCGTAATCTCAGAGATCCGCTCCTCTTCCACATCGGAGAGCACCTCCAGCTTCCGGGAAGCATCCCCCAGGGCAGCGCCTGCCGCCACCGCCGCAGGAATCCCCCGCAGACCGCCGGTATGGGGCACCACCACGCTCTTTACGTTCTTAATGATGTTGCCGCTAACCTGGACAAGGAGCCTGTCGGGAAGGGTTCCCAAAAGCGCCCTGGCTTTGGCGGCCCCATAAGCCAGGGCGATGGGCTCCGTACAGCCCATGGCAGGGATCAGCTCCTCCTTCAGGATCTTTATGTATCGGTCATATCGCGTATCTGTGTGCAGCATATTCTCCAGGCTCCTCTTTCGTATCGTTTTTTTTCGGTCAAATGTTTTCCGGGGGATCGTCCCGCCGCGGATCCGGCAGGTTATACATTTCGCGATTTCCGGCAAACTGCCTGCGGATCCGGCTCATCTGCGCACTTCCGCCTGGAAAAGACGCATCCGCAGTAATTCTGCCGGTACAAATGGTACTTCGCCGACAATTCAATGGATCTTTTATAACCGTCCTTTTTCTTAAAATCCGATGGCAGCCAGCCTACCCCGTATTTTTCTGCCAGGGTAAACCCGATCTCGTTCAGCTTCTCCGCATTTTTCAAAGGGCTGATGCTGAGGGTAGAAGCGAAAAAATCATACTCTCCTTCTGCTGCCCTCCTTGCGGTTTCTTCCAGCCGCAGCCTATAACAGCGAAAACACCGTTCCACGCCTTCCGGACAGTCCTCCAGCCCCTTCGCCGTTTGGAAAAAGACTTCCGGCTCGTAATCCCCTTCTACCACGGATATGGGATACCGTCCGCCTTCCAGGTTATAGACCCCGATCAGGCGCTTCTGTTCCTCCACCCGCTTCCGGTATTCCTCTTCATAGGAAATATTGGGATTATAATAGAATACAGTAATCTGAAAATATACGCTCAGGTATTCCAGGACATAACTGCTGCAGGGTGCGCAGCAACTGTGCAGAAACAGGCAGGGAGGCGTGTCCGGTTCCGTTTGTTCCTGCTCCGACGACGCCTGCTTCTGCATCTTTTGTCCTGGCAAAGCCTGTTCCGGCAAAGTCTGATCCAGCATAGTCCGTTTCTGTGCCGCCTGTCCATATTGTTTCATCCTTTTTAGTATTTCTTCCAGTTCCTTTTGATAATTTCTTTTATTCATAGCTATTTCCTGCATGCAGCTGTTTTCTCAGCTCTTTCTCCTCTTTTCAAAGTAAAGAGTATGTCTTGTTTTCCTACTCTTTAACATTCCATTTTCCATATCGTTTCCCACCTATTCGTTCAATTTTCCCGCTATTCAAAAGCTCTCTGATCACGCTTTGAACTTTAGTTCTTGAATGTTCAAGGTATTTGGCAATTTCTAATTGCGTAACAGAAGGCTTTTCCTTCATAAGTTCTATAACTTGATTCTCTAAAGCTTTTTCTAAAGCATTTTTTGTGAGCTTTGGAG